>NZ_JBFTOX010000003.1:0-220846 GCF_056398185.1 Cupriavidus sp. 05L310
CGGCCGCGCCGGCTGCGTGCCAGGGACAGCGGGTTGCCGGCGAGGTAGCCGGCGTCCACCAGCCAGGCGAACAGCGTATTGAGGATCACCATCGCATGCCGCGCGCTGGCCGGGGAGAGCGGGCCGGCGAACGGCCGCCAGTCCGGCGCGCCGCGCGCAAGCTTCTTGCGCGACGCCATCACCCAGCGCCAGGCGGGCTGGGGATCGGCCAGGAAACGCTCGTACAGCAGCAGGTCCTCATGGGTGAGCGACGACAGCGGCTTGCTGTGCTGCAGGACGGCCCACAGCAGCAAGCGCTCGACCTCGCGCCGATAGGTCTGCAGCGTGGCCGGCGTGTCGGTATAGCGTGCCAGCCAGGCGGTGACGGCGGTCAGGAGACAACATGAAGCCCACTTAATTCTCCATGCTGCGTCGCCGCACGATCCTCCGCGCCGATCCACCTGCGCGATCGCGCGTCGCCGGACGCGGTGCAGACGCGCCCTATTGCTTGCCGGGCCGCAAGTCGGCAAGGATCGAAGCGATGTTCCCGACATTCTCCAGGTCCAGCACGGCATCGATGACGCGCGCGATCTGGGTTTCGGGAATGACATGCCGCGCGTTCTCGCGGAACTTCTGCGCCAGCTCTTCCGTACTCATGTAGCTGGCCGGGTCGGGGGATGGGCTTCCCTTCGGATAGCGCCGCTCGCCGACAAAGGTTTTGCCGCGCGCTGATACTTCAATCTTCGCCGGCCGGCTGGCTGCGTGGCCGGTCAGCAGCGTCACGTAGTCGGGGTGTACCTCGTGCTCGACCTTGTCCATCAGCCGCATCACGGATTCACCGAAGACCAGTTTCGGTTCCTGCCAGGCCTTGCCCGGCGGCACGCGATGCGCACCCAGCGCGATGCCGTGCGCAATGCTGAACTGCGCATCGTGGACGTGCCGGATATCGCGATTGAGCCATACCGGCTGTTCGACGAAGCCCTCGACCCAGACCTTGATGCCATCGATTTCATCCGGTCGTAGTTCGTTCTGGTCGACGATCTCGTTGAGACTGTCCAGCAGGGCATGCAGGATGCGGCAGTGCGGATAGGGCTTATAGGCCTGCTCGGTCGGGAATTGCCAGTCGGCGCCGAGTGCCGCGAGGATCCGGTCCGGTTCCCAGCGGGTAGTGCCGATAAAGCGCGGGAAGCCATATTCCCGGTCATCGAGGATCTGCAGGTCGCCGCGATGGCCGAACTCTGCCATGTGGGCGGCGGTCATCGCCGCTTGCGTCAGCGCACCGGCAAGCAGGTACTTGATCGTCGAACTCGGCGCGTGCTGGAACCAGGCGACCTGCGAGTTCACCGGACTGATGCTGCCGGCAATCCCCAGTGCATGCGCTGTCGCCTCCGCGCCCAGTCCCTTCAGCTTGACGATGGCCGCGGTCGCGCCGAACACGGTGCTGCTATAGCCGTAGATCTTTGGCGGCAACACCTTCCCGTCCTTGGTGTCCCGCAGATAGTCCATGGCCTTGCCGATCCGATACGACATCTCGTGCGAGACGGCCAGCGCGGCGATGAGGTGCTGGCCGGACAGCCCCATCGCTTCGCCGACCGCCAGCGCGCCGGGCAGGACATAAGGTGTCACATGGCCCGGGGGCACCACAGCGTCCATGTCGAGGGCATTGATCAGCTCGCCGTTGGCGAAGGCCGCGCCAACGACCGACACCCGCTGGTCGGTGCCGATGATGGTGGCGTTGCCCGCCGCCCCGCTCATCAGCGTGCCGTAGTCGATCCCGATCTTGCCCTTTGGCTGGTCGACGGCGGCAAGCGCGCATCCCAGCGAATCGAGCACAATGCGCTTGCATTCGTTCACGACCGCCGGCGGCAGGGTGCTGTATCCGCTTTGTTGTGTGAAGGCCGCCAGCTGCTGGACGATGGTTTCTGCCATTGCATTCTCTCTTGGTGATGTGTTTGGCGCCGTTGCCGGCGCACGTGCCGGTCGCGGCAAGGACGCCTGGCGGTGGTTTGATCTATTCCTTGGGTATACCCAGGTCCGCAACGACCTTGATGTTGCGCTGCAGGTCGTGCCGCAGGAACGCTGTGAACTCCTCCGCAGACATGTTGCCGGCTTCGGCGCAGTCCTTGCGGAACCGTTCGCGCACGGCCTGACTGGCTTGCGCAGCCTTCAACGCCTTCGCAAGCCGCATGACGACGGGTGCCGGCGTACCTGCGGGCGCCGCGAGGCCCATGTAGACATGGAAGCTGTAGTTGGGCAGGCCCTGCTCCGCCAGCGTGGGAATATCGGGAAATGCCGGCAGGCGCTTGGGTGACGAGACCGCGAACGCGCGCAGCTTTCCGTCCTGGACGTATGGCCCGGAAGAGTTGACACCGTCGAAGATCATGTTGACGCGTCCACCAAGCACGTCTGGCATGGCACCGGCATTACCCTTGTAGGGGACGTGAAGCATCCTGATGCCCGCCTGGTGCACGAACAGCGCAGCGGCCATATGGGTACTGGTGCCGACCCCTGCCGTGGCGTAGGTCATCGAGCCCGGGCTGGCTTTCGCGTGGGCAACCAACTGGGGCAAGGACTTGTCAGGCTGGGCGGAGAAGCCCACCATCAGCAGCGGAGCCTTGTTCATCATGCCGATGCCCGTGAAGTCCCGCACCAGGTCATACCCGGGTTCCAGCTTGGTGGCTTGGGCCAGCGCGAGTGTGTTGGCTGTGGCGAGAATCGTGTAGCCGTCCGGCTTCTGGGCCTTCACATAACGAATGCCAAGCATACCGGCGGCACCCGCCATGTTTTCCACGATGACGGGTTGGCCAAGGTCTTCGGCCATCTGCTGCGCCACGGATCGCGTCGTGACGTCGAGCAGCGCCCCGGGCGCCGAGTTCACGATGATCCGCACGGGCTTGCTCGGATAGGCGTCAGCTGCGAACGCAGTAGTTGCGCTTAGCGCGATGATGATGCCGCCCCACAGGCGGTGAAACTGACGGGTCATTCCTGTCTCCTGCATGGATTTCCTTTTCCTTACTGGCACCTTGTGTGGCAGAGCGCGCTTGTGTCATCCATGTTCGGAAACGGGAACGGGAAGGTCAATGCATAGCTTGCCTGCGTTCCGTACAGTGGCGGAAGGGCGAGCTGCGGCGAGCGTGTAGCTTTCGCATCTCGCATCTCTCGGGTTCCCGCAGCGTGCATTGCACTGCGCCGCAGGCAGTCCTGGCGCGCAGCACGCCCGATGTTGTGCGGCGGCTGCCGACGCTTGGCGAACACAGCAAAGAAGTTCTGGCTGAGGTGGGTTACGACCGATCACAGGTGCGAGCCATGCGCAACGCCGGCATCGTCTGATAGCACGATTCGGACCACGAGCAATTCGCACAATGCGAACTGGTGGTTCGCCAGTGACTACTTGAGCGCAACCTGCTTGCTCCACTAGCATTGAAGCACAGCAAAGGGGGCCTGCTCGAGCCAAGCCAGGCAGGGAATGCGTGGCGGCGACGCGTAATTAACAGTTGTAAGGCAATTGAAGTGATAAGGGTCCGGCCGGATGTCGGTGGGCCGACAAGAAAGGAGACAGTAGTGCCAGCAAATCAATCACGTCCGCTCGAAGGGATCCGTGTACTGGACCTGACCGTGGCGCTTGCGGGGCCATATGGCTCGTTGTTGCTTGGCGGGATGGGCGCGGAGGTGATCCGCGTGGAAGCGCCGGGTGGCGGCGACATTGCACGCACCAATCCGCCGTTCGTGGGCAGCCATGGCATCCACTTCGGCCAGCGCGAGGACCACGAGGTATCGCTGACGGTCCTGAACCGGGCGCGCAACAAGAAGAGCATCACGCTGGACCTGAAATCGGAGCGGGGCCGCGAGCTGTTCATGCGGCTGGCCGAGGAATCCGACGTGGTGATCGAGAACTTAAGCGAGGGCACCACCGCCAAGCTCGGCGTGGGTTACCAGCAAGTGAAGCAGCGCAATCCGCGCATCGTCTATGCATCGGTCAAGGCGATGGGCGAGCCTAGTGCCTTCCCGGGACTCAAAGGCATGGACATCATCGTCCAGGCGCTCAGCGGCCTGATGGAGGTCACCGGCTACGCCGATGGTCCGCCGACGCGCTGCGGCCTGCCGATCGCGGACCTCGTCGCGCCGATGTATGTCGTCAACGGCATTCTGGCTGCGCTGATCCACAGGGGCCGCACCGGCGAGGGCCAGTGTGTGCAAGTGTCAATGCTGGATTGCCTGGCGTCGTGGGTGGCCGAAGAGCACTTTGACGTCATGGGACGGGAGGGCTACCCCTCGCGCACCGGCAACTACCACGACCGGCTTGCGCCGTTCGGCGTCTACCCGACGCTGGACGGGCATGTAGCGATTGTCGCGTTCCAGCCGGACTGGATGCGCGGGCTGCTGGAATCGATCGGCCAGCCTGAGTTGCTCGATGACCCCCGGTTCAGCGGCCGCGGGCCGCGCATGCGCAATGCCGCGGTACTCAACGAGGCAATCGCAGGCTGGACGACGCAGCGCAGCTCGGCCGAGGTGGTGCGCGAACTGTTGGACAACCGCGGCATACCCTGCGCGCCGGTGCGCAAGCCCAACGAGGTGCTGCACGACCAGCGGCTGCATGACAGCGGCGCGCTGATGAACCTGGCCCACCCCGAGTTCGGCCCCGTGGACGCGGTGGGCATGGGCCTGCCGATCCGGTTCTCGGCGACGCCTTCGCAGTTCGACCAGCCTGCTATGGAGCTGGGCGGTGCAAACGAGGAGATCTACGGCAGGCTGCTCAAGCTCAGCCAAAAAGAGATCGAGGCATTGCGCGAAACGGGGATCGTCTAGCCATTCCCCGCCGGCTCATTCAACAGGACATCATGCAATGATTTCACGCCGTACTTGCCTGCAGTTGCTACCCGCGCTGGCAACGCTACCCCTGTCGGCATTCGCGCAGGCCTACCCGTCGCGCCCGGTCCGCTTTATCGTGCCTCTGAGTCCGGGCTCTGGTACAGACGTCGTTGCGCGCTACACGAGCGCTGAGTTGGCGAAGACGATGGGCGGGACGTTCGTCGTCGAGAACCGCATGGGCGCCAGCGGGATCATCGGCACAGATCTGGTAGCAAAGGCGCCCGCCGACGGTTATACGATCCTGTTCAACTACGCGGCGCACTACTCGAACCAGTTCGTGGAGAGGACGCCGTATGATGCGGTCGGCGACTTCGAGCCGATCGCGCGCCTGGCGACTTCGGCGATGGTGCTGGTCACTGCGGCGAACTCGCCGTTGCGAACGGTGCGGGACCTCATTGCCGCCGCGAAACGCAAGCCAGACGGGCTGTCGTATGGCTCACCCGGTAACGGCACCACGCCGCAGATGGCGGCGGCGCTGATGAGCAATATGGCCGGAATCCGGATGAACCACGTTGCATACAAGGCGCCGGCGCAGGTCGTGATCGATGTGGCGGGCGGACAGCTGGACGCCGGCTTCGGCGGCGTGGCCACGTCGCTGCCCCTGGTGAAGGCGGGGCGCTTGCGGGTGCTGGCCGTGACCAGCAAGCAGAGGTCGAGCTTCTTCCCCGACGCGCCCACCCTGGACGAGGCCGGCCTGAAAGGCTATGAACTGCTCACCCCGATCTGGGCATTTGTCCGCCGCGGCACGCCGCAGCCGATCGTCATTCAGTTGTCCGACGCCATGACCAAAGCCGCTGCGGCGCCGGCGTTCAAGGCGTTCTGCACCAGCCAAGGGCTGGAGGTCGACATCCAGGACGCTGCCAAAGCCGGCGCCAATGCGCCGGCCGAACTCGAGCGCTGGAAGAAGCTGGTGGCTTTGTCGCAGGTGAAGGCAGGATGACTATGCCTGCATGCTTAGGGTTTTCTCCCCCTCCCGCGTCCGGAAGGGGGACAACCCAATCGGCGATTGGGAGGTGCTGCAGCAATTGGCTCAGGAAGCTACGGCCTGCGCCTGCCGCGCCTGCTTGCGCACCGGCTTAGGCCGGACGCCTTCAAACAGAATCGTGCAGAGTTCATCGATCACCTTTTCGGGCGAACCCTTCTTCGGGTTGAACCAGGTCTGCACTGAAGTAATCGTGCTCAGGACGAACACGCGGCACAGGGCGATGTCGATGTCCTCGCGCAGGTGTCCTTCGGTGCGCAGGTCTTCCAGCATGCCGCTCCAGAACGCCTGATGCTGGGCCCGCCGCTTTAGATGGCGCTCGCGCACCTTGTCCGGCAACTCGGCCAGTTGGCGTCCATGCGCCAGGGCGTAGTCGCCATACTTGATCATTGCGCCGAAGAGGCCGAGCAGGCCGGCGCGGAAGCGCTGCTCGGCGTTGGCGCCTGGCGGGAGCGCCGCGATGCGCGCCTGCGTGTGCGTAAAGATGCTTTGGGCGCCGTGTTCCATCACAGCGTCCAGCAGCTCCTCCTTCGAGGAGTAGTGGTAGTAGATGCTGGCCGCTTCGATGCCGGCCTGATCGGCAATCCCGCGCATGGTCGTGGCGGCATAGCCTTGCGTGCCAAAGGCGCGCGCCGCCAGGCGCATCAGATTCTCGCGGGTGTCCACAGTGGTGGCGTTGGCCTGGCGTTTTGTCATGACTTATGAGGACCTGAGCCGGTTTCCTAGCAGGGTTGTGGGGATACTCCCCATGGAAGTTACTTCATCGGACGCGCAAAATCTACCTAACGTTTGTGGGAGTACGCCCGGAGGGCCGGACCGGAACACGGTCAGGCATGGAATAGGTCGGCAATTCACATCCGGCGGGTCCGGAAATGGCACCGCTCTGGCGTAGCCGAGGCTGGCCGCCTCGACGTCGTTCATGCCGGCCACGGGCTCGTCCAGCAGCAGGCGGGGCTTCATCGTCAGCGCGCCCATCATCGTGACGGGTCGCAGGTGCCCGTTGGCACAGAAGCCGGTGGTCTGGTGCCGGTGGACTCCGCCAGCATGTTGTCGAGCACCGTCGCCTGTAGCACCAGGCGGAAATTCTGGATGGACTGCGCCACACCGGTGCGTGCCAGCTAGCTGGCACGCCTCCATGGCGGGACATCCTGGCCATCCAGCTTTCACATGAGGTAGTACCGCCGCGTCAAATGCGTAACCCGGTTTGTCCTGTACTTTGAATTCGCGGAGAGAGAAGCCCGCGAGCTCAGGACTCCTTCGACAACTGCGCGATGTGCTTCCAGTGCGCATCTTCCTTCGGCAAGTCAGCCTGGAACTGGCGCCGATCGGCGATATCGACGTACATAGACTGATGAGCGCAGAACTCCTTGAACGCGGGCGATTGAGCGATCCGCACCAGCTCTTCGGACAGGCGCTCGACGATGTGGGCCGGCGTCGCAACGGGTGCCAGAGCGCCGATCCACGACGCGACCTGGAAGCCCGCGACCCCGGCTTGCGCGGATGTCGGGACGTCCGGGATCTCGCCCCAGCGCCCGGTGCTGGTGACGGCGAGGCCGCGAAGCTTGCCCGCCTTGATCATCGGCACCACGCTCGGCGCGCCCTGGCAGGTGAAGTCCACCTGGCCGGCCATGACGTCCGTCACAGCAGGCCCGTTGCCCTTGTAGGGGATATGCTTGGCGCGCGTCTTCGTCAGGTCATTCAGCATCACTGAGCAGAGATGGGATGTGCTGCCTGCTCCCCCAGATGAATATGTGATCTCGCCCGGCTTGCGTTTCATGGCCGCGATCAGGTCGCCCAGGGTCTTGTAAGGCGAGTCGGCCTTGACCACGATCCCCAGCGCGGAACTGCTAACCTTGGCTATTGGCGCGAAGTCCTTGACCGGGTCAAACGTGACCGGCCCGTCGGTAAACCAGCGCGTGGTCAGGTGGGGAACACCGGCGAACAGTACCGTGTAGCCGTCTCCGGGAGCCTTTGCCACGGCATCCGTGCCAATGAGCCCGCCAGCGCCGGCACGATTGTCCACCAGGACCGGGGTTTTCAGGCTCTTTGCCAGGGCCTCGGCAACGAATCGCGCAGTTATGTCGACCGCCGTGCCTGGGGAGGCCGGCACGACAATTCGGATCGGCCGCGACGGAAATTGCTGCGCAAAGGTCGACGGCGCGCAGGCGACGGCACCTAGTGACGCTAGTGATTTCAGGAAATTCCTTCTGCTGAACATAGTGTCTCCTCTCTTATACCTCGACGATAGACGCGGCCGGCGGGCTGGGCAATCGGCACTGGTGTGCCGTTCCGTGCTTTGAGAGCAGGCGCGGCGTTCGCCTCTCAAAGCACGGAACGGCATGGGCTGGCGAGTTGAGTTCCGGGGCGAGGGCGCGCACGATCGGCATGTGGCGGAAGTACGCGCGGGGGGCGTCGGCGAGCCTGCGTCAGGCAGACCCCCCCCGGCAATACGGACCGCTCTCGCGCCCATTTCAGGTGGCGCGCGGAAACCGGGCATAGCTATCAGGAGACCATCGTGGGACCACTTGCTGGAGTGCGCATCGTGGAGCTGGCTGGCATCGGGCCGGCTCCCTTTTGCGCCATGTTGCTTGCCGACCTCGGCGCGACGATCATCCGCGTCGACCGGAAGGAGCCGTCGGGGCTGGGCCTGTCGCGGCCGCTACAGTTTGATCTGGTGTTGCGCAACCGAAAGTCGATTCAGGCTGACTTGAAGGATCCGGCCGAGCTGGAACTGGTTCGCACGCTGATCGACAAGGCAGATGCGCTGATCGAGGGATTCCGCCCCGGCGTCACCGAGCGGCTCGGGCTCGGGCCTGAGGCGTGCCTCGCGCGCAATCCCAGGCTGGTGTATGGCAGGCTGACGGGCTGGGGCCAGGATGGCCCGCTGGCCCAGACCGCGGGGCACGATATCAACTATATCGCCATCACCGGACTGCTCAGCGCGATCGGACGTGAGGGCCAGCCGCCGACGGTGCCGCTCAATGTCGTCGGCGACTATGCCGGCGGCTCGGTCTATGCCGCACTCGGCATCGTGAGCGCCATCCTGGAGGCGCGTTCCTCGGGCAAAGGCCAGGTGGTCGACGCGGCAATCGTCGATGGCGTGGCGTCGCTGCTGACTGTACATACCGGGCTACGGGCTGCGGGCCTGACCGGATCGGAACGAGGCACCAACCTGCTGGATTCAGGGGCGCCTTTCTACGATGTCTACGAGTGCGCCGACGGTAAATACGTGTCGATCGGCCCGATCGAGTCCAAATTCTATCAACAGCTGCTCGTACGACTGGAGTTGGACCCATCGGCGTTGGGCAAGCAGGCTGACCGCGCTGACTGGCCAACCGCCCGCCGCGTGTTTGCGGCGCAGTTCCGGACGAGGACCCGTGCGCAGTGGACGGAGCTGCTCGAAGGCAGCGACGTATGCTTTGCGCCCGTGCTCGACCAGGAAGAGGCGTTTGAACATCCGCACCTGAAGGCGCGCGGCACCTTTGTCGAGGTGGATGGCGTGATGCAGCCGCGCCCGGCGCCGCGCTTTTCTCGTACCTGCGCCGCCGATCCTGTTCCCCCGGCCGCGGCAACGCCGGAGAATGCCGCTCTGGCACTGGCCGAATGGCTGTCCAGGGAGGAACTCGACAACCTGGCGGCCGCCGGCCGCATCCAGAATGGAGCAACGCAATGTTGAAGCGCCGCACCTTCCTGCAGTCGCTGCCGGCGCTGGCGGCTATGCCGGCATCGTTCCCGGCTTCGGTGCTCGCCCAGGCCTATCCCTCCCACCCGGTGCGAATCATCGTGCCCGTCAGCCCTGGCTCGGGCAGCGATGTCGTGGCGCGCTATATGAGTGCCGAACTGACGAAGGCCCTGGGCACCGCGTTTGTCGTGGAGAACCGCCTTGGCGCGAGCGGGATCATCGGCACGGATTTCGTGGCCAAGGCGGCACCGGACGGCTACACGCTGCTGTGCACGTACGCCGCGCACTATTCGAACCAGTGGGTCGAGAAGACGCCATACGATGCGGTCAGGGATTTCGAACCGGTCGCGCGGCTGGGCATGTCGGCGCTGCTGCTGACTACTGCGGCAAATTCGCGGTTCGGCACGGTCCAGGATGTCATCGTGGCGGCGAAGCGCAAGCCCGGGAGCGTGTCCTTCGGGTCTTCCGGAAATGGCACTACGTCGCACATGGCGGCGGCGCTGATGAGCAGCATGGCCGGCATTGATATGACCCACGTCCCGTACAAGGGGCCGGCGCAGGTCGCGGTCGATACGGCGAGCGGCCAGGTCGACGTCGGCTTCGGGGGCGTGGCCTCGTCGCTGGCTCTGATCAGGGCGGGACGATTGCGCGTGCTGGCAGTCACCAGCCGGCAGCGTTCAAGCCAGCTTCCGAGTGTCGTGACGATGGACGAGGCCGGCCTGAAGGGCTATGAGCTGATCTCGCCGATCTGGGTCATGGCTCCACGTGGCACGCCGCCTGCCATCGTCTCGCAGCTGTCCAGGGCAATGACTGCGGCGGCTGCGACGCCCGCTTTTAAGTCTTACTGCATTGGGCAGGGGCTGGAGGTCGATATCGCGGATGCCGCCGCGGTTCGCGCCAGTGCGCCGGCTGAGCTGGAGCGGTGGAAGAGGTTGGTGGCCCTGACGGAGGCCAAGTCAAAAGCTGGCTGAAAGCCAGCCGATAAGTCTCCGACAAGGAGAACGAGCCGACCAGGTCGGCTCGCTTGCTTTATCACGAAAACGCAGGTAGTTACACCAACCGCATAATCTCTTCGTCAGGCGCCCGGCTCGTCCTGAAGCTGTTCGCCGCATGATCGGGATCCGCGTAGCCAAACGAAATCGCGCAGATCATCTTGCGGTCGTCGCCGATGCCAAAATGCGAGCGCACAAACCTGGCGTGCCGTGCCAGCGCCCCCTGCGGCGTGGTGGCAACACCGTGCGCGTGCGCGGCCAGCAGGAGCGAAGCGATAAACCCGCCGCAATCGACAGCCGCGTACGGCCCCAGATCCGCAGCCATCGTGACGATGGCCACATGCGGCGCCCCGAACAGCCGGAAATTCTCGAAGCCCTGGCTAGCGCGGCGCTCGCGGTCGTGGCGTTCGATGCCCAGTGCTTCATAGAGCCGGTAACCCGTTTCCTGTCTGCGTTGGGCGTGGACGCCGCGATACTCTTCCGGGAAGGGCAGGTCCGAATCGACCTCGGGTGAGCTGGCGGCGTGCTCGGCCAGCGCATTGCGAAACTGCTCCGTGGTCGCCTGCGAGCCGATGACCAGGTGCCAGGGCTGCACGTTGCACCAGGATGCGCTCTTCTTGGCAACGTTGACGATGCTTCGGATCACCGCGTCCGGCACGGCTTTGTCCAGGTATGCGCGGCACGTGAAGCGCTCGGACATCAATCTTGTGAGGGTGTCGACGTCGCTCCCGGACGGGCTGCTGACGGGGTCCTGCTGCATTGCTATCTCCTGCTGACTTTCATGAGGGCCAACCTGGCACACTGGGTTGGGTCGGCGCGCGTCCTGCCTAATGCTATTGCTTAGTGCGTCAAGGCCATCAGGTCTGCGGCCTTGATGCGCGGATCCATCGTCCTGAGCGTGGCCAGCAGCGTCCGCGCCCGGTCTTCGCCAAGCACGTCAACCGTCAGCTCCATGAATTTCGCGTCCTGGTCCGCTTCGGACATGGGATTCGCCTGGGAACCGATCGGATCTTCCACGAATACGTGCTCGGATGTGCCGTCACGGAAGGTCACCGTGACATCGGCCACGAACTTGCCGGGGTAGCGCTGCTCGAGTTCCGGCGCCTCGGTGATGCCGATGCCGCGCGCCACCTCCTTCACCGGGCCCATGTCGAGCTTGCCGTCCAGGTAGTCCCGGTGCACCTTGTAGCCATTGCCCATACCGAGCACGGCGAACGCCATCTGCGTTGGCAGGCTGAACTGAACGTGCTCGATATTCTTCGGCTCGTACGCGTTGGCGTTGGCTGTGCCGACAACCACGTTGAAGGCGGGATGGATACGGGCCTGGATATCGGCAATCTCGGCACGGCGCGCCGCGAACGGGCGGATTGCGTCGATATATGCATGGGTGCAATAGCAGGCACAGTACGCCTTGAGCCAGACCGTGCCGATTTCGAAGGGCGAGTCGAGGCGGAACCGCTCCTCGGCCCGATCGCCGGGGCCACGCAGCAGGAGGGTGCGGAAGAAGCCTTTGTTGCCGCTCAGGAAGGCGCGCGGCCCGGTGATGCCGGCCTGCGCCATGCCGGCCGAGATCATGCCGCTGCGCGTCCCGATGCCGGCGTGCAGCCGCTTGACCGAGCCGCCGGTGGAGGTGTACTCGGTCGTGCCGCCCGCGTGGCTCAGGGCGATGGAGAGCGCGTGCAGCGTGGTTTCCGCGTCGAACCTGCGCAACTTGGCCGAGACTGCCGCGGCGCCGAAGCTAGACAGTATGGCATGCGGGTGATATCCGCGCTTGAGCAGGTCCGGCGCCGCCAGCACGCCGATCCGGGTGTAGACCTCGTAGCCGGCAACGATCGCGGTGATGACCTCCTCCAGGGTCGAGCCCAGTTCCTCGCCGATCGCGAGCGCCGCGGGAATCACGCAGCTGCCGGGGTGGCTGGCGCTGGCGCCGTGGGCGTCGTCGTACTCGAAGCCATGACCATAAGCGCCATTGACGAAGGCGGCGTCCGCGGCACTCATGGTAGCGGTGCTGGCGGCCACCCGGCTGCATCCGGGGCGTTGCTGGCCGGTGGCGAATGCCAGCACCTGGCGCGACCAGGGCATCTGCGAGGTGCCGATCTGCAGCGCGAGCTGGTCGCGCATGAGCCGGCTGACGCCGGCATGCGCCGGCGCATCGAGGTGGTCGAAGGTCAGGTCCTGGATCAGTCGAACCACTGCCTGCTCGAGGGGTGGGCAGTCGGCTGGCGAACAGGAATCGGATTGGCTGGTAGTCACAGGTGCGTCCCCTGGGAAAAGTGTCGTTGATGCGTCGCCCGGTCGATGGCGACATGCACTGGCAAGGTGACCAGATTCCTCGCAAGCATTGGGGCTGTCAATCCGAGACGGACTCCGGTTCCGTACAGTGAGCGCAAGCCGTGCCCGGGGTGAGCGGGTTATTCGTCGATTGGTGTCAGGGCGATCCCGGACGGGTTGCTGCGCCAAGCATCGTCACCACGATCACGGCGAATGCCGCAAACAGGATCAGGTCACTGCCCGGCATCGCCTCCGTCTGTGCCAATGCCGTGCAGGCCGGCCGGACATGACGGTATACTCGTGCTACGATTCGCGGCGCGAGCACTTCCTGCTGCAACGCAGCATGCGCGCGGCGCCTGGCTTGGCGAAAGACCAGTTCCCGACCGAAGGAGACACAATGAGCACGCTGAGCGTGCATGGCCTGACCCGGCGGGTTGACCTGTTTACCCTGCGGCTGTTCCTCACCGTGGTGGAAGAGCGCCAGATCCGGCGCGCTGCCATCCGCGAGAACATTGCCGCCTCCGCGGCAACCAAGCGCATCCAGGATCTCGAAGACATTGCCGGCGTGCAGTTGTTCGAGCGAAATCCCGGCGGCGTGGCGCCGAGCGCTGCCGGCGAAGTCCTGGCGCGCCATTTGCGCCTGCTGTTCGAGAACCTGGAGGACATGCGTCGGGAACTCGGCGAATTCTCCGAAGGCATTCGTGGCCATGTCGCTGTGGGCACCACAGGCGCCGTCATCATCCAGTACCTGGCGCGCGAGATCGGCGAATTTTCCCGCAACTTCCCGCTGGTCGAGCTGGAACTGAAACAGGACGCCAATACCAACCTGGTGCGTTCGGTGGTGGCGGGTGATGTCGACCTGTCGGTGTATATCGCCAGCCCGGATATCGACGATGAACCGCTGGACAGCCTCCCGTACCGCCTCGACCGCCTGGTCGCGCTGGTACCGCATGGTCACCCGCTTGGCGAGCAGCCCGAGGTGGCCTTGGCCGACCTGATCCGCGAGCCGTTCATCGCCATGCACGCGAATACCACGCTGATGTCCGACGTCAACCGCGCTGCGCGCGAGATCGGCCAGGTAGTGCATCCCAAGTTCACGATCAATGGTCCCGAGGCGGCGCGCAGCCTGGTTGAGGCGGGCCTTGGCGTCACCATCCTGCCTGAGTGCATGGTGTCGCTAGAGGCCAGCACGCGCTCGACAGTGCTGCGGATTCCCGAGCCATGGACGACCCGCAGCGTGCGGATCGGCACGCGCCGCGGCAAGGCGATCACGGCGGCGACACGCGCGCTGATCCGCCAGTTGACCGAGCAGCCTGAGCCGGCGTCATCCTGAGCCAGTCGTCCAGCACACCCGATGCCGGATCGCGATTGGCGAAGCGTCGCATCGCGGAACACAACTTGGCGTATCGTCGTCTGCTGATTACCCTTGAAACGTAATGGGACGCTGCATAGTGGCATGCACATGCAAGTCCCGCGTTTCAAGGGGTTTCACCCATGCCCGACGCCGCGACCGGCCGCTATTTCGAGGACTTTGTCATTGGCAGCGCCTGCCGCCACGCCATCCGCAAGACCATCTCGGAGGCCGATAGCCTCCTGTTCAGCACGCTGACCTATGGCATGGAGCCATTGCACGTGGACCAGACGTATGCCGAAGCCGCACCATATGGCATGCGTGCCGTCAACAGCATCCTCCTGCTGGGGCTGGCATGCGGCATCGGTGCGGCCGGACTGGCAGGGGGCCTGGTGCCAGGCACCGTTGCCTTCAGCGACGTGCGCTTCACGCGGCCCGTCTTCATCGGCGACACCATCCATGTTGAAAGCGAGGTGCTGGACAAGCGCGACGACCCCGCGCGCCCCGACGCCGGCCTGATCGAACTAGAGCGCCGGGCCTATAACCAGCGCAACGAGGTGGTGGCCAAGTTTCGCTGCCTGCAACGGTTACCGAGGCGCCATCCGGCGGGCTGAAGCCGTCCGTGCATCGCCGATTCGCGCAATGCGAATCGGCGGTTCGCCAGTCAACACTTGAGTAAAACCACCTGGTCCACCTAGCATCAAGGCCACGGGATCTCCCAAAAAATTTTTCGCCGTTCATCTAACGGTTGTAAGGCAGCAATCATTACCAGGAGACGAGGATGAGTATTAGTGCCATGAAACCGATGCGATCCATGATGTTCGTGCCGGGCAACAAGCCAGGCTGGATCGAGAAATCGGTGACAGCCAAAGCGGATGCGCTGATCTTGGATCTGGAGGACAGCGTGCCGCCGGCCCAGAAGGTCGAGGCGCGTGAGATCGTCAAGTCCAAGCTGGACTGGCTGGCCGGGCAGAAACAGCGCCTTTGGGTGCGCATCAATCGCAGCGCACACCTGTACGACTACGAAGACATCCTGGCCATCGTCAATCCGGTGGTCGAGGGCATTGTCATTTCGAAGCCCTGCGGCCCCGAGGACATTCATACCGTCTCATCCATGCTGGCCGAGGCCGAATATCGCGCCGGCGTGCCGGTGGGCCACACCCGGGTGATTCCGCTGCTTGAGACCGCCCGCTCGCTGCAATACGCCTACGAGATCGCACAGCACGAGCGCGTGCCCGCCATCGTCGGCGCCACGGCCAAGAACGCCGACGTGGCCCGTGCCCTGAAGACCGTCTGGTCGCTCGACGGGCGCGAGACCCTGTACCTGAAGTCGCGCATCGTCATGGCCGCACGCGCCGCGGGCAAGCTGCCCATCGGCGGAGTATGGCAGCAGGTGCATGACCTGGAAGGGCTCAAGGTCTCGTCCGCCAACGACCGCCAGTTGGGCATGAGCGGCGAGTTGGTGCTGCACCCCTCCAACGTCGAGATCGTCAACAAGACCTACAGTCCCACCGAGGAGGAAGTGGCTTTCTACCAGGGAATGATCGATGCACTGGAAAAGGCCCAGGCCGAGGGCCGTGCCTCATGCATTTATGACGGCGAGCACATCGACATCGCGCATGCGAAGACGGCGCACGAAATTATCGAGCTCGCACAGTCGTTCAACAACTGATTGGGACCCCTCAAGGAGATAGAAAAATGGCTGGCCTTTACTTCGAAGAATTCAAGCCCGGCATGGTGATCGAACACGCCATCCGCCGCACCGTAACCGAGACCGACAACGTCCTGTTCTCGGCCATGACCTACAACTGCGCACCGCTGCACATCGATGCCGAATACAGCAAGAATACGTTCTACGGCCAGCGCTTGGTCAACAGCATGTTCCTGCTGGCGCTGGTAGCCGGCATCACGGTGTACGAGACCACGCTGGGCACCACGCTGGGCAACCTCGGCTTTGGCGAGATATTTTTCCCCAAGCCCACCTTCCACGGCGACACAATCCGCGTAGAGACTGAAATCCTCGAAGCCCGCATCTCCAAGAGCCGCACGGACTCTGGCATCGTCACCTTCAAGCACGTTGCCAAGAACCAGCGCGACGAGATCGTATGCACCGCCGTGCGCACTGGGCTGATGATGCTGCGCCCTGCCGATAAGGCCTGATCTCACACCTGCAGGAGTTAAGCAATGGACTACCAACTCAGCGCCGATCAGCTCGCCATTGTCGATGCGGCGGAAAAGATCTGTGCGGACTTTCCGCTCGAATACTGGCGGAACAAGGACAAGAGCCACGCGTTTCCGCACGAGTTCTTCGACGCCGTTGCCAGTGGCGGCTGGCTCGGAATCTGCATGCCGGAAGAATTCGGCGGCGCGAACCTTGGCGTGACTGAAGCTGCGCTCTTCCTGCGCACTGTGGCCGAGTGCGGCGGGCAGGCGGGAGCTTCCACTATCCACATGAACATCTTCGGCTTGCAGCCGGTCGTGCATTTCGGCACGGATGCGCAGAAGAAGGCCTGGCTGCCGCCCTTTGCCCGCGGCGAGCACAAGGCGTGTTTCGCGGTTACCGAGCCGGACACGGGCCTTGATACCACCAAACTCAAGGTTGTGGCGAAGAAGCAGCCCGATGGGAATTACCTGATCTCGGGCAAGAAGGTCTTCATTTCGACCGCGCAGGTCGCCGACCACATACTGATTCTCGCGCGCACCACGCCGGTTGAGGAGGTCGAGAAGCACGGCGAAGGGTTGAGCTTGTTCTACGCCAAGCTCGACCGCAAGTATGTCGACATTCGGGAGATCGACAAGCTTGGCCGCGGCGCTGTCGACACCAACGAGTTGTTCATCGACGATCTGCCGGTTTCCAAGGACTCGCTGATCGGTGAGGAAGGCAAGGGCCTGAAGTACATCTTCCACGGCATGAATGCGGAGCGCGTTTTCGTCGCCGCCGAGCAGGTCGGCATCGGCCGCGCGGTGCTCAAGCTTGCCACGCAATACGCCAAGGACCGCGTCGTCTTTGGTCGTCAGATCGGCAAGAATCAGGGTGTCCAGCATCCGTTGGCCCGCAATTGGGCGGAGCTCGAGGCCGCTAACCACATGCTGTTCGCCGCCGCCGATCTCTACGACAAAGGAATCTCCTGTGGCTCCGAGGCTAATGCGGCAAAGCTGCTTGCATCCGAAGCTTGCATGAACGCTTGCCAGACCTCGATCCTCACGCATGGTGGCTTTGGCTACGCGAAGGAGTATCACGTGGAACGATTCATGCGCGAAGCTTGGATCGGCTACATTGCGCCCGTCACCCCGCAGCTCATCCTGTCGAACATCGCCGAGCGTAAGCTCGGGCTGCCGAAGTCGTATTGAGCACAAACGGGCCTGCTCTGATGGCCGCATCGCCTAAAGCCGGCCCCATTGCCGGCTGGCGTAAATGATGTGTAACTTCGTGGCCCACAACGTCGCAATGTGAAGCGGTGGTTCGTCAATCACTACCGGTGGGTTTGCCGAATTCATATCGAGGGCCGCGGCAGGCAGTCTGGAATAACGGCTCGGCCCAATGAAGGCCGGACCGGAAAAAATGGAGACAGCCATGGCAACCGTTCAAGCCGTGATGCAATCGAATCGTGATCTCGACAAGGGTGACGTGCGGGTGGTACCGCTGGCCCGCGGCCTGGCCGTGCTGGCTGCATTCAGTGCTGAGCTTCCGTGGATGGGCAACCAGGAGATTGCCACGGAGACCGGCATTCCGGCGCCTACCGTATCCCGGATGCTGCATTCCCTGGCAGCACTCGGCTATGTGCGCTACGACGAGAGCCGGCGCAAGTACCGGCTTGCCTCGGCCGCATTGACCTTGGGCTACGCGGCCGTCTCGGGCGACTGCGTGCAACGCGCAGCCCGCATCGAGATGCAGAAATTTGCCGACGCCAGCGATACCCATGTCATCCTGGGTGCGCGCGACCGGCTCGATGTCATCGTCAATGAATCGCAGGTCGGCAAGAATGTCCATCTCGACACGCACATTGCTGCCGGGATTCGCGTGCCGATTGCTTCGTCCCCGATGGGCTGGGCACTGCTTGCCGCATTGCCGGAACGGGAGCGCTTCTACCTCCAGAGCAACGTCGAACGCAAGAGCGGCCGTGACTGGCCCTCGCTGCGCAGGCAAATGGCCGAGGGCATGTCACAGCTCTACCAGTACGGCTTCTGCATGTCGTCTTGCGGGCGCGAGCTGGCTTCGGTTGCGGTAGCTGTCAGCGTGCCGGGACATCCTTCAGTGGTACTGGCCAGCGTTGGCCGCAGCGCGGGCATGAATCGCGCCAGGATGGAGCGGGAGTTGGGCCCGAGGCTTGTTGCGACGGCGCATGCCTTGGAGGAGCGCTTGAGTACGCGTCACTGATGCCGCAGTGGCGCCCGGGAAGGCGCCGCGAAATAGGGCATGTCGAGCTGCTCGGGCACGGCAAGGGCGACCGACATATTGAGCGGATCCGCCAATTCCTGCAGGAAGGGATGCACGCGATCGGTGACCGGGTTGGTTCCCAGATAGGTGTCCCCGATGGGGGGAAGCCGGAGCCAGCTCGAGCGGGACGCGGACCCGCCGGTTACCTCGCTTGCCAATGCCTTGGTTGTACCGACTCCGGCCGCTGTCATAGGGCTGGGGTACGAGTCCTGCGCACTCTCCGAGTGCGCAGGAACCGGCGCCGGAGGCTTGGCTATTCCGCCGGCGGACTCAGAACTTGTGGCGTATGCCCATGGCTGCGCCGAACATGCCGGTCTTGTTGTTGCCCAGGAAGTAGCCGTTGGCGAAACTGATCGCGGACGTGTCGAAGTTGAGACCGCTGTTCTTGGAGTACGCCGTTGTCAGATAGATATCGGTCCGCTTGGAGAGGTTGTAATCGGCAATGAACGAGACTTGCCACGGATTTTTGATATTGGTGCCGGCGAGGTTCTTGACGTCATCGTAATAGTAAGCCAGCGTCAGGCCTAGCGCGGAAGTAACCTGGTAGTTGCCGCCGATCCAGTAGTAGTCGTCACGCAGAATCGTGGCGGTGGTCGGGCTCGTGTTCCGGCCCCAACGATAGCCGCCGGTGACCTTCGCGCTACCGAAGCTGTAGCTCGCCGCTACCGCGGCCTTCTTGACCGTGCCGGTACCGCCGGCCGCGTCCAGGGTGGGATTGTATTGATCGTAAGCAATGGTTGCCGCAACCGGTCCCGTCGCGTACGCGAGTGCGCCACCGTAGCCGGTATCACGGCGGAACTGCCCCGGAACTTCGCCCGAACCGGCCACGCCATTGCCGAATGACCAATGCGCCAGCGCGCTCAAGCCCCCGAACTGGCCGGTGTATTTCGCGACATTATCCGAACGGAAGTTCAAGCCGGTCTGCGCGATGAGCGGCTCATACTGAAGCGAGAAGCCGGTAGGAGAGAAGTTCGTCAGCGCGTCGAACAGGCTGGTGTATTGGCGCCCGAAGGTGATCTTTCCCGCAGTGGCATGCTCGATCCCCACAAAGGCCTGGCGACCGAACAAGCGACTGCCTTGCTGAGACTTGCCGTCGTCGCTGCCGAAGCCGCTCTCCAGCACGAACACCGCCTTCAAGCCGCTGCCCAGATCTTCGACGCCGCGAAGACCCCAGCGCGACCCGGAGAGCCCGCCGGAGCTCATCCTTGCCACGTTGCTGCCGGGCCCGGTCGCGAAGCCATTCGCCGCGTTTGGCGTCACCGTCGACATATTGGTGACGTACTCAACGTTGGAGTCGAGTACGCCATACAGAGTCACACCCGTCTGCGCCTGTGCTAAGCCCGCAACCAGCATCGCGGGAGCGGCGGCGAGCCACTTCTTGCCATGACGAACTTGCTTGATCGATATCATTCCTTTGCTCCTCCTTCTCGTTTGATGAAAAAAATGCTGCCTTCAGTTTCTGTGCCTGTTCGCTTGCAATCGTCGCCGGCGCATTCTTGGACGGGCCTGTGATCGACCGGCGCGGCGCTGTTAACTTCATGTGCACGGTGGATGCTGGATTGCCGGTCTGGCACCGGTCAATACAGCGGCTTCGTGTGTTCCGTACCTTGAAAAAGCAGCCTTGGGATGAGGCGGTCGATCCTCGTGTGGCAAAAAAATAGGACGCTTGCGGGAGTG
This sequence comes from Cupriavidus sp. 05L310, assembly GCF_056398185.1. Lineage (NCBI taxonomy): Bacteria > Pseudomonadati > Pseudomonadota > Betaproteobacteria > Burkholderiales > Burkholderiaceae > Cupriavidus > Cupriavidus sp. 05L310. The sequence continues at coordinate 20,242 of NZ_JBFTOX010000003.1, forward strand.
CGGGGGAGGGGAGCTACGGTAGCGTTGGATCTAGCCCAGCGATGAATCAGCTCCAGTGGCTTCCGGTCGGGGAATCGTCCCTGGCGCGCCACGGCAACAAGTCGTTTGTGAAGCAGTGTTCGGAATCGCTGAATGCCCGGTTCGTGTCTTCGAGCTTTACAGGCGCGAACGATGGCCCGAGACTTGAGGACAAATGCAGCATGCAGCGGTATGGCTGTCTGCTGACTGGATTCGACTCTCTGCCGCGGTACCTGCTGTCCTGATCGTCTCTTCGCTACCCGCTTTCCCACGCGTCCTTTCGATCGTACCGCCGCGGTCTTGCTCCCTGCATTTGCCTCGCGGCATTGCATCGCGCCGGGCTGGCTCGCGCCCTTGTCGCGCTAGCCGGCAATTGGAGAGTCGAAGCAACGATTTCCTATCCAAGAAAGTCCATCATGAAAAAAATCGGGAGTGTACTCGTCGCCAATCGCGGCGAGATTGCCATTCGGGTCATGCGTGCCGCCAGTGAACTCGGCATGCGTACGGTCGCGATCTACTCGCATCAGGACCGGTTTGCGCAACATCGCTTCAAGGCCGACGAAAGCTATCTGGTCGGCAAAGGCCGCAAGCCGGTCGATGCCTATCTCGATATCGGCGAAATCCTGCGCGTCGCAGTCGAAGCCGGCGTCGACGCGATCCACCCCGGATACGGCTTTCTCTCGGAAAACCCGGAGTTTGCCGAGCAATGTGCAAAGGCTGGCATTGTCTTCGTCGGGCCGACGCCGGAGGTCATGCGCCAGCTCGGCAACAAGGTGGCCGCGCGCGCGCTGGCGATGAGCGTGGGGGTACCGCTGATGCCCGCTACGGGCGCTTTGCCCGACGACGATGAGGAAATCCGGCGCCTGGCGGTGGAGATCGGCTATCCGGTCATGCTTAAGGCAAGCTGGGGCGGTGGCGGGCGCGGCATGCGAGCCATCGCGCGCGAGGGGGAGCTTATCGAGGCTGTGGCCTCGGCCCGGCGCGAAGCGATGGCTGCATTCGGCAACGATGAGGTGTATCTCGAAAAATTCATCGCGCGCGCCAAGCATGTCGAGGTGCAGATCCTAGGCGATGCGCATGGCAATATCGTTCACCTGTTCGAGCGCGATTGCTCGGTACAGCGACGCAATCAGAAGGTGGTCGAACGGGCTCCAGCGCCCTATCTTGCCGAGGAACAAAGAAGGGCGCTATGTGGCGAAGCGCTTAAACTGGCAAAGACGGTGGGATATACGCATGCCGGCACGGTAGAATTCCTCATGGATGCCGACACCGGGGCTTTCTACTTCATTGAAGTCAATCCGCGTATCCAGGTCGAGCACACGGTAACGGAAGAAGTCACGGGAATCGACATCGTCAAGGCACAACTGCGCATTTCGGAGGGCGAGCGCATTGGTGGCGTGGATGCCATCGTGCCAGTCCAGGATGCGATCCGGCTGCGCGGCCATGCGGTGCAGTGCCGCGTGACGACTGAAGATCCCGAGAACGGGTTCGCACCCGACCACGGCAAGATCACCACCTATCGAAGCGCGGCGGGATTCGGTATCCGCCTGGATGCCGGCACGGTCTATTCCGGCGCGATCGTGACGCCATACTACGATTCACTGCTTGTGAAGGTCACCTGCAAGGGACGCGATCCGCAGGAGGCGACCGAGCGGATGAGCCGGGCGCTGCGGGAGTTCCGCATCCGCGGGGTAGCGACCAACCTGGCCTTCCTGGAGAACGTGATCCAGCACCCGGATTTCCAGTCCGGCAACTGCACCACGCGGTTCATCGACAAGACGCCGTCCCTGTTCCAGTTCACGCAGCGCAAGGATCGCGCTACCAAGATCCTCAGCTACATCTCTGACGTCAACGTCAACGGCCATCCCGACATGAAAGGGCGATCCATTCCGCGCGCCCTGGTATTCGAGCCACCGCTGCCGGCCGTCGGCGACATGTCTGCCGTTCCTCCGGGATCTCGCGATCTCCTTGCCAAACTGGGTCCGGCGGGCCTGGCAGCCTGGATGCGGGAACAGAGGGCCGTACTGCTGACCGATACAACCATGCGGGACGCCCACCAATCCCTGCTGGCGACCCGCATGCGCACGCATGACATGGTGGCGATCGCACCGGCCTACGCGCGCCAGCTCGCCGATCTCTTTTCGCTGGAGTGCTGGGGCGGAGCCACCTTCGACGTGGCCATGCGTTTCCTGAAGGAGGATCCATGGCAGCGCCTGGTGCAGCTGCGGCAGGCCGCGCCCAATCTCCTGTTCCAGATGCTGCTGCGCGGCGCGAACGGTGTGGGCTACACCAACTATGCCGACAACGTGGTGCGCTACTTCGTGCAGCGCGCAGCGGCGGAAGGGATTGATCTGTTCCGGGTATTCGATTCGTTCAACTGGATCGAGAACATGCGTGTGGCGATGGATGCCGTGCTGGAGGCAGGCGCTCTTTGTGAAGGCACCATCTGCTACACCGGGGACCTGCTCGATCCGGCTCGCAGCAAGTACGGCATCAAGTATTACGTCGACCTGGCCAGGCAACTGGAGAAGGCGGGGGCGCATATTCTCGGTGTCAAGGACATGGCGGGCGTGTGCCGGCCACAGGCCGCCACGGCCCTGATTACCGCGCTCAGGAATGAAGTCGGGCTGCCCATCCATTTTCATACGCACGACACCAGCGGAGGCTCCGTGGCCACGGTGCTCGCGGCGGTGGCGGCAGGCGCGGACGCGGTGGACGGCGCGATGGACGCCATGAGCGGACTGACCTCGCAGCCGAGTCTTGGCGCGATCTGTGCGGCGCTGGAACATGATGAGCGGCGGCCCGCAATCCATTACCGAAGCCTACAGCCGGTATCGCGATACTGGGAGGCCGTACGTGGCAACTACGCGCCGTTCGAAGCGCAGATGTGCGCAGGCACGTCCGACGTCTATCGGCACGAGATGCCGGGTGGACAATATACAAACCTGCGGGAGCAGGCGCGCGCCTTGGGGCTGGATGACCAATGGCCAGCCATTGCCCAGGCGTACGCGGATGTGAATGTCCTGTTCGGTGACATCGTCAAGGTCACGCCATCCTCCAAAGTGGTCGGTGACATGGCCCTGCACATGGTGGCAAACCAGCTTTCGCCCGCGGATGTCGCGGATCCCGAACGGGAGATCGCCGTGCCGGATTCGGTGGTCTCCATGTTCCGGGGTGAAATGGGTTATCCCGCCGACGGCTTTCCGGACGCATTGCAGAAGAAGCTGGCCAAAGGGGGCGTGCCAATCGAGGGGAGGGCGGGTGCGCATATTCCCGCCGTCGATCTGGAGGCGGTGCGCGTGCAGGCGGGACGGGAAATCGGGCGGGATTTGAACGACAACGACCTTGCCTCGTATCTGATGTACCCCAAGGTATTCAGGGAGTTCAGCGCGCACCAGGAGCGGTATGGCGACGTGTCGATTCTGCCTACGCCGGTATTCTTCTATGGACTGGCCGCGGGGCAGGAAATCACGGCAGAGCTGGAGAAAGGCAAAACCCTGTTCATCGGCCTGAGCGCCCAGGCAGAGGCCGACGCGGACGGCTCGGTACGGCTGTTCTTCGATGTGAACGGCCAGCCGCGCGCTGTGCGGGCGAGCCTGCGCTGCGCGGAGCGGGCGGCAGATACGCGCATGGCCGAGGCCGGCAACGCCTCCCACGTCCCGGCGCCGATGCAGGGCACCGTGATCGCGGTCCCGGTCCTGCCCGGCCAGGTGGTGGAGAAGGGCGACACCGTGGCCGTGATCGAAGCCATGAAGATGGAGTGCAACGTGCCGGCGGAGTCGTCCGGGGAGGTTCGCGCGATCTGTGTCAAGGCAGGCGAGACGGTCCGTACGGGGCAACTGCTTGTGGAGATTGCGTATCAGACTCCAGTTACGGAGGGTGAAGTCGCTGTAGCGTTACGGGAATTGGCATGATGAAAAAGAATCAGACGTCGATCCATGCACGCAAGCGGTTGCCGGCTACGCCGGAGACGATGCTATCGGGCTTCGCCGGCTGAAGTTTCCCTATCCCAGGCGGCGCAGCGGTGAAAGCTGCCGCGCCTCCCAGCATCGCCGGGGCATGCGCCTGGCGCGCGACGATCAGTCGCTACCCATCAGGAAAGGCGGCAATCTTCAGCTTCCGTTTGCGTTGCGCTCCTCATCCAGCATACGCCGATAGGGCGGCAATGCCGTGAAGAATAGCCACGCGGCCACAAGCGCAGCCGCAGCGCATACGATGCCAACCGAATGCCCCACCATCCTGGGGTCACCGAATCCCTTGTCGGTGACCAGCGCGATGGCCGTGGGACCCACGCCGAAGCCGATCAGTTGTGCAAAGAAGGTGTACAGCGAGGCGACGACGCCGCGCATGCGGCTTGGCGTGCCAATCTGGATGGCGGCGGCGACGATCCCGGTCGGCACGCTGCTGAGGAAGAAGGCGCCTGCGATGGCGACGAACGCGCCGGTAACGCCCGGCATCAGCGGGATAGCGGCGCAGGACACCGCGGTGAGGGCCAGGGACGCCGCGGCGATGCGAAGCGCGGCGTCTTCGTTGCCGCGGCGCTGCAGGATCTGCTTGATCCACGGTCCTGCCAGGACCCCGGCGGAGCCGAACAAGATGACGACCGCACCGAATCGATAGCCCAGCATCGCGGGAGACATCCCGTGGTAGCGGATCAGGAACGCAGGCAGCCAGGCCGGCATGGCGAGTATGACGACGCCCAGCATGCCCACCGCGAGATAGATGCGCCCGTAGAATCCGCGGCGCTGCCAGAGGAAGGCGCTCGCCTCCCGAACCGTGAAGTGCCGGTCATCCGCGGTTGCCCGCAGCATTTGGCTGCGTACCGGCTCCCGCACGGTCAGCAGCACCGCGGCGAGCAGGAATCCCGGTACACCGACCATGATAAAGGCGAGCTGCCAGGTCGGGAGGTGTGCAAGGGAGGGAAAGTAGAGATGCAGGTCAGCCGCAAAGCCAATCACCAGGCTGCCGGCCACGAGCGAGAAGCCGCCGCCCAGCGGGGGGCCGAGCATGAAGAGGCTGAGGGCGCGTGGCGCGCGGCGTGCGGAAAAATAGTCGGAGATGAGCGACCACCCTACCGGAAGCACGCAGGCTTCGCTGGCGCCCACGCCGAAGCGGGCAACGAACAGTTCCGTGTAGCTGCCGGCGTACCCGCACAAGGCGGTGAAGATGCTCCAGGTGCAGACACCGAACAGCAGGATGTTGCGCCGGTTAGTGATGTCGACGAGCCGCCCAAAGATCGGGGCGGCCAGCAGATAGGCGGAGATGAATGCCGCGCCCTGGATGATGCTCAACTCCGTGTCGGAGATCAGCAGCGAGCGCTTGATCGGATCGACAAGCAGATTGAGCAGTTGCCGGTCAATGTATGCGAGCGAGTAGGAAAACGTCAGCAGGGCGAGGACGTACCAGGAGTGGGGGCTGTCGACGACCGTTCGGCCTGGCGATGTGTGCGGCGCGGTTGGCTCCGCGGCAGGTCTTGTGCGGGCAGTGGCCTGTGTAGGGTGATTCATGTCTCCATCCTTGATGGTGCCGTTGCAGCGCGCGCAGCGCTTTGGTTTCGCACCTCGGATGGGTGCGTTTCATCGGTTTCACGAATGGGCGGGCGGTGAAGGTAACGTGCGTGACCGTGCGAGTCTGCCGGGGCGCCGGTTGCCACTGTCAGCCAGTGGTGTCGAGTAGTCTGGGAGACCAGGCGGGCCGCGTCAAAGAGAGTCTGGGAGCCGTTCCGTACAACGGAGGCTGCGGTAGCGCGGACGCACCTTGCCTGCACTACCCAGTATCACGGCGCGCCCCTCGGATCAGGGCATGAGCAGACACACTGCAAGCGAGGGATGTGCTGTCATGCGGCTGCAACCGGGGGGGCAATAGGGCTGCAAACCGACTCAAGCGCCCGCAACCAACTGTCCCGTGCATTGGCGCAGGATAGCGTCGGCGGGGTCTACGCGAAGGCTGGCAGGCAAGCGGTCCTGCGCCAGGAGCCGCGCCGCCCGCAGCGATATGCCGAACCAGTCGTAAAAGGCGGGCTCCAGATCGCTGCGCGGTGGCCATCCGACGCGGCCGCTCAGCTCGCGCGCGGAAACCTTGCCTTCCAGGACTTCAAATAGCGCCCGCATGAGCCGCTGGGTACGGCAAAGGTCGGTCAACGCGGCACCTTCGGAAAACAGCATGCTGCGGATGCGGGGTGGCGACGTGTTCAGGATATCCGCAAGGAAGTCCGCGCTCCACGCGCGCTCCGGATGGAGGAACACACGCTGCGAAAGCCGGTGGTGAAAGGGGAGCGCGCGTGAGCCAACCAGGTGCTCCTGGATCTCCATGGTGCAGGATGATGGCTGCATGGACGCCCCATCCAGATGCAGCTCGATTGCCTCGAATGGCGCGACGATGATCCGCTGGCCCGGCACGAGAACGCGGTCGAACCCACGCCGCCGCATCAGGGATCGTCCGCGCGTGGCGACGATGGTCAGCGGGAAGGCGGGCATCAGCCGGGACAGGCTGACATGCGAGTAGGACTGTAGATGGACACGCATGGCTGGTCGCAGAGGTGAATCGGTGGATCGGATGATCCTGTCACCGATGATCGTTGGAACGCCAGGTGAAAAGCCATCTGCATTTCCCGAACGTGCCGTTCAGCCTTCCGTAATGCAACCGGCTGCGTGCTTATGGCCGACTGCGGGAAGGGATGCCTCCACCGGCCTTTTCGCCCGTCCCCCTGTCCACATTGCCATCGGAAAGCAGGACGTCAAAAACGACATCAGGGTAAAGCTGCTGGAAACGGGACATCAGGTCGGGCAGCAGGTGCTTGACCGCGGTGCTCAGTGCGATTGCCGCGTACTTTCTGTCTTTGGAGAGGTTGCCTCGTTAGAGCACATCTGCAGCGAATTTTCAAATTAGCTCTAAGAATGTCTTCTGCATCTCCTTGGATAAGTGGTTAGAATCAGCCTGTAGTTATTAGGCTGATTTATGAATGAAAGCGATAAGCTTCCGGATCTGAGGGCCTTCCTCGCCGTGTACGAGGAAAGCAGTTTCACGCGCGCGGCAGCCCGAATGGGTGTGTCGCAATCGGCTCTGAGCCAGACCATCAGGACGTTCGAGGAGCGGTTGGGCATACGGCTTTTCTCGCGTACGACGCGCAGCGTGTCGCCGACGGAGGCGGGCGAGCGGCTGGTGGATCTGATCGGGCCAGCCATGCAGGCGATCGTTGCCGGCCTCGAGCAAGTCAGCACCTTGCGCGACAAGCCAGCCGGGACGATCCGGCTGACCGCGGACGAATATGCCGTGCAGAGTGTCCTGTTGCCCGCGATCGCCCGCTTCCTGCCGGACTATCCGGACATCCGCGTCGAGATCACGACGGAACAAGGCCTGACGGATATCGTCAGTGACCGCTATGACGCCGGCGTGCGCCGGGGCGGGCTGGTGGCCAGGGACATGATCGCCGTACGGATCGGCCCTGACGTCGGCATGGCGGTGGTGGGTGCCCCCGCGTATTTTGCCGGTCGCCCGCCGCTGAGGCAGCCGAAGGATCTGACCGGGCACGCGTGCATCCACTTGCGCCTGCCGACACACGGCGGCGTTTTCACCTGGACCTTCAGCAAGGGCAAGCGCGCGCAACGGATCAAGGTTGACGGCCAGCTCGTGTTCAACAGCCTTGCTCCGATCCTGGACGCGGCGTTGGCTGGCCTGGGCCTGGCGTGGCTGCCCGAGGAAATGGTGCAGCCGCATGTGGACGCAGGGCGCCTGGTGCAGGTGCTTCAGGACTGGCGGCAGACGTTCGAGGGCTACCACCTTTACTACCCGCACCGGCGTCAGCAATCGCCGGCGTTTGGGCTGCTGGTCGAGACGCTCCGATACCGGGGGTAGCCGGGCCCCTTCCGTAAGGGGATGGCGCCTCGCTGCGAGGCGGCAAGACTGACGGTCGAAGGAGCAGCCCCGCTGGCGGGGTCTTCGCACGCCGTTCCTTTCATTCGGAAGGCGGGTCTGACGGCTGGAAGAAGTCCGGCGCCCAGCGCCTGATCACTTCCCCGTCCAGCCTCCAGCCAACACATTTCCCCCAGTGGGGCCGCGGCGACGTTGGAGTGGGCAACCCGGCGCGGGGATCGGGCAGGGCTTCCCATTCCTCTCGCCTCGTCTCGCCCGCAACGGTCTGGTAAGCGACCGTGCCGAGATGCATCAGCAGTTCGCGCAGATGGGTGCAACCCAATGCGCCCCCCAGCGTGGCGTCTATCGCCTTGCGCCAGCCGCGCGCCATGCTGGCCCCGACCAGGCCTTGCAGCGGCGGCAGGCCTTCGGCGCATTCAGGGAACGGAACGGCGGGCAGGGCCGCGGCGATGGCCCGGACGGTGAAGCTGTCGTCCAGCGTAACGCGAACCCGCATGTTGTGCACGGGCACTTCGGGCGCTTGCACACCGCTCTCCCAGCTCGGCCAGTGCGTGGTCTTGCTGTCCTTCATTTCGCCTTCCATGTCCCACAAGCCGTCATCGCGGCGGAAGCCCTGCATGACGACGGCACGGGTATGCACATGGCGCCGTGGCACAGGCGGCGGCAGTTCGCCTGTGCCTGGTGGCGCGATGGATGGCATCGGAGCTTGATTTTCGCTCAACGGTTCCTCTTGGCGACGGTTGCGCGCGCCGGCCGCTTCGCCAGCGCGCTTTTTCGATTGGCATGCCACGTTTGCTTGCATGTATCGTCTCAGCTTTCGCGGCAGGAACCAATCCGCATTTGGTGAACTCGTGTTTCGAGAACGCCGAATCGAGGTCGGCACGCGGCTCGTGGCATACATCCCGCTACCGGATCGGCGGCGCTCCCGGCGTCGGGGAAAAATGGTGCTGTAGGATCTGCCACATGCCATGGCGCCTGACAAGCAACCACGTAGTCCTGAGTGTCGACGATGTCTCGCTTGCGTCCGCGAGCACGAAAAAAAATCGCGCGTACCCCTGCGCCAGCAGCGTATCCCCGCCGAGCGCGATCACGGATTGCTCGACAAGAGCCATGCGTGCCGAGCTAAGGATTCCGGCATACGAGTTGAAGTAGCTCCGGATCGCCGGCAGACCTACCGCATGCCCCTCACGGCCTCCGAAGAATACCGCTTCCGGGGCGTACATCGACGTTAGCGCGTCGGCATTCCATTCGAGTGCAGCAGCATTCCACCGGCGCTCGACGTCCATCAGTGCTTCGTGGGCATTCTCGGAAGCCCCGCCCGCGATGCTTTGGTGTTCGGTCCCGGTTGCCATGGCGTCGATTCGTTCGGGTGTTGCAAATTTACGCCGCGCGTTCGTCCCAGCGTAGGATGGCTATCAGGATACGACGAAAGTCGAACGCAATACGTCGGGATCGAAGGGCTGTTCCGTACTTTGAACGATGTGGCCAAGGACTGCGCCACGGAAATTGTCAGGATGCGATTGGTTCCAACGACCGCGATCGTGTGGCAGCCTACATTGGCGGGACGCCGTCGAACGCTCTTGATGAGCGCGGTCATCAGGCAGGTCGGTCAGGCGAATGGGCTCGCAGCCACCGTTTCAAAGTACGGAAGACTTCCTGGAAAGCGATTGGCCCTCCATGAGGGGGACAGCATAGTGACAGCGTGCATGCCTTAAGTGTGGTAGCCGATGTCTCCATGCTCGCCGCGTAGCGAGCATTCGCCCCGAGCAACTTGCAGCGGGGCTTTTTTTTTGGGGGGGACGCAGTTGATGAACCGCTGGACGAAGAGCTTTCCCGATGGTCAAGCAAGCTGCCAGTAGCTATCGGTTCTTCCCCCGACCCACCTGCGCGACCGTATCTGGCCGGACCCGGTGTGCGAGGTAGCCTTTTCCGCTGGGTTAACCCTCATGGCATTCAACCGATCCGGCGCGCAAACTCTACCTAACGTTAGTAAGGTTTGGGAAATGACCGATGGTCCATATCCGGGTGGAATGACTACCTCAAGCAGATGGAGATCCACATGTTGCAGTGCGCAGGCGCCGGGCCGCAAGGTCATCATCCTGGGACCGGCGCGATCTGGCCAAGGCCGGGTCGATCCAACGCCGCGGAAAGCCTGATGACAGTCGTGCCGCTGGTACTGGCCTCCATCAGCCGTAAACGCGCGCTTGGCGCACGTCAGTGTCGAGCGGGAGATCGAACCACGGCTGGTCGCCACGGCGCAACTGCTGCAGGAATGGCTGGCGTCATGCGAGTAAGATCAAGCCGGTGTTGATTCGACCATGAGCGCGTTCAACCGCCTGCACTTAATCCGGCAAGTCGATCTTTTCACGCTGAGGCTCTTTCTTTCGGCGGTCGAAGAGCAGCAGATAGGGCGTGCCGCGATCCGGGAGAACATTGCCGCTTCGACGGCGACCAAGCGAATTCAGGACCTTGAAGACATCGCGGGGGTCAAGCTTCTCGATCGAGGGCCAAAAGGCGTCGTGCCCAGCCCAGCGGGCGCGGTTCTGGTTCGCTATGCGCGCAAAGTCCTGGACGACATCGAGGATTTGCGATCAGAGATCTCCGCCTTCACAGAAGGGGTGCAGGGCAAGCTGGTTGTCGCGTCGGCCCGCTCGATCATCGCGCCCTTCCTGGCTCGCGAGTTGGGTGACTACGCACGGGACTTTCCTCTGGTGGAACTCGTGGTACGCGAGGTCCAGAATGCCGAGATCATAGAGGCGGTCTCACGCGGCGACGCGCACGTCGGCGTATTCGCAATGGCCTACGAGCTAGAGCTAGGCGGGGTGGACGTGACACCTTACCGCCGGGACCGGCTGGTTGTCATCGTTCCGCGAACCCACGCGCTCAGCGGGCGAAAGAGCGTCACATTCGAGGATCTGCTGCCCGAGAAGCTGATTGCGGCTGAGGCCATGATGGGCGCATTTCGCGCCGCAGCGGCGCGCCTCGGCAAGGACTTTACGCCGCTGTTCAGCGTCAGGAGCGGCGGGGCGGCGATCAGTCTTGTGCAGGCCGGGCTTGGCGTGACCGTGCAGCCTGAGTGCCTCCTGAGCCATGCACTGTTCGAACATGTCGAGAGTGTCGAACTCGCTGAGCCATGGGCCGTCCGGACAATCCACATCGCCACAGCCCGTGGGCGGATCTTGAGTCCGGCTGCCGCTGCGCTGATGAAGCAACTGCTCGACCGGCCGCGCGACGCCGTCGCCGGCTCCGATCACGCTTGAGCTGTCTTGTTGGCACGGCTTCTTCGAGCCAGTCGAATCTCCGGTTCCGAAAAGGCCACTTGGATCTCCTGCTGCATAAGCCTACGCTACCCATACGCATCGCAGCGGTTCGTGCCGATGCCAATTCAGGGGCCTCCGGGCGCGTTGCAATGACGAACGATACGAACCATTCCCCACCCGTCACGATGACGCTGGAGCGCGGTCTCCAGGTGCTGCGCGCATTCCGCGCGGAGCGGGCACCGCTGACCAATGGCGAACTGGTGCGTCGCACGGGGCTGTCGAAGTCAACGGTGTCCCGCCTGACGATCACTTTGATCAGCCTGGGTTTTCTTCGCCGGGTCGCGCACGGGCCTCAGTTCGAGCTAGCAAGTGGCGCGCTCGGTATCGGTCACGCCTACCTGGAAACAAGTCCGGTTGCGCGGCTCGCCCATCCTTTCATGCAGCAACTGGCCGACAGGCTCAATGTCTCCGTCGCGCTTGCGGTGCCCAATCAGTTGGACATGCTGTATATCGCCTATCGGACAAGCGCGCGGATTGCCACGCTCAGGCTCGGCGTGGGCTCTCTGCTGCCAATGGGCTGGACGTCAGTCGGGCGGGCGTGGCTGTGGCGGCTGCCCGAGGATATGCAGCGCCACTACATCGCCTCGATCATGCAGGCTGCCGGCCCGCGCGTCGAGGACGTCAGAAAGGGCATCGAAGCCGCGTTCGAAGATTTGCGGACGACGGGCGTCTGCATGTCCCTTGGCAAGTATCAACGCAATGCGTACGGGATTGCGTTGCCGGTCGAAGTGGGGCGTTCCGGCGCCTTGATGACGCTGAGCTGCGGTGCAGTCGAACTGGAGCCGGACATCGCCTCCATCAGAAAGCGCATTGTGCCGGAGCTCAAAGCCGCCGCGATAGAACTGACGGTGTTGCTTCGCGAAGTCGGCTCCGAGCCCTGATTCGGAACATGGTCGCGTTGGCAGAGCCGCGTTGAGTGCCTTTGGTGTTCGGCTTCGCTCCCGTGGACGGCCCAGATGCTCCGGATAGTCCGCTCCTCAAAGGACACCGTGCGGCAACAGGATCTGGCGCACAACCGAGCCGGTACGGAGCAGGTCGAGGCTTTCATTCAGTCGCTCGAAGCTCACATGCTCGCTGCACAGCCGGTCCATCGGGAAGCGCCCGCCCTTGTAGAGATCGGTGTAGCGGGGAATGTCCTGCGACGGCACGCCGCCGCCCATGAAGGAGCCCCGGATCGTTCGTTCCTCCAGCACAAGCGGCCACTGCTTGACGGGAAACTCGGCGGAGGTGGAGCTCACGCCCACGTGCACGACCTCGGCGCCGCGCGCGGCAATGGCTTGCGCAAGTTGTACGGCCGGCATCACGCCAGAGACTTCGAACGAGTGGTCGACACCGCCATCGGTAAGGTCTAGGACTTGCTGGACGGCCTGCGGGTCGCGCGCGTCGATGCAATGGGTGGCACCCAGCAGGCGTGCAAGGCCGAATTTGTCCGGAACCACATCCAGGCCGATGATGGTCGAGGCGCCCGACTCGCGCGCGGCCATGACCGCGCTGAGGCCGACACCCCCGAGGCCGACGACGGCCACCGTCGCACCCGGCTTGACCTTGGCCGTGTTGAACACCGCGCCCGCGCCGGTCAGCACGCCACATCCGAGCATCGCAGCCACATCCAGCGGTACGTCCTGGTCGATGCGGATAAGCGACTTCGGCGCCAGCACGGCGTACTGCGCGAACACCGACAAGCCGCTGTAGTGGTTGAGCAGTCGGCCATCAGGAAAACGCAGGCGCCGCGCTCCGGTGGCCAGCTTGCCCTCGGCGCGCACGGCCGCGACGGCCTGGCATAGCCCAGGGCGGCTAACCTTGCAGAAGTGGCACTTCCCGCAGCCGGCGACGGCTACCATCACCACATGATCGCCCGGCGAGAACCGGGTCACGCCCGTTCCCACGTCGCGCACGATCCCCGCCCCCTCATGTCCGCCGACGATCGGCAGCGGCCGCCTGGCCAGTCCCTCCACCACCGACAGGTCAGAGTGGCACAGGCCTGCGCCGCGGATCTCTACCAGTACCTCGCCGGGGCCCGGGGGATCCAGTTCTACCTCTTCGATATGGAAGGGCCTGGACTGGACGAACGGGGTTGGCAGACCCTGCTCATACATCACGGCCGCGAACATTCTCATCGTATCTTCTCCTTGTATTGCGGGTTGTAGCCGGCCATGAGTCGGCCAAGGTATTCCCTGGACTTGGTGCTCGAGGTGGCGAGGCAGGCGATGTGACATGACAGCTTTGGGCCACTTCTGCCAGCAGGTCAACGTGCAGCGACCAGTCGTCCCGTACATTGGGTGCTGGCCTCCAACTCGCGGCAGCCCGCCTGCAACGCCAATGGGAGGATCGCCGTTCGGCTTCCCTGCTTTGATGGATCACAGCGGATGACCGGGCGCGCGCGAGTGCTCCAATGTACGGAACATCATGATGGCCGCCATTGCCCGGGAGACGTGGCCTTTCTAATCTGTGATGCCATCACACACAAAAAGACAAGCACGGAGACACGGTGGACTGCCTGCGGGAATGGCCCACGTACAAAGCCGTTGCCCTGGCGCCGCCGCACGCCTGGCCAAGCCCGCCGGCGGCGTTGTCTCCTGCGCGGACCCACCCTCACTGCCAGGAACATCAGCATGAAAGCTATCGCCGCAGGCCTGTTGTTAGCACTCGGTTCCACGCTCGCATTCGCACAGAGCGGACAACCGGTGAAGATCGTCGCCTCGCTGGAACTCAGCGGGCCGGGCGCCAACCTTGGCATGGATGCGCTCGCGGGCTACCAGTTTGCCGTGGAGGCACTCAACAAGAAGGGGGGGCTGCTTGGCCGTCCGGTCGTGCTAGAGCACCAGGACAATGGAACGAATCCCCAGCGCGCCGTCAGCCAGGCCGGCGCGCTGGCGCAGCAAGGTGCGGCGATGCTGCTCTCGCCCGCGACTTCCGGTGCCACGCTCGCCGTCAGCAGGGCGGTTTCCGGCAAGCAGAAGGTGCCGATGTGCGTGGCGCTTTCGGCGGCCGAAGAAATCACGATGAAGGACTACCAGCCCTACCTGTTCTCGACGGCGCCGACGACCTACATGTTGATGCGGGCGGTCACCGCGCGGCTGGCGAAGCAGCCGTACAAGCGCTATGCATTGCTGGTGCCGGACTACGCGGGGGGCAGGGCTGCCGCCGTTCGCTTCAAAGAGTTCATGAAGGAGTTGAATCCGCAGGCGCAGATTGTGGTCGAGGAATATCCCAAGCTGGGCGCCACCGATTACACCGCCAGTATCAACAAGATCCTCGCGGCCAGGCCGGACTATGTCTGGGCGCAGATCTTCTCGTCCGACCTTCTCACGTTTGTCAAGCAGGGCAAGGCGCTTGACTTCTTCAAGCAGATCAATAACCGCTTCATGACGGTGCTGGATGCCGGCACGCTAAAGATGCTCGGCGACAACGCACCCTTGGGGACGGAGGGTTACCAGTACGCCCCGTTCAATTTCCTGGGCAAATCGGGTGAGGCGAAAGAGTTAGTCGCACAGTACAAGGCAAAGAACGGCAACTATCCGTCCGACTGGGCTATCGGCGCCTATGACTGCGTGATGACCTGGGCCCAGGCGGTCAACGAGGCAAAGACCACCGTGCCCGAAGGGCTGATGCGCGCGATAGAAGGCCAGGAGTTCACGACACTTCGCGGTCCGGTCCGGTTTGGCAAGTACGACCACGAGGCAGAGGTTCCCGTGTACTTCGGCAAAGTCGTGGCGGGCAAGGAGTACGGGCAGCCGGTCCTCGAGATCGACGAGGTGGCACCTGCGAAAGCGACGCGCCCCTCGCTGGCGGTGGTGGAAAAGGCGCGCAAGGAATGAGTGTCGCAAACAGGTGCCTGGAATCTGGTGCCGCCAATGCACTAACGCAGGCTGAGGGAGGATGGAGATGAACTGGCAGTTGCTATGGGCCCAGGTGCTGGCGGGGATCGCCAACGGCGGGCTGTACTTCCTGGTGGCGTCGGGCCTCACCTTGCTGTGGGGTGCGCTCGGCGTCGTGAACCTGGCGCACGGGTCCTTCTTCATGCTGGCTGCGTTCGGCACGGCCGCCAGCATCCAGCAGTGGGGCCCCGAGGCTGGCTTCGTGATTGGCTGCCTCGCCGTTCCGGCACTGGTTGCGATCCTTGGGGCCGGACTGGAGATTTCGCTGTTCCGTCGCGTGTACCGAGCCGGCATGTGGGGGCAGTTGCTGGTGTCGTTCGGGCTGCTTCTCGCGCTGAACAACATCACGCGGCTGGCGTTTGGCACGCAGCCGCTCTCCATGGCGCCGCCGCGCCTGCTCGCGGGATTCATCGAACTGGGCGACTTCAAGCTAGCGACCTATCAGGTCGCCGTGCTTCTGGTTACCGCAGCCGTGGCGGTCTATCTCTGGGCCTTGCTGGGGCGCAGCCGCACCGGGCGGCTGATTCGCGCCGCAGTCGACGATCCGCAGATGCTGGCGGCCGCAGGCGTTGACGTACCGCGGCTACGTACCCGCGTGATGGCCATTGCCGCGCTGCTTGCCGGCATCGCTGGCGCAATCGCGGTGCCCCGGGGCGCGATCAATACGGGGCTCGATGTCCAGATCGTCCTGATCGCCTTCGCCGTAGTCGTGGTCGGGGGGCTCGGTTCGGTGTGGGGCGGCTTGGCCGCAGCCATGCTGATCGGCGTCGCCGAAACCGTCTCGACCTTGTTCATTGACCAGGGCGGCGAAGTCATCATCTTTGCCGTCATGGTGCTGGTCCTGCTGTTCAAGCCCACGGGCTTTCGCACCATCGCCGGAAGGGAGTAGCCATGCAGTACTTCGACAAGAAGAACATTGGCGCGCTGTGCGCCGTGGGCGGCGTGTTCTGCGTGCTGCCGTTCGTGATGCCGACATCGATGTTGCCGGAACTGACCCGCCTGGTCGTGCTGGCAGGCGCGGCAATGACGCTCAACCTGCTGGTGGGAGCGACAGGACTGATTTCGATGGGGCAGGGCCTGTTCTTCGGGTTCGGCGCCTACGCGGTGGCAATTGGCACGATCAAGCTCGGTGTGCCGTACTGGCGCGCGGCGCTGTTCGGGCTTGTCGTCGCCGTACCATTGTCCGCCGTGGTCGCACTCATCTCGCTGCGCGCCCGGCATCTCTTCTTCGGGCTGCTGACCCTCGCCATCGGTCAGGTCGCCTTCGTCCTGGTGGCCCGGAGCTACGAGCTGACCGGGGGAGATGACGGGCTGGTCGGCGTCGCGATCCCGGCCTGGCTCGAGCCGGACATGGCGCGTCACCTTCTCGCGGTCGGGGTGCTGGTCGGGGTGGGCCTGTTCTTGCTGCGGCTGCTGGCTTCGCCCTTCGGCACCATGCTGGGGGCGGTGCGGGACAACGCGGACCGGATTGCTTCGCTGGGAGGCAACCCCAAGCTGTACGAGATCATGGCCATGGTGATCGCGGGAACCCTGGGCACGGTCTTTGGCATTCTCTCGGCGACGACGGAAGGTAACGTGGACCCGCAGATGTTCTCCTGGGCCACGAGCGCCATGCTGCTGATGATGGTCGCGCTGGGCGGCCGCTCTCTGTTCCTGGGGCCGATCCTCGGCACCGTGCTGCTGGAGCTGTCGCGTGCCTATACGCAGATCCACTCGGCGAATGCCGACCTGGTCGTGGGTGTGCTCGTGATCGTGTGCGCCGTGCTGTTCCCGGAAGGACTGGCACCGCCGGTCAACGATTTCATCGGCAGGCGCTTGACAGGGCGCCTCAGCCGGGGCGATGGGAATTCCATGACCTCTTTCGGTGCCAGGGATGGGCGGAAATGAATACGAACCAGCAGCCGGTGCTGAGCGCATCGAACGTTTCCAAATCCTTCGGCGGTTTCACCGCGGTGAGCGGTATCTCGCTGGACATCCACGATGGCGAGGCGGTCGCCATCATTGGCCCAAACGGCGCCGGAAAGAGCACGTTCTTCGACCTTCTAACGGGGCGCAAGCTGCCCGACGGCGGCGAGGTGCGCTTGTTCGGCGAGCAGGTGACCACGCTGCCGCCATGGCGGCGCGTGAAGCGAGGGCTTGGCCGTTCTTTCCAGGTCAGCAGCGTATTCCGCAACTCGACCGTGCTGGAGAATGTGCAGATCGGGCTAATGCTCGCCCGGGGACGCTCGTGGAGTATGTTCAGCCGGGCCTCGTCCCTCATGCGGCGCGAGGCCGAGGCAGCGCTGGAGAAGGTGGGACTGCAGGCAAAGCGCAACGTGCTCGCGGGGGACCTGTCGTACGGTGACCAGCGCACGCTGGAATTGGCGGTGGCGCTGTCCACCAACCCCCGGCTGCTGTTGCTGGACGAGCCGACGGCAGGGATGGGGCGGGAAGAATCGCGCCAGTGTCTCGCGCTGATCCGCTCGATCGGTGCCAGCGAGCGCATGCCGATCGTGTTCGTCGAGCACGACATGGAGGTGGTGTTTTCGTTCGCCAGCCGCGTCGTCGTGCTGGCTGCCGGAAAAATTCTGATCGATGCCGAACCACAGGTCGTGCGCTCGGACGCTCGCGTGAAGGAGGCCTATTTTGGTGAAGATATCTGACGAAGTCCTGTGCGTGAGAGGGATGAACGCAGGCTATGGCCACGTGAAGGTCATCCGCGATGCGCACATCAGCGTGCATGCCGGCGAGGTGGTGGGGTTGGTGGGGCGCAACGGTGCCGGGAAAACGACATTCATCAACGCCGTATGCGGCCTGATTGCCGCGAGTTCCGGCGCCATCGTGGTGAATGGCCAGGATGTCCTTGGCATACCCGCCCACCGGCGGGTGGCCGCGGGGCTGGCGATCGTGCCGAGCGGGGGACGGCTGTTTCGCTCGCTGACGGTCGAGGAGAACCTGACGATCGGGGTGAAACATGCCCCCGCCAGGCAAATCGAGTCGGTGTACGCGCTGTTTCCCGAGATGAAGGCGTTGCGCGCGCGCTATGCGGGCAAGCTGTCCGGGGGCGAACGGCAGATGGTCGCCATCAGCCGCGCGCTGCTGCTGCAGCCCCGGCTGTTGCTGCTGGACGAACCCAGCGAAGGGCTCGCGCCCATCGTCGTGTTGCGGCTGGCCGACGCGATCAAATCCCTGTGCTCTGGTGGGATGGGTATCTTGCTGGCGGAGCAGAACATCAAATTCACCGACCTGGTTTGCGATCGCTGGTATGCGATCGAGAAGGGGGACATCGCACCGGTCGAGCCGGCCATTGGCGGGGGCAAGGCGCGTACCGCGCTAGCCAGGGACTGACGTCGGGCGCAGTCGTCCATCACGACCCGGCATGCTGGCCGGCCGCTTGCGGCCGGACTCGTGGGCGCCGAGCGAGGCACCAATCAACGCGGTCAGTCATCAGGACACAACAAGCTGGGCTGGCTTTCGGACGCGATCATCGCGGCTGCAGCGATGGATGCGCCAATGGGTTAACCCCCATGGAAGTTACTCCATCGCGCGCCCAAAATCTACCTAACGTTTGTGAGATGACATTGCTGTCCTCCAGCCGTCCAGTCCGCTTTAGGTTCACGGAGGTTCCATGCTGCACACCAATGTCACCAACCGCGCCAGGCGTCCGCCCGGAATCGGTGCGATCGAACCGGCAGCGAAGCGACTTGAAGCGGCACAATGCGAGGTGAGGGTGGTGCCACTGTCACGCGGCCTGGCCGTCCTGGCGGCGTTCAGTCCTGAGCGGCCCTGGATGGGCAACCAGGATATTGCGCTGGAAACCGGCATTCCCGGGCCCACGGTGTCGCGGATGCTGTATTCCCTGGTTGCGCTGGGCTACCTTCACTACGACGAAGCACGGCGGAAATACCGGCTCGCCGCTGCTGCGCTATCGCTCGGCTACGCGGCCATCGCGGGTGCCGATGTGCAACGGGCCGCCCGCAGCGAAATGCAGAAGTTCGCGGATGCGACCGATACCTACGTGGTGCTGGGAACGCGGGACAGGCTGGATGTGATAGTGCTGGACACGCAAATTAGCAAGGACGCGATGCTCGATCTGAGGCTCGCGGCCGGTACACGTTTGTCCATCGCTTCGTCCCCGATGGGTTGGGCGCTGCTGGCGGCGCTGCCGGAGCTGGAGCGCTACTATCTCCAGGGCAATGTGGAACGCAAGAGCGGCCGCGACTGGCCGTCTCTGCGGCGCTGGATGGCGGAAGGCACGTCGCAATTGCACAAGCGGGGGTTTTGCACGTCGCTTGGTGAAGGGAATCCTGAACTCGTTTCCATTGCCGTCCCCGTCCGTGTTCCGGATCATCCGCCGATCGTGCTGGCATGCGTCGGCCGCAGCGCCCGCATGGCCCGTGTCCGCGTCGAGCGGGAACTTGGGCCCAGGCTGGCCGCGACAGCACTGGCCTTGCAGGAACGGCTGGGCGTCCTCGAGTGATGCCGGACCGCTGACCCCGATGGTATGCACTCCGCTCGGGTGCCCTTCATTCGATCCGGTTGCCTGGTGACGATGCTGGCTCTCCCCATAGCCGGTCAGAGTTGCGCATCGACATCACGCAGCAGAGCGACCAGGTCCAAGGCGGCCGCCTGCAGCACCGGTACTATCCGCTTGCGGAGGGCGGCAACGTCAGGTTCGAGCTCAACCGCGCCACAGCTCAGGGCCAAGTGCGTGGCCGAATGTCCTACCCTGACTGGCAGCGCGATGCCGTATGCATTGCGTTGAAAGTTTCCCAGCGACATGCACGCGCCGGTAGTCTGCAGATCGTCGAAAGCAGCCTGGATCCCCTTTTCGAGTTCTCCGGCACGCGGGCCTGCTGCCTGTTTTAGCGTTTCGATGTAGTTGCCCTGGGCGTCCGGTGGCAGTCCCCACAGCCATGCGCGGCCACTGGCCGTCCACCCCATCGGCAGCAGGGAGCCGACGCCCATCCGCAGAGTCGCGATCCGCGCGCTGGTCCGGTGGGCGATGTAGAGCATGTCGAGATGATCCGGGGCCGCCAGCGAGACCGACACGTTGAGGCGGTCCGCCAGTTCCTGCATAAAGGGATGTGCGCGTTGCGTGACCGGGTTGGTCTCCAGGTAGGTATGGCCGATGCTCAGCGCAGCTGTGGCCAGGGCGAACTGCGGCCCGCCGGCTACTCGGCGAAGGTAGCCGAGTCCCACCAGTGTGGTGGTCAGGCGTGAGACCGTTGCCTTGGACAGGCCGGTGCGCCTGACGAGCTCCCCATTGGTCAACGGGGAACGTTCGGCGCGGAATGCTCGCAGCACCTGAAGCCCTCTGTCTAACGTCAAGGTGACCGGTGCCGTACTTTGCATAGCTGCCACTGTTTCCCGAGTAACGACCGCTGTTGTTGCCTGCATTGGATCACCTGCTGAGAGCGAAGTGCTGCAAGTCTTCCGGCCCATGGGCCGTTTCTGCTCCGACTTCCAGCTTGTCCCTGGATTTCGTCGGTGCGTGCTTGCGTGCCTGTCGTCAATGCTAGGAGTCTTTGGCGCGTTCCTCAATTTGTGAATCACGAGCGACCGATTGCCGAAATTCGAACGCCATCGTCTGGCGCGCGGCTACACGCGGCGCGCAGCGATCAGTGTTCCTACGGGTATTGCCGACTTTCGAAGTACGGAACAAGGATTCCCGCCTCGTTGACCCGACGGCGTGCGACTTCCAATACTTGCTGGATACCAGGGAGACAGCATGAAACCATCGACCCGTCTGTGCCTCGGCGCGTTTGCCATCACCATCGCCAATTGGTCGTCGGCCGCACCCCCGGCGGGCGAGCCTGTTCGCGTTGCAGCATCCCTCGAATTGAGCGGCGCCGGTGCGGATGTATCGAAAGATGCCCTCGATGGTGCCCAGTACGCCGTGGAGGTCATCAACCGCAATGGCGGCGTGCTTGGCCGGCCCATATCGCTGGCCTACCAGGACAATGGAACCAACCCGCAAAAGGCAGTCAGCCAGGCCGGCGCCATGGCGAAGGACGGCGCCAGCCTGTTGATCGTTGCCACCTCAGCCAGCGCGCTAGCTGTCAGCAAGGCCGTGGGCTCGCGGCAGAGGGTCCCGACTTGTGCCAGTTCGTCACAGTCTGATGACCTGACCATCAAGGACTACCACCCGTATATCTTCGCCATGAGCCCGAACAGCTACATGGTGATGCACTCGATGGCGGCGTACCTTGCCAAGCAACCATACAAGAAGTATGCCGTGATTGCCGCCGACTACGCTGCTGGTAGGACTGGTGCCAACCGTTTCAAGGCTTTCATTAAGGAATTTAATCCGCAGGCCGAGATTGTCGTCGAGGAGTATCCCAAGTACGGCGCGCCTGACTTCACGCCCGCCATCAACAAGGTGCTGGCTGCCAAGCCGGACTACGTGTTCACGATGCTGTTCGGCAGCGACCTGATTACGTTCTCCAAGCAGGCACAGGCTATTGGCTTCTTCGCACAGGTGAAGAACCGCTTCAGCGCGCTGTACGACGGCATCACCCTGAAGGCCATGGGCGATGCCGCGCCGGTGGGAACAGACGGTTTTCAGACCGCCGCGGTCAATGTGCTTGGCAACGCATCGCCCGAAGGGCTGGCCTTCGTTGCCGCGTACAGGGCCAGGCGCGGGCGCTTCCCGTCCGACTGGGCGACTCTCAGCTATGACTGCGTTTCGGTGTGGGCGCAGGCAGCCAACGCGGCCAGGTCCATCGCACCGGACAAGGTGATGGCGGCGCTTGAAACGCAGCCGTTCAAGTCGCCACGCGGACCGATCCGCATTGGCAGGTTCGACCACCAGGCCGAGGCGCCGGTCTATATCGGGAAGGTCGCGCAGAGCGCGGAATTCGGCCAGCCGGTCATCGACATGCTCGAAGTCGTCCCGGGAAGCAAGAGTCGGCCGCCGGAGCAGACCGTGCTGAAGATGCGCGGCGGTTGACGGCATAGCGCGAATTCGAGGTTTGTGGGTCGGTGGCATTGGGAACATGCGGCGGCGCTGCACACGGCCCACCGAGGCTGTCGTCATGAAGGGCAGGTAGGACTGGCGAATCGACGAGGAGGCAGAGATGGAGTTGAGGCTGAACGGGCGAAAGGTACTTGTCACGGGCGCCTCCCAAGGTATCGGCGAAGGCCTCGCGCAGGCGTTCGCCGCCGAAGGCTGTGAGCTTTACCTGGTTGCCCGGTCGGCGGAACGACTCGAACGGATCGCAGCCGGGTTGCGGGCGCGCCATGGCATCGGAGTACATACACTGGCCGCGGACATGATGGCGCCAGGCGCCATTGCCCAAGTTGCCGGATTCGGGGTGGACGCCGACGTATTGGTGAACAACGCCGGCAGCATTCCGGGCGGCAACCTGTGGCAGGTGGACGAAGCGGCGTGGCGGCAGGGGTGGGAGCTGAAAGTGTTTGGCTACATCAATCTCACGCGCCTCGTGTATGCCGGGATGAAGACGCGCGGTGCCGGCATTATCTTGAACAACATCGGCAATGGCGGCGAGAATGTCGACTTCGACTACATCTGTGGCAGCGCCGGCAACGCCGCGCTGATGGCCTTCACACGGGCATTGGGCGGCCGCAGCCTCGAAGACGGCATCCGCGTGGTGGGGGTCAATCCGGGACCCGTTGATACCGAACGAATCCGCAAGGTGCTGCGCGCCCGCGCCCAGGGTGACGCGCAGGAGGTGGGGAAGATGTTGGCCACGATGCCGCTGGGCCGGCCTGCAACCGTCGCGGAAGTGGCCGACCTGTTCGTCTACCTCGCCTCGGATCGTTCCCGTTACACCTCCGGCGTGATTGTCACCGTCGACGGCGGCATGGCCTCGCGTTGCTCGATCGCGTGACTGGCGCCGACTTATTGAAAGGGGTTTGACCCCCACGACATGGATTCTTTCCGGCCGGCGGCGCCGCGGCATTTCCGGAGTACGGAACAGTCCTGCGGGCCCGGTTGACTTGCCTGGACGCGTCGATCACGCTGGCTCCATGCGATGGAGATGGCATTGCCTGCAGCGGCCGATGCTGCACAGCCGCCTTGCACACATCGCGCCGCAGCAACCGTGCAACCAAAAGGCTGGATTTTCGATGAGTGACTCTCTGCACAATGACTGGATTCCCACGGGAGACGATATCGCCACGGCGAATGTGTCGGCGCTGGTCGCGCGCCTGGGCCTGAAGGACTACGATGAACTGCTGGCTTTCTCGAACGAGAAGCCGGACGCCTATTGGCGCGCTGTCATCGACTTTTGCGGCATGGTCTGGGACGTCCCGTTCCAGAAGTACCTGGACGCGTCGGAAGGGCAACCGTTCCCGAAATGGTTCCCGGGTGGACAGCTCAACTGGGTCAAGTCTGCGCTCAGGTGGGCTGATGACCCGGAGATGGCGTCGCATACCGCAGTGGTGGCCGAACGCGAGGATGGCTCAGCCCAGCGCCTGAGTTATGCCGAGCTGGCGCAAAAGGTGGCGGCGTTCGCCGGTGGCCTGAAGGCCCTGGGCGTGGGGCGCGGAGACCGGGTCGGCCTGCTCATGGAAAACGGTGTCGAGGCGACGGTGACCTCGCTGGCCATTGCCTGGATCGGCGCGGTGACGGTGCCGCTGTTCAGCGGCTTCGGTGTCGATGCGATCGTGTCGCGTCTGTCGTCGTGCTCAGCCCGCGCGCTGGTGGCCACCACCGGATTCGCGCGCCGGGGCAAGTGGGTCGATACGCGCAGCCTGATCGATGAGGCCATGGTGCGCCTGCCGGAGGTCGGCACCACCATCTGGAAGCACGCGGGCGAGACCATCACCTTCGGCGACAAGGAGCTGGACTGGCACCAGGTTGCCGGCTCGCAGCCCGACGCCGCGCCGCAACAGATGTCGCCGGACGATCCCTTCATGATCATCTATACGTCCGGCACCACCGGGAAGCCCAAGGGGACCGTGCATACCCACGGTAGTTTCCCGATGAAGATCGCGCACGATTCTGCCGTCCATTTCAATGTCAGTCCGAAGGATGTGTTCTGCTGGCCCGCGGACATGGGTTGGGTGGCGGGCACGCTGGTGATGTCGTGCGCGCTGCTGCGCGGCGCAACCCTGGTTTGCTATGACGGGGCCCCCGATTTCCCGGACTGGTCACGCATGTCGCGCATCATTGAACGCTACGGGGTCACGCATTTTGGCTCGGCGCCGACCCTGATCCGCGGCCTGGCCACCAACGAGGCCATTGCCACGCAAGGCGATGTGTCCACGGTCAGGCTCCTGATCACTGCGGGCGAGGGCATTGATCCCGAGCACTTCCTGTGGTTTCAGAGGGCGTTCGGCCGCGGCCGCCGTCCGGTCATCAACTATACGGGCGGCACCGAGGTCTCGGGGGCGCTGTTGTCCAGCGTGATCGTCAAGCCCATCAGCCCGGCTGGCTTCAACACGGCCTCGCCGTCGGTGGCCGCCGACGTGGTCGATGCGGATGGCAAGTCGCTTACCAACGCCGTTGGCGAACTGGCGATCCGCCGGCCCTTCGTCGGCATGACGCAGTCGTTCTGGCAGGACGACGAGCGCTACCTTGACACATATTGGCACACCGTGCCGGGAGTCTGGGTGCATGGCGACCTCGCGATGCGCTGGGATGATGGCACCTGGTTCCTGCTGGGGCGTTCCGACGACACCATCAAGCTGGCCGGAAAACGGCTCGGCCCGGCCGAGATTGAGGACGTGCTGCTTGAGCTGCCCGAGATTGCGGAAGCGGCCGCGATCGGCGTGGATGATCCGGTCAAGGGGCAGAAGCTGGTGGTTTTCCTGGTGCCGTCCGCCGCGGTGGTGCTGTCGAAGGAGGCGTTAAGGGCTGCCGTCAGCCAGCATGTCGACGGGCGGCTGGGCCGGCCGTTCCGGCCGTCGATGGTGCATGTGGTCGCGCAGTTGCCGAAGACGCGCAGCTCGAAGATCATGCGGCGGGTCATCCGCAGTGTCTACACCGGCCAGCCTGCCGGCGACTTGTCCGCGCTGGACAACCCGCCGGCGCTTGATGAGATTCGCGCCGCTGCAGGGCAGTGACAGCGCGTTGATTGACGGGAGCGTGTGTATTTCCTTGTTCGCTGCACATGCTCCGCCTGCTTTATTCAGGAGATTCCATGTCGAAAAGCAACGCCGCGCCGAGCGCGGCCTATGAGCAGTATTCGAGCCTTGCGTTTGATCGCCCGAGTGAGGGCGTCCTGCGCATCACGCTGAATCGTCCCGAGCGCCTGAACGCGCTGGATGCCCGTGGCCACGACGAGATCGCCCGCGTCTGGCGCGACATCGATGCCGACCCGACCGTGAGCGCCGTGGTGCTGTGCGGCGCGGGCAAGGCCTTCTCGGCCGGCGGCGACTTCGAGATGGTGGAGGAGATGATCGACTCCTTCGATGCCCGCGCCCGCGTCTGGCGCGAGTCGAAGGACCTGGTCTACAACATCATCAATTGCTCCAAGCCGATCGTTTCGGCGATCCACGGCTCCGCGGTCGGTGCGGGGCTGGTTGCCGCGCTGCTGGCCGATATTTCGGTGGCGGCCCGCAGCGCGCGGCTGGTGGATGGGCATACCCGGCTCGGCGTCGCGGCCGGCGACCATGCCGCGATCGTTTGGCCGCTGCTGTGCGGCATGGCCAAGGCGAAATACCACCTGATGCTGTGCGAGCCGGTGAGCGGCGAGAAGGCTGAGCAGATGGGGCTGGTGTCGCTGGCGGTGGATGAGGCGGATCTGCAGGACACGGCCGTGTCGATCGCCACCCGCCTCGCCAATGGTGCGCCGTCGGCGATCCGCTGGACCAAGTATGCGCTGAACAACTGGCTGCGCCAGGCCGGTCCGATCTTCGACGCCTCGCTGGCGCTGGAAATGTTTGGCTTCGGCGGCCCTGAGGTCAAGGAAGGCGTAGCCTCGTTCCGTGAGAAGCGCGGTCCGGTGTTTCCGCGCACGACGTCTGCTTAGCCAGGCAGCGGCTGAAACGCTCGATCCGGTATCTGGCGGACGATGCGCGGTAACAAGCATGGGCACGCCGTCCCGGAGTTCGGCAGGTCCAGCAGGAATGGATAGGACATGAGCGCAACACCAGCCGGGCAGCAATTGATGGGCGGAAGGCGGCTGGGCATTAACGTGTTCGCTTGGGCGATCGCGCTTGCGACCGGGCTCGACTACTTCGATAACACGATCTTCTCGTTCTTCATCCGGTATATCGCCGGTGGCGTCAACGCTGCGCCCGACGAACTGGTCTGGGCGTCGACGGCCTATGTCATTACCTCGGTACTTGGCATCCTGCAGCAGCAGTGGTGGGTCGAGCGAGTGGGCTACCGGCGCTATATCAGCGCCTGCCTGCTATGCTTCGCGGCCGGATCGGTGGCGTCGGCGCTGTCCGATTCCTCGCTCGAACTGGCCGTGGCGCGCGGGGTGCAGGGGTACTTCATCGGCCCGATGATGAGCGCTTGCCGCATCCTGCTCCAGCTCAGCTTTACGCCGCAACAGCGCCCTGCGGCGACGCGGGTCTTCCTTGTCATGATCTTGCTGGCCAGCGCGATCGGACCGCTGTGCGGCGGTTACCTGATCGCGTACTTCGGCTGGCGCGGGCTGTTCTCGTGCACCGCGTTTGGCGGTGCAGCACTGGCGCTCTTTGCCTGGCTGGCCGTGCCGCCCACAGGCCAGTTACATCCAGAGGCCCGTGGTGATCCGCATCTCTGGCCATATCTCCTTTTTGCCTTCGCACTGGGCTCGCTGCTGATCGTGATGCAGCAGGTGCGCTTTGTTCTGTTCAGCG
The DNA here is from genome assembly GCF_056398185.1 of Cupriavidus sp. 05L310. Classification (NCBI taxonomy): domain Bacteria; kingdom Pseudomonadati; phylum Pseudomonadota; class Betaproteobacteria; order Burkholderiales; family Burkholderiaceae; genus Cupriavidus; species Cupriavidus sp. 05L310. The sequence continues at coordinate 47,069 of NZ_JBFTOX010000003.1, forward strand.
CCTCGCCCGGGATGGTGCTGCTGACTGCGGCTGGCTTGCTGTCGCTCGCATGGTTCGCCTGGCACCAGTGGCATCACCCGAGGCCGCTCGTGCGGCTGCACGCGTTGCGCGAGAAGAGCTTCCAGGTGGGTATCGCGTTGTATGTCGTGTTCTACTACTTGAGCAATTCCCTCGGCTACCTGATCTCGCGTTTCCTTGAGGGCGGGCTGGGGTATCCGGTCGAAAACACCGGGCGCCTCGTGGGCGTTACGTCGTTGGTCTCCCTGTGCCCGGCTTTCGCGTACTTCCGGTACTCGTCGCGCATCCAGCATAAGAGATGGATGATCGTCCCCGGCTTCCTGCTGGCGGCCTTTATCGGCAGCTGGATGGCCTATATGCCGCCCGGCGTCAGTACCTCATGGCTGGTGCTGCCCCTGGTGCTACGCGGACTGCTCTTGCTGTTCGTGGCATTGCCGGTGGCCAACGTTACCTTCCGGATCTTTGCCGTGGAAGAGTTCAATCATGGCTACCGCTTCAAGAATATCGTCAAGCAGCTGACCTATTCTTTCGCGACGGCCACCATGATCATCCTGGATCAGCACCGCTTTGCCGTCCACGATGCCCGGCTAGCCGAGTTTGTGAATCCGTTCAATCCTGTCTATCAGGCGACACTGGACCGTCTGACCCATGTCTTCGAGAGCATGGGCCATACGTCCCGTGAGGCCGCCAGCCTCGCCCTGGTTGAGGTGAGCCGCATGGTCACGCAGCAGGCGAGTTTCCTCAGTACGCTGGACGGCTTCCATTTCGTGACCTGGGTCGCCATTTGCGGCAGCATCTTTGCGATGTTCCAGAGACGGATCGACTGAATATGGCCAGCGTGGGTTCCGATGACTTCACCGACTGGAGGGACTGGGAGAACTTCTGCAGGGTCGTTGAGGCCGGCAGCTTTACGGCCGCAGGTGCCAGGTCCGGCGTGCCGAAATCTTCGGTCGGCTCATCGGTGACGCGGCTTGAGTGCCAGCTTGGCATCAGGCTGCTTGAGCGAACCACCCGCCGCGTCAGCGTCACCGAAGCTGGCGAGGAACTCTATGCGCGTTCGGCGCCGTTGCTGGCGGCGCTGCGGGATGTCGAAGCCGACACGAAGTCGGCAACGCAGGAAGTCCGGGGAACGCTGCGCGTGAGCGCGCCTTATGAGAGCGGATGGCTGCTCTTGTCACCGGCGCTCGCAAAGCTCCTCAAGGCGCATCCATCCTTGCGGGTTGAGATCGATGATTCTCGGGTATTGCCCGATCTGGTCGAGCAGCGGTACGACCTCGCCTTTGTCAGGACCACCACGGAATTGCCGGATAGCTCGCTGGTGAGCAGGCGGGTTGTCACGATAGACAGGGCTTTTTATGCATCGGCCTCGCTGGCGCGGGAACGGGGCCTGCCGAAGACGCCGCAGGACCTCGAGGACTGGCCGGCGATCGGAGTACTGAGAGCGCGGGAAGGAGGTGGTGCGCGTGCCGGTACAGCCCCGTATCCGGACCTCCAATGCCGAAATCCGCATCCGGGCCGCCCTTGATGGTCTGGGCGTGACACGCGTGGCGTCGAGCTTCGTGGAGGGCCATCTCAGGCGTGGTGAACTGGTTCAGATCTTGCCAGCACTCACTTCGACGCCGGTCAAAGTTTATGCGCTCACGCCTGCGCGCCGGCTCATGCCGGCAAAAGTGCGTGCTTTGCTGGAAGCTGTCGGCAGCGTTGACGACTAGCCGAATCCCGCCATTCAGTACCGTTTCGGCTCGTCGATGGCGGCAGCCCGGCAGCCGGCACTGCCGGTGCGCGGGTGAGCGGCACAGCTCAACCTCCTGAACCGATCGTCCGGGCGTACCGCCCCATTCAGCGTCCAATGTGGCGCTGCCCTTCCGATGCACGGAACGTTTTGGCAGCCACGATTGACTGGCACGGGCCCGGCGATCACGATCGCTTCCATCAGCCGTCGTCTCTCGCAGGCGAGGCAGCCAGCTGGATGGAAACGATCAAGATGTCAAAAGTACTTGAAGGTATCCGCGTCCTCGACTTTGGACGTTTTATTGCCGGTCCGTTCTGCGCAGCGTTGCTCGCGGACTACGGTGCCGATGTGATCCGCATCGACCGTGTCGGGGGCAGCGAAGACCGGTTTATCGTGCCGGTCACGGAATCGGGGGAGGGGGCGCTGTTCCTGCAGTGCAACCGCAACAAGCGCTCGGTGACGCTGGACATCGACAGCGAGCAGGGCCGCGAGGTGGTGCGCCGGCTGGTGGCGACGGCCGACGTGGTGGTGGCCAACATGCCACCGAAGACGCTAGCGAATCTGGGGCTGGACTACGCCACGCTCAGCGCGATCAACCCCGGCATCATCCTGACGGCCTCTACCGCCTTCGGTTCGCATGAAAGCGCGGCTCATCGTGTCGGCTTCGACGGCGTCGGGCAGGCGCTGAGCGGCGCGGTCTATATGTCGGGCACGCCCGATAGCCCCACCAAGGCGATGGTCCCGGTAGTCGACTTCTCCACGGCGTTGTCGTGCGCGCTCGGTACGGTGATGGCGCTGTACGAGCGGCGCAGCAGCGGACGCGGGCAATGCGTTGAGGCGTCGCTGCTGCAGACGGCACTGAATCTGTCCAGCGGGGCGCTGATCGAGGAGTCGGCGCTCGCCATCGACCGGCAGGCGATCGGCAACCGCAGCCCGTCCTACGGGCCCTCTGACATCTTCCGGGTCACCGACGGCTGGATCATTGCCCAGGTGATCGGGCAGCCGCTGTTCCGGCGCTGGGCCAACCTGATCGGCGCGCCCGAACTGCTGGATGACCCGCGCTTTCGCGACGACCTGCGACGCGGCGAGCACGGGGAGTTGCTGAGCGGCCTGATGGGCGAATGGTGTGCCACCCGCACACGTGATACCGCATTGCGGGAACTGGAGAAAGCCAAGATCCCGGCGGCGCCGATCTACTCCCCGCGCGAAGCGCTGGACGATGCATCGATCCGGGAGTCTGGCGCCTACATCTGGCTCGACTATCCCGGATTGCCGGGCAAGGCGCTGATCGTGGCGCCGCCGGCGGTCCTGTCGCGCACCCCGCCTGATGTGGCGCGGCGCCCGCCTACTGTCGGCGAGCACACCGTGGAAGTCCTTGCCGAGGTCGGCTATGACCACGCGCAGGTGCAAGCGCTGCGCGACGCCGGTATCGTCTGACTAGCAGCCTCGCGGCGTTGGCTCGCGCACGTCCTTCGGCCGAATATCGTCGAACAGGATCACACACTGTTCGTCCACGACATATTCGGCGGAGCCCTTTTTCGGGGTGAAACCTCCATTGGGCGCCCTAAATCTGCCGAACGTTTTGAAAAAAGCCCCCGCATGGCCGAACTACCCCGTGATGCACGGTCAAGTCCGAGAGTAGTACGGGTGAGGGAGGGCGGCAATTCAGGACTGGGGGGTCTGGAACCAGCACCTGCATGGTGTACTGCGCGCTCCTTTGCGAGATAATCCGGTACGATGCTCAGGAAGGATGTCATGCGCTTTGATCTGGTCGATCTGAAACTGTTCACGCATATTGCGGAGGCCCAGAGCCTGACCGGCGGCGCACAACGCTCGCACCTGTCCTTGGCCGCCGCCAGCACACGCATCAAGAACCTGGAGGAACACGTCGGGGTCAGGCTGCTCAGCCGCAGCAGCCAAGGCGTGAAAGTGACCGGGGCGGGGGAGACGCTGCTCGCCCATGCGCGTCGCGTCCTGCGCCAGCTCGAGCAGTTGAGCGGCGATCTGCAGGAGTACGTGGCAGGCGTGAAAGGCCATGTGCGCGTCTTCGCCAATACGACCGCGATGAGCGAATTCCTGCCGGCCGTGTTGCGCACCTATCTGGTCAACCACCCGGACGTGACCATCGACATGCAGGAACGGCTGAGCCCGGACATCGTGCGTGCCGTGCAGGAAGGGATGGTCGACATCGGCATCGTCGCAGGCAACGTGCGTACCGAAGGGCTCGACGTCATGCCATACCGGCGCGACCGCCTGGTACTTGCCACCGCGCTGAGCCACCCGCTGGTCGAGCGCGATCGCGTGGATTTTATCGACACGCTGGACTACGACTTCATCGGCCTGCCGGAGGCGAGCGCAATCCACAACTTCCTCAAGCGCGCCGCGGTTGACCTGCAGCGCGAGCTGCGCTGGCGCGTCCAGGTCAGCAACTTCGAGACCGCCTGCAGGATGATCGAGGCGAATGTCGGTGTCGGCGTGCTGCCGGAGAGCACTGCCGGCCGCCATGCGACGACCATGGCGCTGCGGATCGTGCAGCTCAACGACGAATGGGCCGAGCGCAAGCTCCAGATCTGCGTGGCGGACCTCGGCGCATTGCCGCTCTTTGCTCGCAAGCTGGTGGACCTGCTTGTCGAGGACGGCCTCGGGCGCCAGGACTGAACGCGCCATGTGGGTGCTTCCGGCCTATTTCCGCTCCGCGAGCATCTGCCGGAGCTGGTGCTTGAGCAGCTTGCCGCTGGCCGTCGCCGGAATCGTGGCCACGCGCAGGATCTTCTCAGGGCGCTTGTAGGGCGACAGGCGATCGATCAGGTAGTCGTGCAGAGCCGACGCGTCGAACTTTTCTCCATCTTTGATTTCGACGAAGGCGATCACTTCCTCGTTGCCGTCCGCGGTGGCCTGCCCGACGACGGCCGACAGGCGCACGGACGGATGCGTGTTGATGACCGATTCGACTTCAATCGGATAGACATTGAAGCCGGAGCGGATGATTAGGTCCTTGGTGCGGCCAACGATGAACAGCGCGCCGTCGCGACCCAGCCGGCCGATATCGCCAGTGTTGAGCCAGCCACCGGGGCGCAAGGCCTCGGCGGTCAGGTCCGGTGCGCGGTAGTAGCCGCGCATGACACCCGGTCCTCTTACCCATAGCTCGCCCGGTTCGCCTTCCGGTACCGGCCTGGCGTCCGGCCCGACCACCTGCAGTTCCGCGCCTTCGACGATCTCGCCCGCCGAGCAATCGGTGCGCGGCCGGTCCATGCGCGTCACGAACAGGGATCCCGCGTACTCGGTCATCCCGTAGCCATGGTGCAGCGGCTGGCCAAACATCACCTCGACCTCCTGCTTGAGCGTCGGATCGAGCGGCCCCCCGCCTGTATAGAGATAGCGCAGCCGCGGCGACGGCGCTATTGGCATGCCAGTCGCCCGCGCGTGAACGAGGATGCGGCTGAACATCATCGGCACGCCCTGCAGCAGCGTGATCTCGCCTTGGCGGATCGCCGCCGTGACATCCGTCGCATTGAAGCGAGCGCACAGGTACAGGCTCGCGCCGGCATGGAACGTCGAGAGCAGTAGCGTTCCCAGTCCAAAGACATGCGACATGGGCATGACCGCGTAGGCGCAGTCGTCGGCCTGCATGCGGCGGGACTCGACCGTGACGCGCGCGAAGTGCAGCAAGCCCCGATGCGTGACCATCGCGCCCTTCGGCTGCCCGGTCGTGCCGGAGGTGTAGATCAGCGCGGCGACGTCACGCGCGAGCGCCTCGGGCTCGCGCCCGCTGGTCTCATCGATGGCGCTGGCCATCAGCGGGCCCAGACCGGCGGGGGCAATTTCCCGTGCCCGATAGCGCACGCCGTGCCGCAGCGCATCAGGTGATGCGGCATGGGTGAACAGCATCAGGCGTGGTTGGCAGTGCGCGCGGATCACCTCGATTTCCCGTTCCGACAGGCGGGCATTAACGACGACCGGCCACGCGCCCAGTTCCGACAGCGCGAACACCAGCGTGATCACCGCCAGGCAGTTCTCGGCCGTGATCAGCACCCGATCGCCGGTGTCGACGCCCTGCGTTTGAAGATAGCGCTGCGCATCCTCGATGCTTGCCCACAGCTGCGAGAAGGTGGCGGTGCGGCCATCCTCGAACACGGCCACATGGTCGGGGGTCTGGGTGGCCCAGCGGCGTGGAATGTCGCTGATCCGTTGTGGTGTGTCTCGGTCCGGTGACATCTCGCGGGAATCCTTGTGCGGGGAAACCGTTTGGCAAGGCGGGACGCCAGCCAAATGGCGCCAGTGTATGTGGGCCGGATGCGCGGTGCAACCGGTAATCGACACAGACGGATTGCCAGGCTGCCGCAAGCGGCCCGGCGGCTTACACCACGCGCCGTGCGCGCAATGCTTCCAGTTGCTGCGGACTAAGCTTCAGGTAGTCGCGCAGCACCTCATCCGTGTGCTGGCCCAGGGCTGGCGGGGCATAGCGCAGCGTTGGCGGTGTCTCCGACAGGCGCAGCGGGCTGGCTGCGGTGACCACCTGATTCACAGACTCCCCGATGGGCGGCTGCGCGCCGGGATAGCGCTCCTGCTCGACGCGCAGGCCCCGATGCTGGACGTGAGGGTCGGCATAGGCCTGGGCGATGTTGTTGATCGGGCCGCAAGGCACGGAACTGGCTTCCAGCAGCGTGATCCATTCCGCCGTCGGTTTGGTGCGCGTGAGCGCCATCATCATCGATATCAGCGCCTTTCGATGGTTGACGCGGCCGGTGTTGGTGGCATAGCGCTCGTCGCGCGCCCAATCTACGCCGGCGGCTTCGCAGAAACGCGCGAATTGCCCATCGTTGCCGATGGCCAGCAGCATATTGCCATCGGCGGTGGGGAAGTCCTGGTAGGGCACCACGCTTGGGTGGATGTTCCCCTGGCGCCGGGGGACGTCGCCGGCATTCAGGAAGCCGGCGCCCTGGTTGGCCAAAACCACCATCGCCACATCCAGCAGGGCGATGTCGATATGCTGGCCCCGGCCGGTGAAGTGGCGCGCTTCGAGCGCGCTCAGGATGGCGGTGGTGGCGTACATGCCGGTGAATAGGTCGATCACCGCGACCCCTACCTTCATGGGGCCGCCGCCGGGTTCGCCGTCGGCCTGGCCGGTGATGCTCATCAGGCCGCTCATGGCCTGGATCAGCAGGTCGTATCCGGGGCGCGACGCGTAGGGGCCGGTGTGGCCAAAGCCCGTGACCGAGCAGTAGATGAGGCGCGGGTTGAGCGCACTCAGGCTGTCATAGTCCAGCCCGTAGCGCTTGAGGCCGCCGGTCTTGAAGTTCTCCACCACCACGTCGCTCCGGCGCGCCAGCTCGCGGATCAGCTCCTGCCCCTCCGGTGCGGACATGTCCACGGTGACCGAGCGCTTGTTGCGGTTGCACGCCGTGAAATAGCAGGCCTGCCGGGTGGGCGCCCCGGCCTCGTCCGCCAGGAACGGAGGGCCCCAGTGACGGGTATCGTCGCCTTCGCCTGGCTTTTCGATCTTGATCACGTCGGCGCCCATGTCCGCAAGGTTCTGGGTGGACCACGGGCCGGCCAGCACGCGCGAGAGATCGAGCACCCGCAGGTGGCTCAGGGCGCCGGTGCGCGGGGAAGAGGAGGGAAGGTCTGCAGTCGGTTTAGCGGGGGATTCTGTCATGGCAGGGCAGGCAGTGGCGCAGGGATGGGCAGCGAGCAGGGCGGTGCAGCCTTCACGCGCCGCGCGCTTCACGAATCATGTTTCGGGCGATGATGACCTGCTGGATCTGCGTCGTGCCCTCGTAGAGGCGGAACAGGCGCACGTCGCGGTAGAAGCGCTCGATGCCGTACTCGGAGATGTAGCCAGAGCCGCCGAGGATCTGTACCGCGCGATCCGCCACGCGGCCCACCATTTCCGTGGCGAACATCTTGCAGCAGGAGGCCTCGGTGGAGACGTTCTTGCCGTCGTCGCGACGGCGCGCGGCGTCGATCACCATGCATTCGGCGGCATAAAGCTCGGCCTGGCTGTCGGCGAGCATGGCCTGGATCAGTTGGAACTCACAGATTGGCTGGCCGAACTGCTGGCGCTCCAGCGCATAATTCAGGGCGTCACGAAGAACGCGCTTTGCCACCCCGACGCTGACCGCGGCGATATGCAACCGGCCTTTGTCAAGCACCTTCATCGCCGTCTTGAAGCCCTGGCCTTCCTTCAGGCCGATCAGGTTGGCGGCGGGCACGCGCACGTTCTCGAATATCACGTCGCAGGTGTGTGCGCCCTTCTGTCCCATTTTCACGTCGCGCTTGCCGAAGCTGATGCCCGGTGTCTTCGCATCGACGATAAACGCCGATACCCCCGCCGACCCCTTGATCTCGGGATTCGTCCGCGCCATCAGCGTGAACATGCCGGCCTGCGGCGCATTGGTGATGAAGCGCTTGGTGCCGTTGACCACGTAGTGGTCGCCATCCCTGGTCGCCGTGGTGCGCAGCGAGCCGGCGTCCGAGCCGGCGTCCGGTTCGGTCAGCGCAAAGGAGGCCAGGGTTTCGCCAGTGGCCAGGCGCGGCAGCCAGGCGGCCTGCTGTTCCGGCGTGCCATCCATGAGAATGCCCTGCGAGCCAATGCCCACGGTCGTGCCCAGCAGCGAGCGGAAGGCCGGCGAAGTCTGGCACAGTTCCATGACCACGCGCACCTCTTCCTCCATAGTCAGTTCCAGGCCGCCGAAGCGCTCGGGAATGGTCATGCCGAACAGGCCCATCTCGCGCATGTCTTGCACGATGTCCTGCGGGATTTCGTCGGTCTCGGCGACAAGCGCCTCAGCGGGTACCAGGCGCTCGCGCACAAAGCGGCGCACGCTGTCGAGCAAGGCTTCCAGGATGTCGTTATCGCGGATCATGTCAGGTTTTCCTAAATATCGGATCGGGGTCGGGGCGGTGTCGGCGAGGGTCTCAGTCCAACGTGACGCCCTTGAGCACGCTGGCCCACTGCGTCCGTTCACGCGCGGCGGTGTTCATGACATCTTGCGTGGTGCCACTCCACTGTTCATAGCCCAGCTCGGCATAGCGCTTCTTGAGCTCGGCGTCCTCCACGGCCTGCCGCACCGCCGTGGCCAGCTTCTGGGTCAGATCGGGCGTCACGCCCTTGGGGGCATAGATGGCGTACCAGCCGCCCGCTTCGTAGTCCTTAAGGCCGGGAATCCCGGATTCGCGGAAGGTGGGCACGCCGGGCAGCGACGGACTGCGCTTGGGAGAGCCTACGGCAATGGGTTTGACCTTGCCACTCTGCACATAGGAGCCGGCGGTGCTGATGATGTCAAACATCATGTCGATCTGGCCGCCGATCGTGTCCGTCATGGCCGGGGCGTTGCCCTTGTAGGGAATGTGGTTCAGCTCGACCTGCGCCTGCCTGGCGAACAGGGCCATGGCCACGTGGTTGGAGCTGCCGACGCCCGAAGAACCGTAGCTGAGCTTGCCAGGGTGTGCCTTGGCGTAAGCAACCAGATCTTGGGTGCCCTTGAAGGGCTCCCTGAGGTTGGCCACCAGCATGTTGTAGTAGCGTGCCACTGGAGCGACCGGCGCGAGATCCCTGGCCGGGTCGTACGGCAGGCTCTTCATGATGTTGGGCGCGACGGTCAGCGCCGCGCTGGCGGCAAACCACAGCGTGGCGCCATCGGGCTTGGCGCGCACTACTTCATAGCCGGCCAGTGTCGCATTGGCGCCGGGCTTGTTGTCGACAATGACATTGGCGTTGAGCGTCTTTCCCAGTGCAAGGGCGAACAGCCGCGCGGCCTGGTCGGCGGGGCCACCAGCGGCGTAGCCGACCACGAGGCGCACCGGCTGGCCGTTGGGCTGTGCCGTGGCGGAGGCGGTGACGAGCGTTGCGCCGCACAGGGCCAGGCTGGCCAGCACGAGGTGACGGCGTGAGGTGGAAATCAAGGTGCTCTCCTACTTAATGCAAATGGCAGGCGCAGCCCCTGCCGCCACACACGGTGCGGGCGGGGCTGTACTGTGCTCAAGAATGATGTCTGGCGGCGCTTAGTAGCGTTCAAAGACCGCGGCGATGCCCTGGCCGCCGCCGATGCACATCGTTTCCAGGCCATAGCGGCCGCCGCGGCGCTGCAGCTCATGCAGTAGCGTGGCCAGGATGCGCACGCCGGTGGCGCCAATCGGATGGCCCAGCGAGATGCCCGAGCCGTTCACGTTGAGCTTGTGCTCGATCGCATCCTGGTCATGCCACTCCCAACCCTTGAGCACGGCCAGTACCTGGCAGGCGAAGGCTTCATTCAACTCCACCAGGTCCATCTGGTCGAGCGTCAGGTTCAGGCGCGCCAGCAGCTTCTTCACCGCGGGCACCGGGCCGATGCCCATATGCGAGGGCTCGCAGCCCGCTGCCGCCCAGCCCACCAGCGTGGCCATGGGGGTGAGACCCAGTTCGGCCAGCTTGTCCTCGGCCACGATCAGGCAGGCGGCCGAAGCGTCGTTCTGCTGGCTGGCGTTGCCAGCAGTGACGGTGCCGTTCGGCATCAACGTGCGCAGCTTGCCCAGGCTTTCACGCGTGGTGTCCGCGCGGAAACCCTCGTCGCGCGCGAACTGCAGCGGATCGCCCTTGCGCTGCGGCACCCGCACGGGGACGACCTCGGCATCGAAGCGGCCGGCCTCCCAGGCCGCCGCCGCGCGTTCGTGGCTGCGGGCGGAGAAGGCATCGGCCTCTTCACGGCTGATGCCGTAGTCGCGTGCCAGGTTCTCGGCCGTCTCGATCATCCCGGAGATCTTGCCGAAGCGCTCGGCCGGCTGGGAGCGTTCACGGCCGCGATCGAGGCGGTCATAGAAGCGCACGTTGCCCGAACGCGATCCCCAACGCATGTCGGTGGTGTAGTACTCGATGTTGCTCATGCTCTCGACGCCGCCAGCGATCACCACGTCGGCGGCGCCGCTTTGCACCATCATCGAGGCCGTGACGATGGCCTGCAGGCCGCCGCCGCAGCGGCGGTCCAGTTGCATGCCAGGCACCTCGACCGGCAGGCCGGCCTGCAGCGCGGCCCAGCGGCCGACGCAGGGCACCTCGCTGCTGGCGTAGGACTGGGCAAAGACCACGTCATCGATACGCGCGGGGTCGATGCCGCTGCGTTCCACCACGGCGCGCACGGCCGTGGCGGCCAGTTCCTCGACGGGCACCGGGCGCAGGCTGCCGCCGAAGGTGCCGACGGGCGTGCGGAGGGGAGTGACGATTGCAGCTCTGCGCATGGAAGTCTCCTTGGAACTCTGTTTGAGGTAAGCAAAAAAATCAGTCGGCCAGCGTTTGCCCGGGCAGGGCAACGAAGACCGCGCCGCACTGGCGCAGTAGGGCGTGGGCCTGGCGCTCCAGGTCCTCGCGGTGTTGGGGGGCGGCAATGTCTAGCATGCGGCGCACGCGCTGCGAGAGCGTCTGCCCCCGCAGGTCCGCCACGCCGTGTTCGGTGACAATCAGGCCCGCGTCCGAGCGAGGGGTGCTCACCGGGCCGGACAATTGCGCAACGATGCGGCTTGCGCCCTTGGCGGTTGCCGGCAGCGCGACGATGGGCAGCCCGCCGCGGCTGCGCGCAGCGCCGCGCAGGAAGTCCACGGCGCCGCCGACGGCACCGACATAGACGCCGGCGGCGACTTCGGCGTTCACCTGGCCGGTGAGGTCGACCTCGATGGCGGAATTGATGGCAGTCAGCTTGTCGATGCTGGCAAGCACTTCGGGGTGATGGGTATAACTGGTCTCGCGCAACTGCAGCTGTGGATTGCGGTGAGCCCAGCGCCGCAGCCGTTCACTGCCCATCAGGATGCCGGCGATGCCTACGCCCGCATCAATGGTCTTGCGCGCGTTGGTCAGCACGCCGGCTTCGGCCAGCGCCGCAATGCCGTCACCGATGGCACCGCTGTGCAGCCCCAGGTCGCGGTGGCCATGCAGCGCCGCCACTACGGCCTCGGGCAGGTTGCCGATGCCCATCTGCAAGGTGGCGCCATCCTCCACCCGGCCGGCAATGTGGCGGGCGATGGCCTGTTCGGCCGGGCCGGGCGCGCCGCGGTCAAGGCAGATTGGCGGGTGCAGCGCTTCGACCTGCAGGTCGATATCGTCCGCGGTGAGCAAGCAGCTGCCATGGGTCCATGGTACCTCGGGGTTCACCTCGGCGATGATGACGCGGGCCCGGTCGAGCGCCGCGGGAATGTACTCATGCACTAGGCCCAGGCTGTGGCGCCCCTGTTCGTCGGCAGGCGATACCTGCACCAGCACCACGTCCGCCCGCAGCGTGCCCTGGCGAATCAGCCCTGGCAGGTGCGAATAGTGGCTGGGCACGATGTCCAGCACGCCGGCCTTGGCCAGTTGCCGGTGCGGGCCGCTGGCGGCATAGCCGAAGAAGTCGAGCACGTCTGCCTGGGCTGGCTGCAATGTGTCCGACTGCCCGATGCCGACAAAGACACTGAGCCGTCCTCCCTGTGCGATCGCGTGGCGGTGTTCTACCAGCGCGCGCGTCAGCGTCAGCGGCTCGGCGGTGGCTTGTCCCCACCAGAGATGGTCTCCGGGGCGGATCAAGGCTTGCAGTCGGGAGGCCAGGGTGTGCATGTCCACGGGGCAACAGTCGGTCGGCAGTCAGTCGGAGGTCAGTCGGAGGTCAGTCGGCAGTCAGGCGGCGCAATATCGATTCAGGTAATTTCGGCCCAGCCGTGGCTGAGCACGACCTTGTCGCGCTCCGGCACCTTTGCGCGCAGCTGATAGTGGGAAGGGTTTTCCGGCATGCGCCAGATTTGGGTGAGCAGGGTTTCGCCGGGAAACACGGGGGCGGCAAAGCGGATGTCCAGCGCGCGCAGCCTGGCCGGGTCGTACTCCGCGCATTGGCGTAGCAGTGCAAGCGCCACCAGGCCGTAGCTTGCCAGCCCGTGCAGGATGGGGCGCTCGAACCCCGCCGCCCTGGCGACCGTCGGGTCGGCGTGCAGGGGGTTGAAGTCGCCCATCAGGCGATACAGCAGCGCGGCCTCGGGGCGGATCGCCTGGGTGTCGGTGAAGTCGGGCGCCCTGTCCTCCGGCGTCGGGCGCAGCGCAGGCAGCGGCGCGTCGCTGGGCTGGCCGTCATCCAGCTGGCTGTAGCCGCCGTCACCGCGAAGGAAGGTCACCTGCTGCACCGTCGCCAGCAGTTCACCCTCGGCCGTTTCCAGGCGTCGCTCGGTGACCATGATGGCGCCTTTGCCTTCTCCCTTGTCGGTCAGGTGGGTGATGCGATTGTGGCCGACGATGTCCGCGCTGGCCGGCAGCGGGCGATGCAGGCGGATGCGCTGCTCGCCGTGCAAGAGCTTGACCCAGTCGATGCCGGTATCCGCCTCGCGCGCCCAGAAGCCCGGGTAGCCTAGCACTACCGCCTGCGTGGGCAGGGCGCGCAATTCGCCGGCAGCCCCTTCGAACACGAAGGGCAAGGCAGCTGCGTTCAGCGGATCGTTGCCCAGCCCGAGGCTGAGCGCATACAGCATGGTGTCGCGCTCGGTGTAGCTCTGGCCAACAGGGGGGAACGAACGTTGCTTGAGGTGGTGGTAGCTGATAGTCATCGACGTCTCCTGATCGCTCAGACCGGATCCCAGCAGAACACGTCCGCGGAGCGGTCCATCGGCACGAAAGCTGCCTTGAGTGCCGGCATGCCGTGCTCAGCGATAAATTCGGGCGTCCAGCCTTCACCGCGTTGCACGGAGCGCAGCGGGCGCGGCTGGCTCATGACAAAGATCTCGTTGTTGCGCACAGTGAAGACCTGCGCGTTCACTTCCCTGGCGGCGTCGGAGAGCAGGTAGACGGCCAACGGCGCAATCTTGTTGGGGGTCATCTGCTGGATCTTGGCCACGCGTGCTTGCTGCTCGGGCGTATCGGTGGGGATGGAGCCCACCATGCGGCTCCATGCGAAGGGGGCGATGCAGTTGGAGCGCACGTTGAACTTCTGCATGTCCAGCGCGATGCTCTTGGACAGTGCCACCAGGCCGAGCTTGGCGGCACTGTAATTGGCCTGTCCCAGGTTGCCGATCAGGCCCGAAGTGGAAGTCATGTGCACGAAGGCGCCGCTTTCCTGCTCCTTGAAGTGGTTGGCGGCGGCGCGGCTCATGTGGTAGCTGCCGTACAGGTGCACCTTGATCACGGCGTCCCACTCGTCCAGGCCCATTTTGTGGAAGAACCGGTCGCGCAGAATGCCGGCGTTGTTCACTACGCCATCGATGCGACCAAAACTGTCCACGGCGCACTGGATGATGCGCGCGGCGCTGGCTGCCTCGGACACGCTGTCGGTGTTGGCCACCGCATGGCCCCCCGCGGCCTTGATTTCCTCCACCACACGTTGGGCGGGGCCGGCATCCTGACCTTCGCCAGTCGTGGAAGTGCCAATATCGTTGACCACCACCTTGGCGCCTTGCGCGGCCATGGCCAGGGCGATGTCCCGACCGATGCCGCCGCCAGCGCCAGTTACCACCACTACCTTGTCCTGCATCATCTCGGCCATGTCCTTGTTCCTATGTCATCGTCAGGAGATGGACTGAAGCATGTCGCCAAAGCGCGTTTCGCGCTATTTGACAATGCCAATGGTGGACTTTGGCGATTGCGAAAGCGGGGCTTCGGCACAGTTGAAGGCGTGCTTTCACAAAGGTAGATTGCTCAACCGGCCGAACGCCGCGACTATGTCAGCCTGACCTGTGGCGGCCGTGCGCCCGAAGTCGGCTATCCCGCTGATCGGAAGGCGGCCAATGGATCCCGCTGCGCCACATTTCCCAACGAACCGAGCGACCGATTTGTGCCGCAAGCGCCGGTGATTTTGAACGCAAGAGAAGCGCCATGATCGAACAGACCCAATCGAACAACTTTCAAGAAATCCGCGATGCCGTCCGCGCGCTCTGCGCGGAGTTTCCCGACGAGTATTTCCGCAAGGTGGATGAGCAACGCGCCTATCCCGAGACCTTCGTCAATGCGCTGACAGACGCGGGGTGGCTCGCGGCCCTGATCCCGCAGGAATACGGCGGCTCCGGCCTGGGCCTGACCGAGGCCTCGGTCATCATGGAGGAGATCAACCGCTGTGGTGGCAATTCTGGTGCCTGCCACGGCCAGATGTACAACATGGGAACGCTGCTGCGGCACGGCTCCACGGCACAGAAGGAAAAGTACCTGCCGAAGATTGCCTCGGGGGAATGGCGCCTGCAGTCCATGGGCGTGACCGAGCCCACCACCGGCACGGATACCACCAAGATCAAGACCTCGGCGGTCAAAAGGGACGGACGCTACGTCGTCAACGGCCAGAAAGTCTGGATCAGCCGCGTCCAGCACAGCGACTTCATGATCCTGCTGGCGCGCACCACGCCCCTGGCCGAGGTGAAGAAGAAGAGCGAAGGGATGTCCATCTTCATGGTGGACCTGCACGAGGCGCAAAAGAAGGGCCTGACCGTGCGGCCCATCCCCAATATGGTCAACCACGAAACCAATGAGCTGTTCTTTGAAGACCTGGAAATCCCGGAGGAGAACCTGATCGGCGAAGAGGGCAAGGGCTTCAAGTACATCCTCGACGGCCTGAACGCCGAGCGCACGCTGATCGCGGCCGAGTGCATCGGCGACGGCTACTGGTTCATGGATCGGGTAACCAAGTACGTCAAGGAGCGCGAGGTCTTCGGCCGCCCCATCGGCCAGAACCAAGGCGTGCAGTTCCCGATTGCCGAGTGCTTTATTGAATTGGAGGCGGCAAACCTCATGCGCTGGAAAGCCTGCGAACTGTACGACGCGCACGAGTCCATGGGTGCCCAGGCCAATATGGCCAAGTACCTGGCGGCCAAGGCAAGCTGGGAGGCTGGCAACGCCTGCCTGCAGTTCCACGGCGGCTTCGGCTTCGCCTGCGAATACGATGTGGAGCGCAAGTTCCGTGAGACGCGGCTCTATCAGGTGGCACCTATCTCCACCAACCTGATCTACTCCTTCGTCGCCGAACACATCCTGGGCCTGCCGCGGTCGTTCTGAGGGACGGTGTCCTGCGGGCCGGGCGCACGTGCCCGGCGCCGCCCCCCAAGCATCTGCCTTCCATCCCCGCAACCGCCAGCCGCCTGCAACGGATCGCCAGGCGAAGCATGCTTCGCGCTGCCTGGAAGAGCCTGGGCTGCGGGTTTGCACCCCGTTTACTTTCAGGACGCAGGGGCGGAGTGTAGCCTTGCAAAGGTTGCATGGGCGTGACCCGCGGCCAGAGTGCCTGCTCGGCCACAACTTGCTCGATCGCGCCGCCAGTGCCGCCATCGCCGAATAGTAGGCAGTAGGCAGTAGGCAGTGCGCATCACTCATATCGCAGCGGCCCGCGGACGTGTTCCGAGTCGGCCTGCCGCTGCACTGAAAAGGCAGTCCATCCGTCTCAGCGACGAGCCCGCCAGTCCCGTGCGCGACTGACCGGATATCGCGCCCCGGATTGCTTCGAGCCAACCGAATCGCCGCTTCGGAAAAGGCCAATTGGCTTGCCGGCTGCACATCGCTACGCTTCCAACACGCATCGCAGCAATGCATGCAGATGCCAGTGCAAACCAATGGAGGCAAGAGTGCAACCGAATTTTCTGAACGAATCGCAGGCCCTGTGGCTGGATACCGTGAACCGTTTCATGGACAACGAGATCACGGTCGAGTACGTACGCAAGTGCGACCAGAACCGTGACTATCCTTACGAGGCCTACGAGAAGATTGCCAGGCAGGGTTGGCTGGGGCTGCTGTTCGCTGAGGAAGAGGGCGGCGCCGGCGGCGACATCTTCGACTACTCTCTGATGGCCGAAGGCCTCGGCAAGTTCGGCTTTGATTTCGCGGCAGCAGTCCTGGTGCCGACCTTCACGGCGATGAACATTTCGAAGTATGGCTCGCCTGCCCAAAAGGATAAGTACATCCAGCCGTTCATCGATGGCAAGATCCGCTTCTCCGTGTCGATCTCCGAGCCGGATGCCGGCTCCGATGCCTCTAACACGAAGACCCGTGCCCGTCGTGCCGAGAACGGAGACTGGATCGTTTCCGGACAGAAGCTGTGGTGCAGCGGCGCGGCGGCCAAGGACACGGTCATCGCCATGCTGGTGCGCACGGATGCCGACAACAAGCACGGCGGACTTTCCATTCTTCTGATCCCGAACACCACGCCGGGCCTGGTGATCAACAAACTGCCGACCCTGTCGCGGCATGCGACCGGCACCACCGAGATCTTCCTGGACGAAGTGCGCGTTCCGGGCGATGCGTTGCTCGGCGAGGAAGGCCAGGGCTGGGAAATCATCACCAAGCACCTGGAACTCGAGCGCTGCTCGGTGGCCGCTGCCTACGTCGGCAATGCGCAGACTGCGGTGTCGACGGCGGTACGGTATGCCCACGAACGTATCCAGTTCGGCAAGCAGTTGTGGGACTTCCAGGTGCTCAAGCACATGCTGGCCGATTGCCAGACCCAGGTGGATGCGGCACGTCTGCTTTGCTACCGCGCCGCCCAGATGGCTGCCGCCGACGTGCCTTGCAGCCGTGAAGTGTCGATGGCTAAGCTGTATGGCTCGGAGACGCTAAAGCACTGCGCGTTGACTGGCATGCAGGTGCTGGGCGGCTACGCCAACCTGCCGGAAGCCGACATGGAGCGCTACCTGCGCGAAAGCGTCCAGTCCACCATCGGCGGCGGCACGTCGCAGATCCAGAAGACCATCATCGCCAAGTCCATGCGGCTGGGCTGAAAGCGCGCCACTTCAAGGAGACATCACAATGACTGACACGACCAAGCGTGCCATCAACAACCGCATCGACCAGACCTTTGACGAACTGCAGGTTGGCCAGGTCTTTCGCTCGGGCGGGCGCACCGTCACCGAAGCGGACGTGGTCAATTACTGCGCGCTGACCGGCAACTGGATCGAGATCCACTCCAACACGCACTACGCCTCCAAGACCCGGTTCGGCCAGCGCCTGGTGCAGGGCTCGCTGACCTACTCGATCGTCACCGGCCTGATCCAGTTTGGCCTGGGCATCCAGGCGAACTACGGCATCGACAATATGCGCTTTCGCAGCCCGGTCTACATCAACGACACCATCTACGCGGTGTGCGAGGTGATCGGCAAGAAAGAGAAGGACGAGAAGTATGGCGTGATCAAGTTCCTGATGAAGGCGGTCAACCAGAACGGTGACCTGCTTCAGCAGGGCGAATGGAGCCTGCTCATGCTGCGCAGCCGCGAAGACCTCGACGCGCTGATCGCAGCGTCGTTGCCAGAAATCAAGGCGGCCTAGGCAATGGCAACGATGTCACCCAAACCAGTCGCGGCCATTATCGGGATGGGCGACGCCTATGCGTCCCGGGCAAACCGCAAGGACCCGCTGCAGCTCGCCGCCGAAGCGACCCGGCGCGCGCTGCGGGACGCGGGGATCGGCAAGGATCAGGTCGACGCCGTGTACACGGGCCGGTCGCCCTGGGCGGACAAGCGTTCGCAGTGGAGCAACATCTTCATCTCGCATATGCAAATGCCGGTGAAGCGCACCAGCGAGATCACCATGCACGGGGCCGGGCTCACGGCGACGCTGGCGGTGGCCTCGGAGATGATCGCGGCCGGCCAGGCGGAGTACGTGCTATGCCTGCAGAGCGATGCGACCGAGCTCTTTGTCGATGCCGTCGCGATGGGCGCCGAGGCCGATGCCGACCCGCAGTTCGAAGTGCCGTACGGCCCGATCATCCCGGCGCTCTACGGCCAGGCGGCGTGCCGCTATCTGCATGAGTTCGGGCTGACCGAAGCCGATCTTGCCGAGGTGGCGGTGGCCAACCAGCGCTGGGGCGTGCATCACCCGCACGCTGCCAAGGCGAGGTTCGGCGAGATCGACCGCGAAACGGTGCTCGCCTCGCCATATGTCGCCACGCCGCTGCGGCGCTGGATGTGCTCCACCTGGGGTGGCGGCACCGGCGGTGCGCTGGTCGTCACCTCGCCGGAGCGCGCCAAGATGGCGCGCAACCCGGTCTATCTGATGGGGTACGGGTCTGCCACGACGCACGAGTACCTGGGCGATCGCATGAACATGCGGTCCTGCAAGTTTCCCGAGCTTGGCCCGATGCCCAACCTGACCCACACGGCGACGGCGGCGGCGGCGAACCAGGCCTATGCCATGTCGGGGCTGTCACCGGCCGACATCGACATGGCGCAGATCTCCGTCAACTTCGCCCATATGGGGCCGATCGTGATGGAGGACCTGGGCTTTGCGAAGAAAGGCGGCGGCGTCGACTTGTACCGCGAAGGACGCACGGGCTGGGACGGGGACCTGCCGACCGACACCAACGGTGGCTGGCTGTCGTTCGGCCAGCCGGGCATCTCCTGCAACATGGACAGCATGGTCGAGGCCGTGCGCCAGTTGCGCGGGGAGCCGCTTGGGCTGGCGCCCGCCCACCGGCCGAAGACGGTCCTGGTGCAGGGTGCCGGGGGCATGCTGGCCGCTGGCAGCGTGCTGCTGCTGTCTTCCGCAACCTGAGTATCCTCGGAGCAAAATATGAGCCAAACGCATGCACACGACGGCTGGCCGCAGCCGTACCGGTTGCTGGACGCGCAACCCTATTGGGAAGGGCTGGCAGCCGGACTGCTGAAGTATCAACGCTGCACGGGATGCGGGCAGGCCGTCTGGCCGGCGCATTCCTTCTGCCCGCACTGCGACGCCGAAGGGCTGGAGTGGCAGGTGTCGGGCGGCACCGGCAGACTCTATTCGTACAGCACCATGATGCGCGGTCCGACGCCGGCCTTTGCGTCGATCGCCCCCTATACGGTCGGGTTTGTCGAGATGGATGAAGGCTATTTCCTCTTCACGCAGATCGAAGGCCCGCCCGAGACGATGCAGGTCGGCAGCCGTGTTCATGCCCGGATGATCGAGCGGGGAGGGCAAAAGCTCCCGGTGTTCTCCAACGCCTGACGCAGCCTACTACATAACAAACAAGACGGAGAGAGACATGACAGCACTACCAGCAGGGGTGGCCAGCCGCCGGCGCTGGCTACGCCTGACCGGCGCCGCCTGCCTTGCCGGCAGCGCGGCGCTGCTGCTACCAAAGCCCGCGGCGGCCGAGCAATGGCCGACCAAGCCGGTGAAGATCGTGATCGCGGTCGCGGCGGGGTCCACCGGCGACATAATGGCGCGCACCCTGGCCCAGCGCCTCGAGGGCGTGTGGAAGCAGCCGGTCATCGTCGAGAACAGGCCCGGAGCGGGCGGTGTCATCGGCACGGAGTACGTCGTGAACGCCACGGATGGCCACACTATCCTGCTGGGCACCCAGAGCTCGATCCTGCCCAAGTTCACCACCAAGAACCTGAAGTTCGATCCGATGGTAGACCTCGTGCCCGTGTACAAGGTCATCAACTACCAGCTCGTGATCGCCGTCAACGCCGAGACCGCGCCGAAGGCGAAGACATTGCGGGACCTGATCGAGCTGAGCAAGGGCAACCCCAACGGGCTGTTCTTCGCCGGCACGGGCCAGACGTCGATCTTCAACCTGACGATGGGCTTGCTCAACAAGTCGCTGGGCATGAAATACACGCCGCTGGACTTCAACAGCATCAGCTCGATGAACCTCGCTGCGATGCGTAATGACGCGCAGTTCCTCGTGAACACGCCGAGCTCGATGAAGACCCAGATGGACGTGGGCAGGCTCAAGCCCCTGGCGGCAATCAGCACGGAGCGCTACGCGAACCTGCCCGACGTTCCTACGTTGTCCGAGGCCGTGGGCTACAAGGGCTACCTGCCGCTGCTCTGGGCCGGTATCTTCGTCCCGAAGGCCACGCCTGCCGCCGTGGTCGACCAGATCGCACGCGACATGCGTACGCTGGGAGAGGACAAGCAGTTGAAGAGTATTGTGGAGTCGCGCCTCACCGGAACCATGGTGGCATCCTCGCCATCCGCTTTCGCGAAGCAATTGGCCGAGGAAGTGGGGGTCTGGAAAAGCCTCCTCAGCGAAATGAACTACAAACCGGAGTAGCCATGACAGGACCGCTTGAGGGCGTACGCATTCTGGACCTTACGTCAAACTTCATGGGGCCATACGCATCGCTGCTACTGGCCGACATGGGCGCCGAAGTGTGCAAGATCGAGTCGCCGGAAGGCGACACCACGCGCAAGGTCGGGCCGAGCCGCACACCGGGCATGGGAGCGATCTTCCTGCACCTGAACCGCAACAAACGCAGCCTGGTGCTGGACCTGAAGAAGCCGGGCGGCATCAGTGCGCTCAAGCGGATGCTGCGCGCGGCGGATGTGCTGCTCTACAGCCTGCGTCCGCAGGCAATGGCCAGGCTGGGTCTGTCGTATGAAGAGGTGCGGGAGCTGAATCCGCGCATCATCTACTGCGGCGCTTTCGGCTTTGGCCAGAATGGGCCGTATGCGGCCCGTCCGGCCTACGACGACCTGATCCAGGCCGCCGTGGGGCTGCCGGTGCTGCAGAGCCGCAAGTCGGGCCCGCCGACCTATGTGGCCACCGCCATCGCCGATCGCGTGGTCGGGATGGCGACCAGCAATGCAGTGGCCATGGCGCTGTACCGGCGCGAACGCACGGGACTGGGCCAGGCCGTCGAGGTGCCAATGTTCGAGACCTTTGCGCACTTTGTGATGGGCGACCACCTGTACGGCCATACCTTCGTGCCGCCGATCGGAGACTGGGGCTACGCACGCATGATGACGCCCGAGCGGCGGCCCTATCGCACGCAGGACGGCTATGTCGGAGCGCAGATCTACACCGACCGCCACTGGCAGCGCTTTTTCGAGATCTGCGGGGATGCCGCCATGGCGGCAGATGCGCGCTTTGCCGATATCCATGGCCGCACGCAGCATATCCAGGATCTCTACGAATTCCTGGGGCGTACGTTTGCGACCAGATCGACGGCCGAGTGGATCAGGCTGCTGTCGGCGGCGGACATTCCTATCATCGAGATGAACACGCCGGAAACGCTGCTGGAAGATCCCCATATGGCCGCGCTGGACTTCTTCGCCGAACAGGACCATCCGTCCGAAGGCCGGATCCGCACCATCGGCATCGCCCAGCAGTGGAGCGAAAGCCCGCCGTCGCTGCGTTACCCTGCACCCCGCCTCGGCGAGCATTCGACACAGCTGCTGGCCGAGTACGGTTTCACCGCCGCAGAGGTGCGGGCCATGTTGGCGTCCGGCGGTGCGAGAGAAGCCGCTCCGGATGGTTCGGAACGCGCGGAAGGGATGGAAGACGAAACTGAAAACAAAGGGGTGACCAGCCATGCATGACTTGCCGCTCGACGGTGTTGTTGTAGTCGAACTGGGTGACAGTGCCTCGGCGCCGTTTGCCGGCCAGGTGATGGCGGCGCTTGGCGCGCAGGTGTGGAAGGTGGAACGCCCGACGGGCGATTCGGCACGCGGCTGGGGTCCGAGCCAATGGAAGGGCAGCGGCGCCGCCTTCCATGCGCTCAACCGGGGCAAGCGCTTTATCCGCCTCGATATCAAGGATGCCGGGGACCTGGCGAGCTTGCACCAGCTGATCGCGGAGCATGCCGATGTGTTCCTGCACAACCTACGGCCCGGGTCGGCAGCGAAGTATGGCCTCGATCCCGACAGCTTGCGGGTGACCAAGCCGGAGCTGGTCTGCTGTGAGGTGGGCGCATTCGGACACGTGGGACCGCTGAACACGGCGCCGGGGTATGACCCGCTGATGCAGGCTTTTGCCGGGATCATGAACGTCACGGGCGAGGAGGGCCAGTCGCCGGTGCGTGCCGGCGTGTCGATCGTCGACTTTGGTACCGGGATGTGGGCCGTGATCGGCATTTTGTCGGCGCTGTACCGGAGGCAAAGGAAGCACGTGGGCGCGAGCGTGAACAGTTCGCTGCTGGAGACCGCGATTGCGTGGATGTCGATCGGCGTTGCCAACTACAACGCGGATGGCGAACCGGGATCGCGGCATGGGTCAGGGGTTGCCTTTATCGTGCCGCATCGTGCCTACCAGACAGCGGACGGCCACCTTGTCGTCAGTTGCGCGAACGATAGCCTTTTCGCCAGGCTCTGCGCGGTGCTGGATCGGCCGGAATGGAGCAGTGACGAGCGCTTCGCCACAAACGCTGCGCGTCTTCGCAATCGTGCGCTTATCGATGGCCTGATCGGCGACCGGCTGGCAGAGCAGCCGCGTGCCTTCTGGGCGGAGCGGTTGGGGGGGGCGGGGTTGCCGTGTGCACCTATCCAGACCACGGAGGAACTGGTCCGGCATGAGCAGACCCATGCGCTCGGCATCATCGGTAAGCCGAGCGATGACGAAATCGGGCTGGTCGGGCTGCCGCTGTCGTTTAACGGCAAGCGGCCGCCGCCGCTGTCGTCGGCGCATGAGGTCGGCCAGGACAACGCGGCGCTTGTAGACTTGCTGTCGGCACGGGGGGAAAAGGCGTGAACCGGATCAGGCTCGCAGCCACGAGACTGCCGGGGACGGGGCCACGGTCGCAAAGCTGACCGGGCCGACTGACAGCGGGCCTGCCGGGCCTTGTTCCACAAAACGTATCGGCGCCTGCGAAGCGCCTTGGTTTGAAGGATGACGATAAATGATGCAGCTCCACAGCGGTTCTGGAGAAGGTGTGCCGGCCACCATACGAGCAGAAACCACCGCAATGCTCGCCGCGCATGTAGCCCGCGTTGCGAATGCGCGCCTGGACGCGGCCGATACGGAAGCGCTCCGCCGGCTTTTCCTGGACAACTTCGTGGTGTCCCTGTGGGGCAGCACCCGTCCCTGGACCGGTCAACTCGCGCAGTGGACGCGTCGCTTCGCCGGTACGGGCGCCAGTCCTGTGCTCGGCGGCGACTGGTCGGCGGACGCTTCCGTTGCCGCGTTGGTGCACGGTACAGCGTCACACAGCTACGAGCTTGACGACACGCACAATGAGACGCTGAGCCATCCCGGCGCCGCCATCATTCCCGCAGCATTGGCTGTGGCTGCCGCCACCGATGCTTCGCAGGCAGACCTGTTCCGAGCCGTGGCCGCGGGCTACGAGGCGATGGCGATGGTCGGCGTAGCCGCAGGTGGCCTGGAAACCGTGCATCGGGGGTTCCATCCTACGGCGATTTTCGGTACCTTCGGCGCCGCAGCGGCGTGCGTGGCCCTGCACGCATACCAGAACGGCATCCCGGCCACACCGGAACAGCTGGTTCGCGCTTGGGGGCATGCCCTGTCGCAGGCAAGCGGGTCGATGCAGTTCTCGGCGGAAGCGTCCGGCGGAGAGGTAAAGCGGGTACACGCGGGGTTCGCTGCGCGCAACGGCGTGCTGGCCGCGGAATTCGCGCGCATGGACGCGATCACGGCACCGTGTCTCGCCATCGAAGGGCGCTACGGGCTCGCAGCGCTATTCGGTGGCCCGCTGCGGGAGGTCGTGCCGTCCGAAAGGCTCCAGATCCATGCCATCAGCCTTAAGCCGTATGCGTGTTGCCGCTTGTTCCATTCCACCATCGATGCGCTGGCGGAGTTGACCGACAACTTTCGCATGCCAACCGCTGAGATTCGCGAGATCGTCATCAGCGGCCCGCAGCTGATCGCGGACCAGCACATGCTGGCGCGACCGACTTCGACGATGGCGGCGCAGTACAGCTGCCCTTATATCGTCGGCGCCACGCTGAGCTACGGGCCGTATCGTTATGACGCATATGGCGAGGCGTTCCTCGATGACCCTGAAATCCGGCGCATCGCGCAGATGGTGCGCTTCGAGCCTAGCGAGGCCCTGATGCAGTACTACCCAACGCGGTTTGCCACTGGCGCCCGCATTCAGTTGCAGGATGGCACCGCACGTTCCAGCGTGGTAGTAGACAGCGTGGGGACGCCTGCCAAGCCGCTGACCATCGAGCAGATCATCGCCAAGGGCGATGGTCTGGCGTCACAAGACGAGGCATCGCCCGTCGGCAAGAGGCTGGCCGGGCTGCTGTGGGACGAAGCCCAGGGCGGCCGTGCACTGGCACAGGCAATGGCGCGTGGGTAGCGCGCAACGGATCAGGCAAGGAGAGCGATCATGATCACCGCGAACCCCGGCGCCTCGGCAGGCGAAATCACCCGTGAAGCACTGCATGTCCGGCGCATCGAGTTCCGCGGCTTCCGGCGTAGCGATGGCTTGTTCGAAGTCGAAGGTCATCTGACGGACCAGAAGCCGCGCGACTTCACACCGCCGAGCGGCCTGCGCGTGGTGCCGGCAAACGAGTTCATCCACGACATCGGGCTGCGCGTCGTGTTCGATCTGGACATGGTCGTGCACGCCGTCAGCACCTTCATCCGTGCGTATCCATACCGGGAGTGCCCGGGCGGCGGCGAGTCGCTGCAGGCGCTGGTGGGGCTGCGCATCGGCCCCGGCTGGAGCGCAGAGGTGCGCAAGCGCCTGCCGCCGGGAGAAACCTGCGCCCACCTCCGGGAGATTCTGATTCCGCTGGCGACCGCCGCCATCCAGGCTGTCAATCCGCTAAGGGCGCAAGTGTTGCTGGACGCCACGGACGCCAGCGGCAAGCCGCTCAAGGTAGATAGCTGCTACGCGTACGGCGCATCGCGCGAACTGGTCTTGCAACATTGGCCGACCTTCCACCAGCCAGCAAAGACCTAACACCGAATGTAGAACTGAGCCTGGAAGAACAGGCCAAAGGTATGGAGGAGAACAAAATCATGGCGCAAAAGCCAACAGGGCCCCTGGTGGGCATCAAGATCGTGGAACTGGGCGGCATCGGCCCGGGGCCATTCTGCTGCATGCTGTTGTCGGACCTGGGTGCTGACATCATCCGCATCGACCGTCTATCGCCCTCTGACGGCGGCGCGCCGATCGAGGCACGCTTCGACCTGCTCAATCGCGGGCGCCGCAGCGCAGCCATGGACCTCAAGACCCCCGAGGCGGTCGCGACCGTGCTACGGCTGGCCGGCCAGGCCGATGCCATCATCGAGGGCTTCCGGCCCGGAGTGGCGGAACGGCTCGGGCTCGGACCGGACGACTGCCACAAGGTCAACCCGCGACTGGTGTACGGCCGCATGACCGGATGGGGACAGGACGGGCCGCTCGCCCACGAGCCGGGGCACGACATCAACTACATCGCGCTGACGGGCGTGCTGCATTCCGTCGGCAAGGCCGGCGAGTCCCCGTCGATCCCGCTCAACCTTGCGGGCGATTTCGGCGGCGGATCCCTGTACCTGGCACTGGGCGTGGTGAGCGCCATTCTTGAGAGCCGCATGTCGGGCCAGGGCCAGGTGGTGGACGCGGCGATGGTGGACGGGTCGGCGTCGCTGATGACCCTCATCTACGGCTTGCGGGCGGCGGGGTACTGGACCGACGAGCGGGGCACGAACCGCCTCGATTCGGGCGCGCCCTGGTACAACGTGTACGAGGCGAAGGACGGCAAGCATGTCGGTATCGGCGCCAATGAGACGCGCTTCTACCGGAACGCCGTGAAGCTGCTCGGGCTCGATGTCGACAAGCTGCCCGGCCAGCATGACCGGGCCGGCTGGCCGGCGATGCGCGAGCAATTCGCTGCCGCCTTCCGGACGCGCACGCGCGACGAGTGGGCAGCGCTCGCGGCCGATGCCGAGGCCTGCATCACGCCCATCCTTTCGCTTGGGGAGGCGCCCGCGAGCCCGCACCTGCAGGCGCGCAAGACCTTTGTCGAGGTCGATGGCGTGGTGCAGCCCGCGCCCGCGCCTCGTTTCACCCGCACGCCGGGGAGCATCCAGCGCGCACCGGCCCGGCCGGGGCAGCACACCGACGAGGTGCTGGGCGACTGGGGGCTGTCCGAGGAGGAACTCGCAGCTCTGCGCGAGGCGGGTGCGATCCGCTGAGAGGAATGAGGGAAGGCCGGGAGCCGGCCTGCATTTGAGTATCGCTTGCATCACTGAGACATCACTGAGGTTGATCACATGCGTCAAATCGGAAACTTGCTGCTGTCAGCAACCATTGTTCTAAGCGGATTGGCCCCTGGCCTTGCCGCAGCACAGGCTTTCAAGGCGCCAGTCAAGATCGTGGTCCCGCAAGCCCCGGGCGGTGGCACCGATATCGTTGCCAGGTTGCTGATTCCCGGCCTGTCCAAAGAACTGGGGCAGACCGTGATCGTGGAGAACCGCCCCGGGGCCAGTGGGCAAATCGGCACGCAACTGGTCCGGAATGCCGCGCCCGACGGGACCACCATCCTGTTCGCAGTCGACCACTCGCTGATCATCGTGCCCCTGACTGTTCCAGGTGCCCGCTATGACGTGACGACCGATTTCGTGCCGCTGGGCCAGGCCGTGCGCACGTTCTGGACCCTGATCATCCCGCCCAACGCTGCCTACAGCGACTTCAAGGGGTACCTGGCGGCCGTCAAGCGAGACCCCATGCTTCGTTCCTACGGCGTTCCTCTGGCGGGCGGTGCAGCCAGCGTCATCGGTAATGCCATCGGCAAGTACGCGGGCGTCGAGATGGTCCAGGTGCCGTACCAGGGGTCGGCGCCGGTATTGCAGAACGTCCTGGCCGGCCAAGTGCCGGCCGGCTTGACCGGCATGCCCGAGGCCATGGCCGCGCATCGGTCTGGCAAGGGGAAAGTGATCGCAATCTCCGGCACCGAGCGCACGCCATTGTTGGCGGACGTTCCGACCTTCGGGGAGCTCGGTATCGATGGTCTCGGCTTCCACACCTTCCTGGGATTCTTCGCTCCCAAGGGATTCCCGCCGGCCCTTGCGCAGGCATTCAATGCCGCGCTGCGCAAGGCGCTTGGCGATTCCGCGGTGCAGGAGAGGATTCGTCAGATGGCCTTGCAGCCTGCGCCGAACACGCTGGAGGAGGCCAATCGCGAAGTCGGTGATATGGCACGTTTCTGGAAGGCTGCGCTAGGTAGCAAACAATAAGAAGAGCAACGAATGACGGCAGGTGTACGAGGATACGGACGTCGATAGGTTCGGTCGGGGGGAGGCTCAATCGAGCTGGATGCGCGCACCGCACACGAGACTGGCCTTTGAGCTCGAATCCGCTCAGGCCTGCCTCGGCGAAGGTCGGCACCGATGGCAACGCCTTGTGGTCCTGCGTGCCTGGTGATAGCCAGGCAGTGCTACCGCTCCATGGCTTCCTTGAATGCCGGGCTGATGGTGTCAAAGCTCGAGAACCTGAGATATTTCGTTTTCCATTCGCCGGATATCCGGGTGTATTCGAACGCGTACATCCCGGAAAGCAACTGCAGTTCGCCATCGGCCGTCTGGCGATAATAAATCACATCCGTCCTCGCCGTGGCGCGGTCGCCACTGACTTCGATCAGGGGGTTGGTGATATGGTGATGGCACTTCGGCACTTCCCGCCACACCTTGTGCACGAGTTGCAGGATGCCTTCGATGCCGGAGGTCTGGCCGCGTGGCAACTCGTAAACACCGTCGGCGGCCCAGATGCTCATGAAGGTTTTTTCATCCTTCTTGTCGATGCCGTGGCAGTACTTTGACATCAGCGTTTTGATGTCCTCGATGTCGATCAGCTTCTGAAGCTTCGCCTCAACGCTGCTGGGAATCGTTGCCATGCGTGGTCTCCTGGTGGGGCTCTACTTAGAATGTATTCGCACGCTCCTTGGCGCTGCCAGCGAGCGATCTTAGTTGGCTGCAACCATCGCGCAAGCCGCTCCGGACAGTCAAGGCGAATCCTGGAAGCGTCCCGTACTCTGGAAGCCGGGATCGGCTCGCTGGGGGCAACGAAGGTTGCGCTCCAGGGAGCACGCCCACGCAGCACCGAGAAGTTCTGATTTATGGGGGGAGGTATTGCCAGAATTGACTTGCGCGGGTGCACCCTTCGCGCTGCTCAGTTCGCATACAGGTTGGGGTACTGGCCGGTCGTGCTGATGACCGTGGTCCGGGTTTCCAGGTATGGATCAAGCGCGTTGATGCCGTTCTCGCGGCCCCAGCCGCTGGCCTTGACGCCGCCGTAGGGCGTAGACCAGCGTAGGAACGAGTAGGTGTTGACCCACACCATGCCCGCTTCGATACGGCTTGAGACGCGATGCGCGCGCCCGACGTCGCTGGTCCACAGCCCCGCGGTGAGACCGTATGGGGTGTCGTTCGCGATTGCGAGCGCTTCTTCCTCGCCATCGAACGGGATCAGCGACGCGACGGGGCCGAAGATCTCTTCCCGCGCGATCCGCATCTGGTTCGTCACGCCGGCGAACACGGTAGGCTCGACGAAGTAACCCGGCGCCAGCTCGGGCGTGAGTATACGGTTGCCACCAGCAATCAGCTCAGCGCCGTCCTGCCTGCCGATATCGACGTACGACAGCGTCTTCCTCAGTTGCTCTGCGTGGGCCTGGGGACCCATATGGTTGCTGTCGACGGAGGGCAAGCCGACGCGCACGGATCTCGCGCGGATCCTGAATGCCTCGACGACGCGATTGTAGATTGTGCGCTCGACCAGCACGCGCGAACCCAGCGCGCAGCTCTGTCCGCACAGCCGCCACGCCGATGCGGTGGCGGCGTTGATCGCGTTGTCGATATCGGCATCGGCAAAGATAATGTGCGGTGCCTTGCCGCCGAGCTCGAAGGTGAAGCGCTTGAGGTTGTCTGCGCCGTCGTGCAGCATCCGCCTGGCGGTCCCGCCTTCTCCGGTGAACGAGATCTTGTTGACGTCCGGGTGCCTGACCAGATGCGCGCCTGCCGTGCGGCCGTAGCCAGGCACCACGTTGAACACGCCGGGCGGAATGCCAGCCTCGTGCATCAGGCGCGCCAGTTCCAGTGCCGAGATGGGTGTCTGCTCGGCGGGTTTGACCACTACCGTGCAACCGGCCGCGAGGGCGGCACCGATCTTCAGGCAGGTGGCGAGCAGCGGTGCATTCCACGGGATGATGGCGCCGACGACGCCGATCGGCGCTCGCGTGGTGAAGGCATGGACGCTATCGTCGATGGGGATCGTGGTGCCCTGCGCCTTGTCCGCCAGCGACGCGAACCATTGATACCACTGAACCTGCGCCGCGAGGCTGGCGCGATGTTCCCGCACCAGGTTGCCGTTGTCGCGCGACTCGATCACCGCAAGTTCGGGAATCGCGGCGCTGAAGAGGTCGGCGAAGCGCCGCAGCAGGGCGGCTCTCTCGTGTCCGGGCATGCGGCGCCACGGTCCGTTGAACGCCTGGCGTGCTGCGGCCACGGCGCGGTCGATGTCCTGTGTACCGCCCATCGGCGCGATGGCCCATGGCTGGCCGTTGGCCGGATCGATGCTTTCAATGAGTTCGCCGTCAATCGGCTTCACCCATTCGCCGTTGATGTAGAGATGTTCGTAGCGGCGCCGCGGCGCGTCGCTGGTCGTGGTGAAGGATGCATTCGACATGGATTGGCTCCTGGAGAAATGGTGTTGTGGTTCAGGCGGGCAAGTGACCTTCGCGGGCCGCCCTGTGTGCGCCATACCATCGCGCCGGCGGGCCAGCATGGCAACGGAAAGCCGGCAAGAGTCCCGTACTTCGGAAGCGGCGAGGGCGCCGGCCGTCCAGCCCACACAGCAGGGCGATCAGGTCCCGCAAGGTGCTGCCATTCATTCAGAAGCCCACCTTATGACTGTATTCAGATTTTTCTGGATTATCCCCAAGGCTTCTTTTGCCTACCATTGTTTGCACACCGAACCATCGGCTTTTCAGGAGCACGTGATGCCTCAATCTGTGACGTTCAAAAGCAGGACTTGGCAAGTTGCCGCCGAGCTGCACCTCCCGAACCACTTCGACAAGACGAAGAAGTACGCGGCTATTGTCGTGGCCCATCCCATCAGCAGCTGCAAGGAGCAGACGGCCGCAATCTATGCGTCAGAATTGGCGGCGCTCGGGTACGTCACTCTCGCATTTGATGCGTCGACGCAAGGCGCGAGCGGCGGCCTCGCCCAGTCCCTGGAAGACCCGGCCATGCGCGTTGAAGACTTCCGCTGCGCGGCGGACTATCTGGTCACGCAGGATTTCGTCGACCAGGACCGCATCGGCGTGCTCGGCATCTGCGGCGGCGGCGGTTACGCCGCGCATGCCGCGATGACCGAGCGCCGCTTCAAGGCCGTAGCCACGATCGTGGGGGCCAACTACGGCCGGATCGTGCGGGAAGGCAACTATTCGCCCGATGCGGCGATCAAGGCGCTGGAAGGTATCTGCGCGCAGCGCACGGCAGAGGCCCGCGGCGCCGAACCTGCACTCACCACGTATATCCCGCAATCGAAAGCGCAGCTTGACGCCTATGGCATCAAGGACGTGGATGTGGTCGAGGCAGTGGATTACTACACCACGGCGCGTGGCCAGAAGCCTGGCTCGCCCAACAAGTTAAACGTCACCAGCGTCGGCCCAGCCTATAGCTGGGATGCATTCCATCTGGCCGAGCAGTTGCTGACCCAGCCGCTGCAGGTCATCGTCGGCGGCGGGCAGGCGGGGGCCTTCGGCTCTTACCGGGACGGTTTTGAACTCTTCAACCGGGCTCGCTCCGAGAAGAAGAACATTTTTGTCGTTCCCGGCGCCACGCACTACGACATGTATGACAAGCCCGAATGCGTGGAGCAAGCCGTCGCCAGGCTCAAGGACTTCTTCGGCGAGAACCTCTGAATGTCCCCCTTACCGGAAGCAGCAAACACAACCATGAAATCTGTCAAGTTCGTCAACGGCACGCTTCAGATGGCCGGCAATCTCCACGTTCCCGCTGATTTCGACGGTACGAAGCAGTACCCAGCCATCGTCTGCGTCCATCCGGGCGGCGGCGTGAAGGAGCAGACAGCCGGCGGCTATGCAAAAGAACTGGCGCGCAGGGCTTCATCACGCTGGCCTTCGACGCGTCGTACCAGGGCGAAAGCGGAGGTGAGCCGCGCTTTCTCGAAGACCCCTATGCCCGCGTGGGTGACGTGTGCAGCGCCGTCGATTATTTGACAACGCTCGCCTTCGTTGACAACGACCGCATTGGAGCGCTCGGCATCTGTGCCGGCGGCGGCTATGCCATCCACGCTACGATGAGCGATCGACGCATCAAGGCCGTGGGCGGCGTCAGCACCGTCAATATCGGTGACATGTTCCGGCTCGGCTGGAGCGGAGCTTCCAATCCGGCCCAGTCCATCGCCTTGCTGGAGATGGGCGCCGCTCAGCGCACCATGCAGGCCAATGGCGGCGAGACTGCCTACATCCCATTCGCCCCGACCAGCCTCGAAGGCGTCGACGAGCGCGACATGCGCGAGGCTTACGATTACTACCGCACCCCGCGCGCGCATCACAGCAATACGCCGAGTCAGTTCACCGCGAGCAGCCTGCCGCAGTTGCTCACCTACGATGCATTCCATCTGGCCGACTTGCTGCTGACGCAACCGCTGCAGTTGGTGGCCGGTGGCGCGACTGGCTCGCTGTGGTACAGCAAGGCCATCCATGACAAGGCGGCGAGCGTGGAGAAGAACCTCCATGTCGTCGATGGCGCAACCCACATGTCGCTCTACGACACGCCCAGCCAGATGGAGGAAGCGCTGTCCAGGCTAGTGCCGTTCTACCGGCAGCACCTCCGGGCATGAGGTTCTTCAAACGATCGTATCCCTTGGCCCAGTCTTGGACTCTGATTCACATGCGGAATCATGACGGTGAGCAATAGCAAGAAGGTCTGGTTTATCGCGGGCACCTCGCCCGGTTTTGTCATCAGCTTTGTCATCGATATGGTGTCCCTGCAGGACGCCAAATGTTCACGAGCGCAAGTGCGCAGGGAGAATCCATGAATATCGAACTGAAGGGAAAGACGGCGGTGGTAACCGGCTCAACGCAGGGAATCGGCATGGCCATTGCCAGGGGGCTGGCAAGCGCCGGCGCGGAGTTGATCATCAACGGACGCGGACAGGAAGATGTGCAGAATGCAGTAGTAGCCCTGACGGCCGAGCTGCCGAACGCCAGGGTGCTGGGAGTGGCTGCCGATCTGGGCACAGCCGAGGGTTGTCGGGCCCTGGCATCGGCCGTTCCGCGCTGCGACATCCTCGCGCTCAACGCAGCCATCTTCCGCATGGAGGACTTCTTCGAGATCAGCGATGCGACCTGGCAGCAGTATCTGGATGTCAACCTCATGGCCGGGGTACGCCTGTCTCGCGCCTACCTACCGGGGATGGCGGAGCGGAAGTGGGGCCGGGTTGTCTTCATTGGCTCGGAATGCGCCATCAGCACACCGCCGGACATGATCCACTACGCGACGACGAAGACTGCGGGGCTTGGCTTGTCCCGCGCGTTGGCCAAGCGCATGGCCGGCACCGGCGTAACGGTCAACTCGGTGTTGCCAGGCCCCACCCTCACAGAAGGTGTGCGCGGCTTCTTCGAGGAAGAAACGAAGAAAACCGGCAAAAGTGTGGAGGAACTGGGGGCGGAGTTCGTCATGAAGGTACGGCCTTCATCCATCACCCAGCGCTTCCAGAGTGCTGAAGAGGTTGCCAACCTGGTGATCTACACCTGCTCCTCGCAAGCCTCCGGTACAACGGGCACGGCCCTGCGGGTGGATGGTGGCGTGGCAGACTGCCCAATCTGAGCGCCGGGCCAGCTTGTGGAGCGAGCTGAGCTGTGCTCCCGTTCGCGAGTGGGCGGAAGCAAAACGCTGGTTTGCTCCCCTCTCCCATGAAATGGGAGAGGGAGCTACGGCAATGCCAGATTTAGCCCAGCGATGAATCGACCCGCACGAAAGTCGGATGAACCGGAAAGTCGTTCCGTTCGATGGCCATGGCCCCAAAACGAGTACATGGGGCCGATGGCGGCAGGCCGATCGTCCGCGATCGCGGTCTCCGGCACCGGGCGCACGCCATTGTTGGCTGACGGTCCGACCTTCGGGGGGCTCGGCATCAATGATCTTGGCTTCCATACTTTCCTGGGGCCTTCGCGCCCAAGGGATTTCCGCCAGCGCTTGCGCAGGCATTTCAATGCCGCGCTGCTCAAGCCGCTTGGCGATCCCGGAGGGCTGCACTAGGTTCCGGGCATTAGAACTCCGACCGGCTTGCGCGAGAGCGGTCATTTCCCGCCAAATATCTCGTCGCGCATGGCGTAGACCTGGTCAGCATGCGAGCGTACGGCCCATTGATGGTCTGGATTCGGCCGCGGGCCGTCGGCCGGCTTGCTGTCGATCGCCTCGAACACCGTCACACGCTTGGCGATGCGCCATGCCCCATCGCGGCGCGCGACGTGGTCCACATAACGGCCGCGCACCGCCACGTCCTGGCTATACGCACCGGCCTCGGTGCTGCCGCGCAGCATGGCGTTCTCAGTACCTACCTGCGGTCCGAGCCGCAGGTAGGCACAAAAGTATGTCTCCACTAGCGCGTTCTCGTGGTCAGCGAACTCCACCAGGCAATTGCCGAGGAAATGCATGGATTCGTCGACCGTTTCGTGCCGGTGGCTCACCCATTCAATGAAGCCGTCGATATGACCTGCGTAGCCGCCGTGGTCGTCGGTGGCATCGGGATGATAGATGTCACGTAGCGCATCCCACTGTCGCCGGTCGACATGGCGCGCGTATCGAGCCATCAGATCCTGAATCGCTATCTGATCGGCCAGGCGCTGGAGGGTGGCAGTGTTATCGGTCATGGCATGTCTTTCAGGGTTGGCCCATGGAAATGGCGGCCAGGCAACGGCTCTTACAGGACCTGGCTGCTTTCGATCGTGGCGCGCGCCTGGCAAAGCGTCAACACACCCCCCATGGCGTTTCCGTACAGTGGAATCGCCTTGCGGTGACGGCGCCAACAGCTTGCCTCACCGCGCTCTTCCCTCCAAAGGCCAGAAGCCGGCGCATTTCCGGCCGATGCCAGGCGTACGAATGACGGCCATTTCCAAAGTACGGAAACGCAGTGGGGTACCCATTGTCGCGGCGTGACGGCGAGCAGTTTAATGATTCCCAGAACAAAGCTACACAGGAGACAAACGGTATGTCCCAAGACTATCCATCGGGCGCCAACCCGGCAACGTTCCGTGCGTTCCGCGCCTCGCGCTGCGAGAGGACGCAGCCATGACCGTGGACGTCGAAACCCAGGTATTCATGGCGAAGCTGGCGGCTGCCGCGAGCAAGCCTCGCCATCTGATGACGCCGCAGGAAGCGCGCGAAGCATTTTCCCGGCTGACGACCATTCTTGCTAAAGGGCCGGAAGTGCGCGAGGCGCGTGACCTCGCCATCCCGGTCACAGGCGGTGTGCTGGCGGGTCGCCTCTATGTGCCCAATGAACGGCCGTCGGCACTGCTCGTCTATTTCCACGGTGGCGGATGGGTCGTGGGCAGCGTCAACGAGTTCGATCCGCTATGCCGCGAACTGGCAGTGGGCGCCTCGATCGCGGTGGCGCTGGTCGAATACCGCAAGGCGCCCGAGCACCAGTTTCCGGGGCCGGTCCAGGACGCATGGGAAGCCGCGCGATGGCTAGCGGGGCAACGTGTGGCACTGCTTGGCGCGGAACTGCCCTTGCTGGTCGGCGGGGACAGCGCCGGTGCAAACCTAGCCATCGCCACGACGTTCCGCGCGCGACGCGAATCGGGTCCTGCCTTCGCCGGCCAGTTGCTGGTGTACCCAGTCACTGACTGCCGCTTCGACCGGGAGTCGTACCTCGATCCCGATAACCAGCTCCTGACTAACCGCGACGCGATGCAGTGGTACTGGTCACAGTACGCGCCGGCCGAAGCAGTGCGGCTCTTCAGTCTTGCGTCGCCATGCCGGGAACCCGACCTCTCGGGGTTGCCGGAGGCCGTCGTAGTGACCGCGGAGCATGACGTGCTGCGTGACGAGGGCGAGGAATACGCCCGTAGGCTGCAGCAGGCCGGCGTGCCGGTGCATCACCGCCGCGCCCTGGGCCAGATGCATGGCTTCCTCATGATGCTCGGCATCCTGCCGGGCAGCCGGGATGGCTTGCGCTTTGTGTGCGAGCGCCTGCGCGACATCGCTGGCGCGGCGCAGGCCTGACGCCATCCCTTCCTTTTCTGCTTTCAAGGAGACTGTCCTCATGAACCAAGACTCAAGAATTCTCGACGCAGTGATCGTCGGAGCCGGCTTTGCCGGGTTGTATGCCATCAAGCGTCTGCGCGACGCCGGTTTTTCTATCCAGGCGTTCGAGGCTGGTGACGGCATCGGTGGCACGTGGTATTGGAACCGCTATCCCGGCGCTCGCGTCGACTTGGAGTGCTGGGACTATTCGTACTCGTTCTCGCCCGAACTGCAGGACGACTGGGACTGGCCGGAGCGCTACCCGACGTCGGCCGAGCTGATGCGTTACCTCAACCACGTTGCCGACCGCTTCCAGCTGCGCGAGTCGATCCAGTTCAATACCAAGGTAACGTCGGCAGCCTTCGACGACAAGACGAACCTCTGGGACGTTACGACCTCGGACGGCAAGACGGTCAAGGCCCGCTTCTTCGTCCCGGCGACTGGCGTGCTGTCGGTGCCGAAGCCGCCCGAGATCCCGGGAATCGGGACCTTCAAGGGCGAGAGCTACCATACGGGGCGCTGGCCGCATCACGAGGTCGATTTCGGCAACAAGCGCGTCGGCGTGATCGGCACAGGCTCCTCCGGCATCCAGGTCATCCAGGCGCTTGCCGGCAAGTGCAAGCACCTGACGGTGTTCCAGCGTACCGCCGTGTTCGTCGTGCCGGCCAAGAACTACCCGCTGACGCCCGAGATGCGCGCCCGGGTGCGCGCCACCTACGGAGAGCGTCGCTCCATCAGCCGGCTCACCCGCTTCGGCATTGCAGTGCCCATGGCGTATGAGTCGGCCCTGGACGCGACCCCTCAGGAGCGCCTGAGAAAGTATGAGAACGCATGGGAGAACAGCCAACTGCTGGGCTTCCGCATGTGCTACGGCGACATCCTGTCGAACGAGGCCGCCAACGAGACCGTTGTCGACTTCATCCGCGGCAAGATCCGCGAGACTGTCAGGAAGCCGGAGGTGGCCGAGAAGCTGCTGCCCCGTGGTTTCCCCTTCGGTACCAAGCGCCCTTGCCTGGGCGACACCTACTACAGCACCTACAACCGCGACGACGTGACGCTGGTGGACCTGCGCTCCACGCCGATCGAACGGATTGTGCCCGAAGGCGTGGTGACGAGCGAAGGCCTGCAGGAACTGGACGTGCTGATCTACGCCACCGGCTACGACGCGCTGACTGGTGCACTCACGCAGATAGATGTGCGCGGCCTCAAGGGCCGGAGGCTGACAGACAAATGGGTGGACGGCGCCAAAACATATCTTGGCCTGATGACCGCCGGCTTCCCCAACCTCTTCACGGTCACCGGCCCGGGCAGTCCAGGCCCACTGGCGAACATGTCGATGAGCATCGAGCAACACGTCGACTGGATCACCCGCTGCATGGAATACCTGCGCGAACACAAGGTCAGCCGGATCGATGCCGACAAGCAGGCTGAGGAATCGTGGATGCAGCACGTGCAGGAGATCGTGGGGCGCACGCTGTACCTGAAGGCGAACTCCTGGTACCTGGGCGCCAACGTGCCCGGCAAGCCGCAGGTGTTCCTGCCGTACCTGGGGGGCCACGGCACGTACCGCAAGAAGTGCGATGACGTGGCGGCGTCCGGCTACGAGGGCTTCGTGCTGACGCGCAACGCCGCGAATGAACCCTTTAACGCACCCAATGCGGAAGCGAGCCATGCCTCCGCGGCGGGCATCCTGGGAGGTGCTGTATGAGCGAAGTGACGGGGCGCCTTGCGGACAAGGTCGCCTATATCACGGGCGCCGGCGCGGGCATCGGCCGTGCCGCGGCGGAGTTGTTTGCCAGTGAGGGCGCGACGGTCATCGTCGCCGAGTTCAACGAGGCGGCCGGCCGTGCCGCCGCCGAAGCCATCGTCGGGGCAGGGGGCAAGGCGCGCTTTGTCCGCACCGATGTTACGAGCGAGGAGAGCGTGCGGGATTCCATCGCGGCAGCCATTGGCTTTGCCGGTCGCATCGATGTGCTCTACAACAATGCCGGCGGCTCAAGCGCCGCCGATGCGCGCGTGACGGATTGCCCGGTCGACGAATTCTGGCGGGCCGTGAAGCTGGACCTGTTCGGCACGTGGGTAACGTGCAAGTACGGGATAGCGGCCATGCTGGAGACTGGCAGCGGGTCGGTGATCAACAGCAGTTCCGTGTTCGCACTGGTCGGAACGCGCAGCAAGGACGCCTACACCGCGGCCAAGGGAGGCGTGTCGGCGATCACGCGTTCGATGGCAGTGGAGTACGCCCCTTATGGCATCCGCGTCAATGCGCTCGCACCCGCAGTGACCGTGACCGAGCGGGTCCAGGGCCTGATCGACACCCAACCGGACGTGATCCACAAGACCGGCGAGCGGCAGTTGCTGGGACTGGTCAAGCCGGTCGAAGTTGCCTATACGGCGCTATACCTGGCCTCAGACGAGTCCAGGACCACGACCGGCCAGATCTTGCCGATCGACGGCGGATTCTCGATTTCCTGAACGACGACAACAAGTAGATTCTGGAGGAGACACATGAACCCCATTTTTGCCGCCACCGTACTGGGCCTGGCTGTCATGGCAGCCCATGCGCAGACCCCGCAGCCCATCAAGATCGCTGCCGCCGTCGACCTCAGCGGCGCAGCCGCTGACGTGGGCAAGGATGCCCTCGCCGGCGCGCGGTATGCCGTCGAGCAGATCAACAAGAAGGGCGGCGTGCGGGGACGCCCGCTTGCGCTTGAGTACCGGGACAGCGCCAGTAACCCGCAAAAAGGCATCAGCCAGGCGACTGCCTTGCTGCAGGAAGGCGCGGTGATGATGCTGTCGCCGCAGTCTTCTGCCGGTGCGCTGGCGGTGAGCAAGGCGGTGGCAGCAAAAATGAAGGTCCCGACCTGCGTCGGCGTCTCGATTGCCGACGACCTCACGATGAAGGATTTCAATCCCTACGTCTATTCGGTCACGCCCACCTCCTACATGGAGGGCCGCGCCCAGGCGGCGCGCTTCGCCAAGCTGCCCTACAAGCGTTATGCCTTGTTGAGTGCCGACTATGCCGGCGGGCGCGCCGGGGTGAACCGCTTCAAGGAGTTCCTGAAGGAACTCAATCCGCAGGTGGAATTCGTCGTCGAGGAGTATCCGAAGTTCGGCGCCACCGACTATACCGCCTCGATCAACAAGATCCTGGCGGCCAAGCCCGACTACGTCTTCTCGATCCTGTTCGGAGCCGACCTGCTCACGTTCTCGCGGCAGGCCGGCTCGCTGGGTTTCTTCCAGCAGATCAACAATCGGTTCATCTCGCTTTATGACTTCAACACGCTGAAGGCGATGGGGGGCAGCGCGCCGGTGGATACGGAAGGCTGGCAGCGCGCGCCGGCAAACCAGTTCAGCAAGCACGGCAGTGCGGAGGCGAAGGCGTTCGTCGACGACTACAAGGCCAAGACCGGCACCTACCCATCTGACTGGACCGTCATGACCCATGACTGCGTCATGACCTGGGCGCAGGCGGCCAATACGGCCAAGTCGCTCGAACCCGACGCGGTCATGCAGGCCATCGAGAAGGGCGAGTTCAGTTCTCCGCGCGGCAAGTATCGTTTCGCCAAGTACGACCACCAGGCCGACGTGCCGGTGTACTTCGGCAAGGTGAAGCAGGACAAAGAGTTTGGCCAGCCGGTATTGGCCATCGAGGAGACGATCCCGGGGTCGGTATCCCGGCCCACCGAGGCTATTGTGATGAAGACCCGGCGCGTCGAGTGAGGCGCGCATGTAACCCGGACCAGGCCCGCGCACGGCCCTGATCAACGGCGCCGCCCAGGGCTCCCCGGGGTTACCCTCATGGCATCCAGGCGCCGCGACGGTCAGAATCTGTCTAACGTTAGTAAGGTTCATGGACAGTGTAGTCAACGAGATCAGCCTGGGTGCCTGGCGCACCACCGAAATGGAGGCTGGGGACTACTGCGTGGGTATGGAGACCGCCATGTTGCAGCCGTTTGGTGTGAGACCGCGGGGCTATCATAAGGAACTCAAGATCGGCAAGGGCGGTCCACGCCCGGCCTTGCGCGAAAGTGACGAAAGCGATGTGATGGTTACCCCGCTGGCACGTGGTTTGTCCGTGCTGTCGGCCTTTGGCCATGAGCAGGCCTGGCTGGGGAACAAGGAGATCGCGCTGGAAACCGGCCTGCCGGCGGCGACGGTGTCGCGTCTGCTGCATTCGCTGGTGGCGCTCGGCTATCTGCGCCACGATGAACTGCGCCGCAAGTA
The DNA here is from genome assembly GCF_056398185.1 of Cupriavidus sp. 05L310. Lineage (NCBI taxonomy): Bacteria > Pseudomonadati > Pseudomonadota > Betaproteobacteria > Burkholderiales > Burkholderiaceae > Cupriavidus > Cupriavidus sp. 05L310. The sequence goes on from NZ_JBFTOX010000003.1 coordinate 86,867, forward strand.
CCGGCTTGCCGCGGCTGCGCTGTCGCTCGGCTATGCCGCGATCGCCGAGAGTGAATTCCTGCGCGTGGCCGGCGGCGAAATGCAGAAGTTTGCCGAAGCTAGTGATACCCACGTGATGCTTGGTACGCGCGACCGGCTCGATGTGATCGTGCTGGACAGCCGCGTCGGCAGCCAAACGCTGTTGGCGCTGGACATGCGACCCGGTACGCGGCTGAGCATGGCTTCCTCTATCGCGGGAGCGGCGCTGATGGCGGCGCTGCCGGAAGGAGAGCGCTGCTACCTGCAAAGGGTCCTCGAGCACAAGGCCGGAAGCGAGTGGCCGACACAGCGACGGCGGATCGCCGAGAAAATCTCCCAGATGCATGAACTGGGCTTCTGCATGTCGCTCGGGGAATGGGTGCCGGAAATCACTTCCATCGCCGTGCCGGTTTGCATCCGGGAACATCCGCCGTGGGTACTGGCCTGCATTGGCCGCACTTCGCGCATGACGCATGTCCGGGTAGAGCGCGAGTTGGGGCCGAGGCTGGCCGCCACTGCGCAAGTGTTGCAGGAGCGGCTGACCGCGAAAATGTGAGTCTGGGGCGGCCTTGTGGTGGAAACGATGGTGGTGCACCGCCAGTCGGGAGCAGAGATGTCTGATTCGGCCGTCACAATGACGCTGGAGCGCGGCCTCCAGGTGCTGCGCGCTTTTCGCGGCAAGCGTGCACCGCTGACCAACGGCGAACTGGCAATGCGTACCGGCCTGTCGAGGGCGACCGTGTCGCGCCTGACGACCACGCTGATACGTGCCGGCTTTATCCGCCGCGTTGCGGGCGGGCCCGAGTTCGAGCTGGCTCCGGGCGGCCTTGGCATCGGTCACGCCTATCTGCAGACCAATCCGGTCACGCGGCTTGCCCATCCCTTCATGCAGCAGCTGGCCGACCGGCTCAATGTATCGGTTGCGCTGGCGGTGCCGGACCATCTGGACATGCTGTATATCGCGTATCGAACCAGCGCGCGGATTGCCACGCTGCGGCTCGGCGTCGGCTCGCTGCTGCCGATCGGCCGGACGGCCATCGGTCGGGCATGGCTATGGGCGTTGCCGGACGCGGAGCGCCGCCGCTATATGGCGTCGATCCTGGAAGCGGCCGGTCCGCAGGCCGGTGAAGTCAATCGGCGCATCGAGGCGGCCTTCGATGACCTGCGCGACACCGGCGTCTGCGTGGCAGTTGGTGAATACCAGCACAACGCCTATGGGATCGCATTGCCGCTCCGGGTCGGGCGTGTCGGCGTGCTGATGGCTATGAGTTGCGGAGGAGTCGAACTGACAGCGGATACTGGCAAGCTCAGGCACCGCATCGCGCCGGAACTCAAGGATGCTGCCGCGGAACTGACGGTGCTGCTGCGCGACGTCGAGTCCGAGCCCTAGATCTTCAGTCCCGACGCCACGCCTATGGCTCGCCAGGACACCGACACCCGTGTCCGAGTTCTCTCGTGACGCAGCAACTGATCCGGCGAGACCTTTTCCCGACAATGGTGTCTTTTTAGCCGTCCGCGTCACGCGGGCGACCGGCCTTTCGCATGAGCAGCGGCTTGGAACTTTTTTCGTAAAGAAGTAGAGGAGAACCTGACCATCGGCGTGAAGCACGCCACGGCAGCACTGGTCGATTCCGTGTACGCGCTGTTTCCCGAAATGCGGGCGTTCCGCGCACGCTACGCCGGCAAGTTGTCCGGCGGCGAGCGGCAGATGGTCGCCATCAGCCGTGCGTTGCTTCTGCAGCCCCGCTTGCTGCTGCTGGACGAGCCCAGCGAAGGCCTGGCGCCCATCGTGGTGCTGCGTCTGGCCGAGGCGATCAAGGCGCTGTGTGCTCGCGGCATGGGGATCCTGTTGGCGGAGCAAAACATCAAATTCACTGACCTGATCTGCGACCACTGGTATGCGATCGAGAAGAGGGATATCGCACCGGTGGATCTCGCGCTGGCCCAAGGCGGAGGTCGGGCCACGCGTGTGGCACAGGCGCACTGAAGTGCGGCAGAGGGCTGGCCAAGAACGTGGAGCGCCGGCCGCTGTTCCAAGGTACGGAAACGCCATCGTTTCCTTATTGCCATACCGGGCTAGCCAGCCATTAAATGGGCGTAAAGAATAAGGACATGCAGGGGTCATGCGGAATGCCACAACAGTGGCATGGCGCATGCCCGCTTCATGCCCTTGCCGCGCCGAGCTGCGGCATTCCCCATATCGAAAGAGGAACATCAAACCATGCCCCTGGATCCCCAGATTGCAGATGTACTGCGCGCACTGGAGAGCTCACCGCCCATGGAAACCATGGCCGTGGACCAGTTGCGCGCCAGCATGGTTTTCCCTCCGCCGGAAAAGCGCGCGCCAGTGGGCGAGGTGGTCGAATTGACGATCCCTTGCCCGACGCACGACATGGCCGCGCGGTTGTACCGTCCACCTACGGCAACCCGGACCGGACTAACCGTGTTCTTCCACGGCGGTGGCTTCGTCATCGGCAACTTGGAGACGCACGACCACGTATGCCGCGACCTGTGCCTGCACAGCGGCGCAGCGGTGCTGTCGGTCGACTACCGGCTGGCGCCCGAGTACAAGTTTCCCGCAGCTCCCGATGACTGCCTGCATGCGGTGCGGTGGGCCCGGGACAATGCGCGCAGCCTCGGCGTAGATGGTTCACGCCTGGTACTTGCCGGGGACAGCGCAGGCGGCACGCTCGCCGCAGTGACCGCACTGCGGCTACGTAACGAAGGCGGTCCTGCGGTGATCGGCCAGGTGCTGGTATATCCCGTGACGGACTATCACACGCCGCCTACCGGGTCGTACATCCAGAACCAGGCAGGTTATTCGCTCACGCGCGCGGCCATGATCCGGTTCTGGGACGACTACCTGGCGCATGCCGAAGACGCAGCGCACCCGCACGCCTCACCGCTGCGCGCCGGCGACCTGTCGGGGCTGCCGCCGGCGCTGGTGCTCAGCGCGGAGTTCGACCCGCTGCGCGACGAAGGCGAGGCCTACGCGCACCGGCTGCTCGACGCCGGTGTACCCGTCACTCTCTGGCGGCACTCGGGCCTGATCCATGGGTTCTTCCGCATGGCGGCACTGTCGACCCAGGCGAAAGCGGCGCTGGCCCGTACCGGCGCATGGATCCGGCGACTGATGGACGGCTGACGGACCGACGGCCGGAGGCGTCCCCAATTCCCGCTTAACCTCGGAGTTCTCTCGCATGACCGACACCACCAACATTGGCTTCCTCGGCCTCGGCCAAATGGGCGGGCCCATCGCCGAACGGCTGCTGGGCCAGCCCTTCCAACTGCATGTGCACGACCCAGCCCCCGGTGCGATGGAGCGCTTCGTACGCGCAGGCGCAATCGCGCATGATTCCGCACGCGCTGTCGCCGACGCTGCCTCCGTGGTCTTCGCATGCCTGCCCAGCATGAAGGTATCGCTTGACGTCGCACTGGGCCAGGATGGCGTCGTCCACGGCCGGGCGATCAAGTTGTACGCAGACATGTCGACGGTAGGCCGCGAGGCCATGGAGGAGATCGCCGCCTGCCTGCAGTCGCGCGGCATCGAAGCGCTGGACGCGCCGGTGACGGGCGGCGCGCCGGTGGCGCGGGCAGGGCGGTTGACGATGCTGGTAGCGGGCCGGCCGGCTAGCGTCGAGCAGGTGCGGCCGCTGCTCACGCTGATGGGCAAGGAGATCCATGTGCTGGGAGACCGGCCAGGCATGGCGCAGGTAATGAAGGTGGTGAACAACATCATCATGGGCGCCAACCTGGTGGTGGCGGCCGAAGGCCTGAGCTTCGGCGCCAAAGCGGGCCTGGATGCCGGGGCCATGCTCGGTGTCCTGCAAAGCGGCACCGGGCAGAGCTTTGCCGCGTGCGAGATCCTGCGCCGCGGCATTGCAGGTACCTTTGACTATGGTGCTGCCTTGACCATTCTCGACAAGGACATGGCGCTTGGCCTGTCCGAGGCCAGCGGGCTGGAAGCCGTCATGCCGGTGATTGCGGAGGCCCGTGCTGCATGGCACGCCGCGCTTGAGGCCGGACTGGGGGCGCAGGACTTCACTTCGATCCTGAAATTCGTGGAGCAGCAGAACAAGACGCTGGTCCGCGCGAAGGCGCTCTAGCCGGCCGTTGGCCGGATTCCCACGCAAACCATCAGGAGATGCCAATGTTCCAGCAGGTCGGCGGGAGTCCGGCAAGTCATGAATACGGCACGGGAATGGCGCGGGCAAGGCCGGGCGCGTCTGAGGAATCGGACAAAGGTGCGATGGTCACGCCGCTGGCGCGCGGCTTGTCGGTGACGGCGACCTTCCGGCCGGACCAGGTCTGGATGGGCAATACCGAGATCGCGCTGGAGACTGGCCTGCCGGCGCCTACGGTGACGCGGCTGCTCCAGTCCCTGGTCGCTCTGGGCTACCTGCGCCACGACAAGGCGCACCGCAAGTACCGCCTGGCCGCCGCGTCTTTGTCGCTTGGATACGCTGCCATCGTCAATGCCTGCACCCAGCGGATCGCCGGTGCAGAGATGGCGAAGCTGGCAGAAGCCACCAATACCTACGTGCTGCTCGGCACACGCGACCGGCTCGATGTGATAGTGCTGGAGACCCGCGTGAGCAGCCAATCGGTGCTGGATCTGAGGCTGCCGCCCGGTACGCGGATGCGGATTGCGTCGTCGCTGATGGGATCGGCGCTGTTGGCGGCGCTGCCGCAACTGGAACGCAGCTACCTGCAGGATAGCGTCGAGCGCAAGGCGGGCCGCAAGTGGCCTGCGCTGCGGCGCCAGATGGCCCAGAAGATCTCGCAGGTGCATGAACTGGGTTTCTGCATGCTGCTCGGCGAGTGGGAGCCGGAGCTGGCCTGCGTTGCCGCGCCAGTGCACATTCCCGAGCATCCGCCGCTGGTGCTGGCCTGCGTCGGCCGGGCCGCGCGGATGGCACGCTCCCGTGTCGAGCGCGAGCTGGGGCCGCAGCTCGTCGCCGTGGCCAGAACGTTGGAAGAGCGGCTCGCGCCCCTGGATTGAGTGAGACGCGGTTGTATCACTGTTTCGGCTTTTCCTTGCACCGTAAGCCGGAGCATCAGGAGTTCGAGGAAATAATGTCTGATTCCCCACAGGTCACCATGACGCTGGAGCGTGGGCTCCAGGTGCTGCGCGCGTTCCGTGGCGAGCGCGCGCCCTTGACCAACGGCGAGCTGGCCCGGCGGACGGGCTTGTCGAGGGCAAGCGTGTCACGCCTGACCACCACGCTGATCCGCATCGGCTTTATCCGCCGGGTCGCGCGTGGCGTCGAGTTCGAACTGGCCGGCGGCCCACTCGGGGTCGGGCACGCCTATCTGGAAACGAACCCGGTCACGCGGCTTGTCCATCCCTTCATGCAACAACTGGCCGACCGGCTCAACGTTTCCGTGGCGCTCGCGGTACCCGACCACCTGGACATGCTCTATATCGCCTGTCGGACGAGTGCACGGATTTCCACGCTGCGCCTCGGCGTCGGCTCGCTGCTCCCGATGGGCGTGACGGCGATCGGGCGGGCATGGTTGTGGGGGCTGCCGCCGGACTTGCAGCGCCACTACATCGCCTCGCTGATGGAGGCGGCCGGCCCGCAGGCCGGGCAGGTGAGGATGGGCATCGAATCCGCGTTCACGGACCTGCGCTCGAACGGCGTCTGCATGTCGCTGGGCGAGTACCAGCGTGACGCCTATGGCATCGCATTGCCGATCCGTGTGGGTCGCAACGCGACGCTGATGTCGTTGAACTGTGGTGCGGTCGACCTGAGGCCGGATGTCGACGCCATCAGGAACCGCATTGTCCCGGAACTCAAGGACGCGGCAGTCGACCTGATGGTGCTGCTGCGCGATGTCAACACCGAGCCTTAGCGCTGAGGCCGTGGGTGCGGCCGCATCCACAGTACGGCAACGTGGTCATGCAGCGCCGGCCCGCAAGTGCGGCGCGCCCAGCAGGAAACTCTGCATGCCCACGCAGCTGACGATCTGCATCACCTGCAGGAGTTGCGCTGGCGTTGCGCCATAGCGCAGCGCATTGCGGGTGTGGATGCGAACGCCTGGTTCGAATAAATGGGTAGTCGACACGTCGATAGCCACGTATAGCAGCTCCTTGACCACGGGAGGCAGCGCGCCGGACTTCCACGGTGCGGAAGAGAACGCGGTGTAACCCTCGAAGAACGCGGGGGAACTGCGCACCATCGCCTGCAACTCATCGCTCCAGTAGCCGCGCTGCTCGGTGAACTGCTTCTTAACGCCGGCGAATTTGTCGTCCAGCGGAAAGGCGGCATCGAGCGATTTTCCTGCAGCGACAAGCTCCTCCAGCAGCACGGGCACGCCCACCATGTAGGCGTGAATGCTCAGGACCGACGCGATTTGCAGCACCTCCCTGAGTTCCTGCCGAGTGGCGCCATGGTCCACGGCAGCCTGGATGTGGTGCGCGACGGCTTCCGAGTTCAGGTGCGTCACGCTGGCATTCGCCGCGATCAGGACAAAGTCGCAGAGCTTCGGTTCCAGATGCCCGGCACCAAGGGCAACCTCGGCCATGCTCAGGTAGTTGCCGAAGAACGCCGGGTCTTCCTGCAGTGCGAGGGCGAGCTCGCTGTTCCAGTAGCCGTGCAATTGCTGGAATCTGGCTTTGAGTCCGGTGGTATCGGTCACGACGTGTCTCCTTGTGGAATCTTGCGCGCGGTGGTGAACCGCTTCTCTGGATTAGACCCAGTCGCCAGTCCCCCTGCAACGGGACGCGTCCAAGCTATCCGTACTTTGGAAATGGCCGCCTGCACGCGCTAGTGCCCTAGTCCCGCAGGTGGCGCAGCGGATGCTCTTCGGCGGCCCCCGGGCTGGCGAACATGCGCGCAATGTCCTTGCGGCTGACGTCTTCAATACGCGCGATCCGCCACGCCGGGTGGTTGTCCTTATCCATGATGCGGGCGCGCACGCCTTCGATATCCGCCTCGAGCGATGCCAGGATGCGGGCAACGTCCGGGCTCCATCCTGTCGCTGGCGGCATAAGCGCGCACGGGCCAATCGCCGACACCGTGCGGGGGCTTGTCCGCTAAGGTATGGGGCGCATTCATCACCACAGCTGATGGAATTTCCGAAGTACGGAAAACTCTGTTGCTCACGCTAGGCCCCCGATAGCTGCTCGGCAATAGTGAGCACTCCATTGCACGACGAGGCGAGTTGGCATCGCCGACCGGAACGTTGCGCAGGCCCCTAAAGAAATAAGGAGACTACCTCATGCGTCAAATTGATTTGCGCGCGGTGACAGATGAAGCGCGGCTCGGGCGTTTTCATGCTGTGCTGCTGTTCTGGTGCGCGTTTGTTACCGTCGTCGATGGCTATGACCTTGCCATCACAGGGGTTGCCTTGCCGTTCATCATGAAGGATATGGGCGTGTCCCCGACCAGTGCTGGCTTCATGGTCAGCTCGGCATTCTTTGGGATGATGTTCGGTGCGATTTTTCTCGGCACCGTTGCCGACCGTATCGGACGTCGCAGGGCCTTTGCGATCTGTATCCTCCTCTTCAGCGGCTTTACCACGGCGGCCGGATTTACCAACGATCCGGTCACGTTCAGCGTGATGCGGTTCCTGGCCGGAGTCGGCATCGGAGGGGTGACGCCAGTCGTTGCCGCGCATGTGACAGAGTATTCGCCGCGCCGCCTGCGCACTACGCTGGTCACGCTGATGTTCACGGGGTTCTCGGTTGGCGGCATGGTGGCCGCAATGACCGGAAAAGGGCTGCTGGAGCGCCATGGCTGGCAATCTGTCTATATCGCGGCGTGCCTGCCGCTGGTGTTGATCCCATGCATTCTCCGTTGGTTGCCGGAATCGATGCCGTTCCTGCTGAGGCAGGGCGAAGCCGGCACCATCCGCGACATGGTCAGCCGGATCCAGCCCGGCCGCGTTCCCGGTCCGGATGATCGGTTCGTGCTGGGGGCAGCGGAAGCTGGTGCCGAAGCACCCTTGAGCAAGCTGTTTGCGGAAGGACGAGGCTTCAGCACCATCATGTTCTGGATTTCCTCTTTCATGTGTTTGTTTATGGTCTATGGGCTCAGTTCCTGGTTGACCAAGCTGATGGCCTCGGCTGGCTACAGCCTGGGATCCGCGCTGACGTTCGTGCTGGTACTGAACCTAGGCGCAATGATCGGCGCGATCTCAGGTGGCTGGCTGGCAGACCGCTTCCATATCAAGCATGTGCTAATGGGCATGTATGTGCTCGCCGGAGTGTCGATTGTCTTGCTTGGCTACCTGCCGTCCACCGGCCTGGCCTACGTGCTGGTCGCCATTGCAGGAGGCTGCACTATTGGCACGCAGATCGTGGGCTATGCCTATGCCGGACAGTACTATCCGATGAGCATTCGCTCCACCGGCATCGGCTGGGCTTCCGGCGTGGGACGTGGTGGCGCGATTCTTGCGCCAATTGTGATCGGCGCCCTGGTGGGCATGGCGCTGCCTTTACGACACAACTTTATCGCCATGGCGATTCCAGCCGTGATCGCAACGATTGCAGTGGCGTCGATCAATCACAGGCAATCCGCCTCACGCCTGAACCGGTAGCACTGCGGGATGGCGTGGGCGCGACGCAGCCATGGGGAAAAGCCGCGTGCTCTCCCATGGAACCGCACACTATCGAGCGCCGCGAACTGCGTCCTGATGATGTGGCTATTGAAATCCTCTACCGTATGGTGGTAGCAAGTTCTCCTACAGCAGGCTATGCGTCCGCCTTTGTCCCCGGGGCCAGCAGCGCCGGCGCCGCGTCCATCAATTCGGGCGGATATGGCCGCATGAAGCTACGCCTTGCTCCGGATCCGGGCAACTCATTGAGAGCTACATACTTGATTCATGCCAGAACCCATGAATGGGCGCTGATGGCACGCCCCGTCATCAACGCCGCAGATTGCGCGCGCGGACATTGCCAAGACAGGTGGCACGCTAGTCTGATCGTCAACATTAGCATTACTCGCGGCGGCCGTCGACCGGATCATGCTCCGACAACGCCTCGTATCCCGCCGTCACATCGAACAGTTCCTCGTCGATGGCGTTTTGCCGCTCGCTGTGAAACCGGCCGCGAAGGCTGGTGAGCAGTTCGTCGATGTTCTTGTCGGCCCGCTCCATCGCCGCCAGGCGGCTGGCGTTCTCGCTCGCCAGTGATTCGGCGCAGGCGCTGAACAGCGAGATAAAGAGATGCTCGCGGATCAGCGCGCACATCGTGGTGGTGTCGCCGCCGATTACTTCCGGCGGATTCGGCGTTGGCCAGCGCTGTGCCAGCAACACGGCCAGCCATTGCGCGTCCAGCGGTAACAGGCGCTGCTCCACCGGCTGGTAGAGGGCGCCCGGCCTTGGCTGGTTATAGAAAACGTGGATGCGGGGTTGCGTGGCCTGGCTCGGGTGCGTCTCCGTATCGAACTGGATCCGGTCGACCAGCGGAGCGATGGCCTCGACCGAGCTAGGTACCGCATAAGTGCCGGCCACGGTCACATCGGCATCCGCCAGGCCTGCCCGCACGCGCTCGCCGACGGCCCAGACCTCTGGTCTCCCTGGCATGGCCAGGAGCGCTTTGAGCGCATGATCGACGATCACCTCGTTGAACTGGCCCACTAGCCCCTGGTCGGAGCCGAACACGATGGCGCCGACCGCTCCCGCTGCGCCAGCCGTGCCCTGCTGCGGCGTGAAGCCGGCGGGCTCCACCGTCCGCAGGCATGCCCAAAGGCCCAGGCTCACCGCGCTGCGGTAGTCGGCAAGCGCCAGCACGGACTGTTCATACTGGCTGATGCTGGACGCCGCCAGCGCGCGCATGGTGCGAACCACGGCTTGCAGGTCCGTGGCACTGCCGATCTGGTGCTGCAGCGTGGCAGCCGAGTCACTCATGGCCTCCGCCCTCCTGCCGGCGAATATGCTTGCGTTTCGAGCCCGGCCCCGGCATCCGGGCCGGACTGGAACTGCGAAAGGGCGGCGCGGGCGATCGCGGCGACAATCTGGCTGTCCCCCTCGTCCGGCTTGCCCGCGGCTTCGAAGCGGGCGGATAACGCCGGCGGGATGCTGGTTGCCGCCGCGCGCACGGCGCGCTGGGCATCCTGCATCCGGTCAAGCGGCACGGTATCGAAGAGGCGCGCGGTCAGGGCGGTCAGGATGGCGATCTGCGCGGGCACCGGGACAGGGTCCGATTCGGGCTGCATGAGGCAGGCACGAATGCGCTGCCCGTGCGCGATGGACTGGCGGCTGTCGTCATCGAGCCGGGCGCCGAAACGAGAGAACGTCTCGAGTTCCTCGAACTGCGCGTAGGCGAGCTTGAGGTCGCCCGCGACGGCACGAAAGCTGCCCCGCTGCGCCTTGCCGCCCACGCGCGACACCGACTGACCGACATCCACCGCGGGCAGCACGCCAAGCTCGAACAGCGTGGGCGACAAATAGACTTGGCCGTCGGTGATCGAGATCAGGTTGGTCGGGATGTAGGCCGACATGTCCTGCGCCTCGGTCTCTATGATCGGCAGCGCCGTGAGCGATCCGCCGCCGCGCTCGGCGGCGAGGTGCGTGGCCCGCTCCAGCAGGCGCGAATGGATATAAAAGATATCGCCGGGGAAAGCCTCGCGGCCAGGCGGGCGGCGCAGCAACAGCGATAGCTCGCGGTAGGCGCGGGCGTGCTGGGTGAGGTCGTCATAGACGATCAGCACATCCCACCCGGCCTCCATGAAGTGTTCGGCGATGCTGGTGGCGGCATACGGCGCAATATAGGCCAGCCCCGGCGGCTGGTTGCCTTCGGTGACAACCACGACGGTATAGTCCATTGCCCCCTTGGCGCGCAGGGTCGCCACCGCCTTGGCGACGGCGGAGGCGCGCTGGCCGATGGCGCAATACACGCAAACGACGTCCTGGCTGAACTGGTTCAGGATGGTATCGATGGCGATGGCGGTCTTTCCGGTCTGGCGGTCCCCCAGGATCAGCTCGCGCTGGCCCCGCCCGATGGGGATCAGCGCGTCGATGACTTTCACGCCGGTCTGCAGCGGCACCGTGACCGCCGCGCGCTCCATGATGGGCGCGGCCGTGCGCTCGATCGGCAACCGCGCGCTGGCCGCGAGCGGTCCAAGGCCATCGAGCGGCCGGCCAAGCGGATCGATCACGCGCCCCAGCAGCGTCTTGCCCACGGCCACGTCCATCACGCGGCCCGTGCGCTCGACCTGGTCGCCGGCCCGCAACCGCCAGTAGTCGTCGAGCAGCACCACTCCAACCTCGTCTTCATCGACATTGAACGCGATGCCGTATACGTCACCGGGAAAGCGCACCAGTTCGTCGTAGCCGATGCCCGGCAAACCAGAGACCTGTGCGACGCCTGTGGCCACGCTGACGATCGTGCCCACCTCCTGCGCCGCCAGTACCGGCACGAACCGGCTACGCGCCTCGCCCATGGCGGCGAACGCCCTTTCGATAGCGGTTTGCGGCGGGGTAAGCGCGAAATTCATGGTTGGCTGGCCCCGGGCTTCGGCACGGGAGTGGGCTCGGGCCCGGCATGCGTCGCCTCGTTCTCCGGGCTCAGCAATTCGCTTACAGCATGCTCCAGCGAGTCGAGATAGCGATCGATGCTCCAGGCCAGCTTCTGGCCGCCGACGATCAGTTCGACGCCGCTTACCAGTTCCGGAGCCGTGTCGAATTGCAAGGGGATGATGGTGCCAAGGATTTCATCCGTCGCCCCCTGGATGGCGGCGCGCTGTGCGGCAGGCAGCTCGAACGCACTGCGTACCACCGCGTGCGCCGCCGGCTGCCTGAGCGCGGTCGCAAGACAGGCTCTCGCCGGCTCGTCGAGTGCACGCAGGCGGCGGATGAAGACGTCGGTCACGCGCTCTTCGAGACTCGCCGAGGCAAGGTCCGCGAGCGCCCGGCGCGCGACGGCAAACACCTCGCGCCGCGCCAGGTCGCCGAGCGCCTGCGTCAGTTGCCCGGCTTCGCTGCGCAGCGCGTCCTGCCGTTTCGTGGCAAGCTCGTCCGCTGCCTTGCGCGCGGCTTCCAGCAATTGCAGGCGCTGTGTCTCGGCATCGCCAGCCGCCTGTGCCAGCAGCGCGGCGCGCTCCCGCTCGAACGCATCCGTCTTTTGCTGGAACACCTCGCCTTGCTGGCGCGCCTCGGCCTCCCTGGCGCTGGCATCGGCGATCTGCCTGGCGATCCTGTCCTCGCGGGCGTCGATGGCGTCAAGCACGGGCTGGTAAAGAAAGCGCTTCAGCAGCCAGATGAGGATGACGAAGTTGAGCGCCTGCGCACCAACGGTGAACCAGTCGATCAGCATGGCTTACCTGGCCACCGCGCGGGCGATGGCGGCGTTCCAGAAGGGGTTGGCAAAGATCAGGATCATCGAGACGACAAAGCAGTAGATTGCCGTCGACTCGATCATCGCCAGGCCGACGAAGAGCGTGCGCGTGATCGTGGCCGATGCATCGGGCTGCTGCGCCAGCGACGTCAGCGCCGTCGCTACCGCCCGGCCTTCCGCGAGCGCGGGCCCCATGCAGCCGAAGCCCGTACAGAGGCCGGCCATGGCGATCGATGCCACCGCGATGATTGTCAGGCTGTCCATGGTATGGTTCCTTGGTCGGGCTCAGGGTGTCTTTTTGATCGGCAGGCCTGGCTCCGCCTTGCCGCTATGCGTGGCCGCGGCAAGATATACCGCGGCCAGGATGCTGAAGATATAGGCCTGCACCATGCCCGTAAGCAGGCCGAGCGCGGTCATCACGATGGGAAACAGGAACGGCGTGATCGTCAGCAGGATGGCGATGATCATCGCCCCGCTCATCATATTGCCGAACAGGCGGACGGCCAGCGCCAGCGTGCGCGACAGTTCGCTGATGATGTTGAACGGCAGCATCATCACGGTCGGCTCTAGGTAGGACTTCAGGTAGCCGCGCAGCCCCTGGTCGCGGATGCCGTACAGCGGCACCGCCACGAACACGCACAACGCCAGCGCCAGCGTGGTCGACAGCGATCCGGTGGGCGGCTCGTAGCCGGGAACGATGGTGAAGAGGCTTGCCGCGGCGACGAACAGGAACAGGGTGCCCAGGAAACCGAGGTACTTGCGCGGCTGGCGAAGGCCGACTTCCGTGATCTGCTGCTCGATCCCGGTCACGATGATTTCAAGCAAATTCTGCCAGCGCGAGCGGCGGTGGCCGGATGAGAGCCGGCGCGTGACCAGCCAGGAGCCCAGGGTCAGCACGCCCATCAGCACCCAGGTGAAGAGGATCGTGCCGTTGAGCTTGACGAAGCCGTGCTGCCAGAAGATCCACTGGTCAGGGCTGAGGCGCATGGCCCGTCTCCCGAGGCGCCGGCGTTTGGCGGTCAGCCCATCGCCCCGTCATCCATGTCACCGCCAGGCGCGCGACTGCAAAGCCAGCCAGGCAGGCAGCCATCCGCTCCCATTGCCCTGCGCCGACGGCGTAGAAGCCGAGCAGCGTGACGCCCATGCGCAGCACCAGGCTGCCCAGCAGCCACAGGGCCGACTGCCCGGATGAAAGCGTCCGGCGGACCGTCCACCACAGGCCGCCGAAAAAGAAGCCACCGAGTGCGCCGCCTGCGAGGGCCGCAAGCAGCAATGCCGCCACGTCATGTATCCGCATCGTCTTTCTCCTCCTCGTCCTGCCGCATGGCGCGGTCCTCCTTGGCGACCCAGTGCCACGCATTGAAGCAGCCGAGCACCAGGCCGGCCACCAGCAGCGCCAAGGTCCACGAGTGCCGGCCTGGATGGTGCTTGTCCAGCCAGATGCCGAGCGCCGCGCCGAGCAGCGTCGGCACCACCACCGACCAGCCGACCAGCCCCATCATGCCCAGCCCGAACCAGACCCCCGGCACGCCCTGGCGCCGCGCCCTGAGCTTGCGCTGCGCCTTGGCGCCCACTTTGCCTGCCAGCGTGGGCTCGGGCTTCGGCGCTCCGCCGGGCGGTGGCTCGATCATGGCGAAGTCTTGTGAAGCTTGACGAAGCGGGAAAGAAAGCCCGTCTCCAGCTTGGCCATGACCTTGCGCAGGCTGCGCGCCTGTTCGTCCTGGGCCAGGAACTCACGCTCCACGGTGTCGCGCAGCGTAGCCAGGTCGGCGCCGGCCATGGCGCGGCGCACCGACACGCGCACATCGAGGCCCGTCTTGACCAGCACGCCCTCATCGACCGCGATAAACACTTCGCCATCGGCCGGCGTTTCGAAGGTCAGGATGCCGGGCGCGAGCGCCGCGACGCAATCGAGGCGATGCGGCAGCATGCCGAACGCCCCCCCGGCGGTCTCCGCCACGATGCGCGACACATCGCGCTTGCTCAGGAAGATCCGGAAGGGCAGCAGTATTTCAAGAAGCATGCGATCCGGCGGCATGGCTCTCCTCTGCTGGTCTTGGCGCCACGGGCGCGGGCTTGCCCCTCGCTTCGGCTATCGGCCCGATCATGTAGAGCGCGCTTTCGGGGTAGTCCCTGAACTCGTCACGCAGGATTCGCTCGCACCCGTCGAGCGAATCCGCCAGGCTGACCGTTCTGCCCTTGATGCCGGTGAACTGTTCCGTGGTGAAGAACGGCTGGGTCAGGAAACGCTCCAGGCGGCGGGCCCGGGCGACGACGTCGCGGTCGGCGGGCGAGAGCTGCTCCAGCCCCAGCATGGCGATGATGTCCTTGAGTTCCGCGTACTGCGCCAGCGTGCGCCGGATATCCTGCGCCAGTCGATAGTGGTGCGCGCCGACGATGCCGGGCGTGGCCATCCTGGAATTCGATTGCAGCGGGTCGACTGCCGGGTAGAGGCCCTCGCTCGCGCGCTTGCGCGACAACACGATGGACGCCGACAGGTGCGAGAAGGTATGCACCGCCGCCGGGTCGGTGAAATCGTCCGCAGGCACGTACACCGCCTGGATCGAGGTGATGGCGCCGGTGTCGGTGTTGGCAATGCGCTCCTCCAGCCCGGACAGTTCCGTGCCCATGGTCGGCTGGTAGCCCAGCCGCGACGGCATCTGCCCCATCAGGCCCGACACCTCCGATCCGGCCTGGATAAAGCGGAAGATATTGTCGATCAGCAGCAGGACGTCGCGGTGCTCATCGTCGCGGAAGTACTCGGCCATCGTCAGCGCCGCATGGCCAACCCGGAAGCGCGCGCCGGGCGGCTCGTTCATCTGGCCGAAGACCATGACCATGTCCTGCAGGACGCCTGCCTCGCGCATGTCGTGGTAAAGCTCCTCGCCCTCGCGGCAGCGCTCGCCGATGCCGCAGAAGATACTCACGCCCCGGTGATGCCCGATCATATTGTGGATCAGTTCGGTGAGTAGCACCGTCTTGCCGACGCCCGCGCCGCCAAACAGGCCTGCCTTGCCTCCGGTTTCCAGCGGCAGCAGCACGTCGATAGCCTTGATGCCGGTCTCGAATACCATCGATTGCGTGGAGCGCTGGGACAAGGGCGGCGGCGCCCGGTGCACCGAGCGCCACTGGATATGCTGCGGTGCCGGCAGCCGGTCGATGGGCTGGCCGAACACGTCGAACATGCGCGACAGGATGCTGGCGCCCACCGGCGCCTGCAATGGCCCACCGGTGTCCTGCACCGCCATGCCTCGCGCCAGCCCCTGGGTGGAGGTCAGCGCGATGCAGCGCACATGCTGCGCATCGCGCTGCGCCAGGACTTCGATGGCGATCCGGCCATCCAAGCCGGTATGCAGCAAGGTGCGAATCGGCGGCAGCCCTGCCTCAAAGCGCACGTCGACGACGCTGCCTCGCACTGCGGCAACCACGCCCCGGCTCGGGCTCACCGGCGGCCACCTTGTGCGGGCGGAACCGGTCCATGCGGGCACGTGGCCCCCAATCGTGCCGGCATGGCCGTCCGGCGATGCGCCACTGCTCCTTTGCTTGCTCCGGTCATGCGATCTTCCTCAAGCCGCCCGTGCCCTTGCTGTCGATTTCACCATGATGCCCACGCCAGGCGCCGCGCGCCGTCGTGCGGCAATGCACAATATGCGCCTCCGCGGCCGGGAAAAGTTGATACATGTCAACTTAGGGCATGCGTGGCCCTGAAGCAAGACATGGTGCGTGGAAGATTGGCGGACGCACCTTCGTTCATGCCGTGGGACGACGCGCTCGGGTCGGCCAAGGGTTTTCGGGTTAGCGGTCGCGGCCGCGTGCGTATGAACAGCGATTGGGGAAAGCCGGCGGCGACCGGTAACTAAAAGACCGTTTGTGCTAAATCGTTCCATGGTGCGGTAGAGTCTATTGGCATTGAAGGGTCGCCGCGATGATCCGCACACGCCACATGCGCAAACCTCACGGGACTACGATGAAGTGACGAATGGTTATCGTGCGATGGCGGCGCGAGCGTCGACATGCCGAGATAAATTGGGCAGCTTCCGGAACATTTGCATCCGGAAAGGACTGGATGGCGCAAGCCCGGGCTCGTTGCCAGCAGGAATGGATGGAAACGTGGTCGAGGGTAATGCCAACGGATCAGTGAACATCGTGGCTGCGGGGTGGTACACGCGGAAGTGCACCCAGCAGGAGCTTTTCAATGCATACCATGTGGTCGTTGGCGCAGACGGGCAATCGCATAACGACCTGCCAGTGAGTCGCTGGTAACGGTCACGGTAGTTGTCCATTTCGCGGGAAGTCTCTTCGGGGGCCGCGCAATGCACGTGCGGATGGCGCTTCAGGTTCTGCCCCCAAAAGGTATGCAGGATCGTGATGAAGTCGATGCCTGGGACGCACTGCATGTTCTGATGGGCCGCGCAGTCGATGAGGAGAGCGTCGAAGCGATTCGGAGCGCGATGCTGAACGTACCGGGCGTTTTGGGGGGCTGCACGACCTTGAAACTCGCAAGATGGGGGACCTGGTTCTGGTTGACGTACATCTTGAGATTAACGCGGCGAGAGAGCGTGCAAGAGTTGGGGAGGTCGACTTCAGCAGGCGCCCTGGCTTGCGGCAAGGGTTGCACGGTCTGTTCTGTTCGTTGGTCGGAGTATCGTCCAAGGGGGCCACGGGCCTTCATCGCTGGCGGCTTCTTCCCGTATTTCTGGCCGCTCGCCACCAGTCGAGCTGGCTCGGAGAGCAGGGCTGTTTGCTCTGCCGCGTGCCTCATCATGCCCCTTCGGCGATTAGGTGATGCAAGGCCACATGCGAAAAGCGCGCCGCATCCTTGGCGGAAGCGGCGCGCTTATTGGTGTGACGCCAGCGAAGGCTTTGTCGCAGTAAGCCTCCGGTAGAATGTACCGGTGTCGAATTCAGCACGTGTGGGCAACGGTCATGAACCCCGAAGTTGCAAATGTATTGAAGCGTCTGCACTACCCGCTGGACGTGATGCTGACCTGCGTGCGTTGGTACGTCGCTTATCCGCTGAGCCTGCGCCATCTGGAGCAGATGATGGCCGAGCGTGGTATCTCAGTCGATCACTCAACCGTCCATCGCTGGGCGCTCAAGCTACTGCCGGCGCTGCACAAGGTGTTTCGTCGTCGCAAGCGCCCTGTGGGAAAAAGCTGGCGCGTGGACGAGACCTACATCCTGGTACGCGGTCAGTGGAAATATTTGTATCGGGCGGTGGACAGGGCCGGCAATACCATTGACTTCCTGCTACGCGCCCAGCGCGACAAGGCTGCGGCACGGCGCTTTTTCGAGAAGTCCGTCGACCACAACGGCGAACCCGATTCGGTGACCATCGACGGCAGCCCGGCCAACCTGGCGGCACTGGGCGACATCAATGCCGAACGGGAAACTCCCATCGTCATACGCCAGGCCAAGTACCTGAACAACATCGTCGAGCAGGACCATCGGGCGATCAAACGCATCGCCCGACCGATGCTTGGCTTCAAAGCTTTTCGCTGCGCGCGGATTCTCCTTGGCGGCATCGAGTTGATGCATATGGTCGCCAAGAGGCAGATGCAGTGTTCCGGTGGGGCCACTGCGTCCGCAGCACAGCAATTCTATTCCCTGGCCGCATAAGCCAACCATCACCGCCGGTTTTTTGTCGACTGATCTCTCTTATTGCGACAAAACCAGCGTCCCGGTTAGCGCCTCTTGCATGTGCGCCTGGCGGCCCATGCACCCGCCCCTGGGTTAGAGCGCCGCCGTCACGATGATTTCGACCAGCAGTTCGGGGCGTGCCAGCTTGGCCTCGCACGTCGCGCGGGTGGGGACAGCGTGCTCGGGGATCCATTCCTCCCAGGCGGCATTCATGCCGTCAAAGTCGCGGGCGATGTCCTTCAGCCAGATCTGCACCGACAGCAGCTTCTCTTTGTCGGCGCCGACGCTGGCCAGATAGCCGTCGATCTTCGCGAGCACGTCGCGGGTCTGGCCGGCGATGTCGGCGGTGGTGTCCCCGGCGGTGACGCCGGCTACGTAGACGATGTCGTTGTGGACGACCAGGCGGGACAGGCGTTTGGTGGATTGATAGCGCTGGATCTGGCTCATGTGCGATTCCTGTTGGTGGTTGGTTGAGGGTGGTGTGGTGGAGGGTGATGAAGACGGTATTGGCCTAATCGCGCTGGGTTGCAGCCTGCGTGCCCTGGGGTTTGCCAAAGCGATCGATGGCGAAGGCTTCGACAGGGAGTGAGGCATGCCCCTCGGTGACCAGTTCGGCAACGATCTGGCCTACGATGGGGCCCAGCTCAAATCCATGCGCGGAAAATCCGAATGCATGCACCAGGTCGGGCGCTGTGCGGCTGCGGCTGATGACGGGGATATCGTCCGGCATGAAGGCTTCCACGCCCGCCCAGGCGCGGTTGATCGCAAGCGGGCCGAGGTGGGGGAACAGCGCGGTAACGGTCTGTGCGCTGGTCGCCAGCTTGAGCATGTCGACTTCGCCGTGGCGGGCTTTCGCATCCGCCTCGCAGCGCAGTCCGCCACCGATCAGCACAGTGCCGTTGGCGAACTGCTTGAACGACAGGGCCCGGCCAGTGGCGCCCAATACCGGTTTGACGAAAGGCGCAACACGGTAAGTGATCATCAGCATCAGGCCGCCGGCCTGCACCGGCACCGGCTCGCCGACCTGTGCCGCAAATTCGCCGGCCCATGCCCCCGCCGTGTTGACGAGATGGCTGGCGCTGAAGGTGCCGCGCTTGGTGCGGACTAGCCAGTGGTTTCCCGTGCGCTCCACCTGCAGCGCCGGCGTGCCTTCGTGGATCGCCACGCCGGCACGCTCGGCCGCGCGCCGGAAGCCCGTCACGGCGCGGTAGGGCAGGGCATGGCCATCTTCGTGCGCCCAGATCGCGCCGGTGACATGGGGCGCGATGGATGGCACCAGTTCGCGCACGGTGCGGGCGTCCACCAGCGCCTCGTGCGTGAATCCCAGCGCCTGCAACTGCGCCACGCGGCCACGCAGCACTTCCAGCTCGGCCTCGCTCTCCGCCACCTTGAGCTGGCCGCTCGGTACGAAATCGGCATCGTCGCCTGTCAGCTCGGCCAGGCGGTGCCACAGTTTGCGCGCGGCTAGTGCGAGCGGGATCTCGGCCATATGCCGGCCCAGCGTGCGGACCCCACCGGCATTCACCCCGGAAGCGTGCCGGCCGCAGTATTCCGCTTCGAGCAGCGTCACCCGCAGGCCGCGTCGCGCCAGTTGCAGCGCGCTGGAAGTCCCCTGCAGGCCACCGCCGATGACGATGACATCAGCCCCTAGTTTGGCATCAGGCTTCACGGGCAAGCTCGCCAAGGGTGATCGGCTTGATGGGCGGGCGGATGCGGTAGTAGCCCACTTCCTGCGGCGGCACGCCGCGTGCCTGCGCGATGATCTCCGTTACGGTCAGCCCGCAGAGCCGGCCCTGGCACGGGCCCATGCCGCAACGGCCGAAGGACTTGGTCTGGTTGGGACCACCGCAGCCGAGTTCGACAAACGCACGGATCTCGCCGGCCGTGACCTCTTCGCAGCGACACACGACGACCCCATCCGCCGGCACGCGATTGGCGGCCTTGGGGCGATACAGCGCATCGAGGAAGGGGCGGATCTGCAGGTGCGAGCGCAGCGCCGCGAGGGCGGGCGCGGCGTGGCGGTCGCGCCCGGCGGCGTCCAGGCGGCCTGCCGCATGCGCGGCGGCCAGCCCGGCCAGCTCGCCTTGCAGGCGTGCTGCCAGCGCACCGCCGATGCCGCGCCCATCGCCGGCGATATAGATGCCGGGAATGTCGAGCGCACCCCATTCGTCCGCCTGCGGCTGCCAGCACAATTGGACATCGTCCCACCGATGCGCGGCACGCAGCGCCCAGGTGAACTGCGTATTGGGTACCACGCCCTGGTGGAGGAGCACGGTACGGGTCTCGATGCGCTGTTCGCGCCCGCCGCTGGTGAAGCGCAGCGCGCGCACCGCATCGTCGCCCTCGACTGCCAGGCCGGTGGCGCCTTTGTAGAAGGGCACGCCGTTCTTCCTGAGCGTGCGCATCAGCGCCAGGCCCTTTTTCAGGTAGCGCCAGCCCGCCAGCGCGCCGCCCAGGTGCGATAGCGCGCGGCGGTAGTCGGCGCCATCGGTGGTGTCGACGATGGCGCGGATCGGCACCCCGGCGCGCACATACTGCCACCCCAGCAGGTAGAGCAGCGGGCCACACCCGGCCAGCACCACCGGCTCGACGGGCGCGAGGTCGGCACTCTTGAGGAGGATTTGCGCTGCGCCCGCGGTCATCACGCCGGGCAGAGTCCAGCCCGGAATCGGGAAGGGCCGCTCCATGGCTCCGGTGCATAGGATGACCTGCCCGGCCTGGAGGCTCGCCACGCCGCCATCGCGCAGGTAATGCACGACACGCTCGCGCGTGACCTGCCACACCGCCGCGCCGGTGATGTGCTGTGCGCCGCTGGCGGCGAAGGCCTCGGCCAGGGCGGCGCCGGCCGCGTAGTCCGGCCCGAGGATGCGCAGCCGCTCCGGCGTGGCTGCCGTGATGGCACGATAGATCTGGCCGCCAGGGGCCTCCTGCTCGTCCAGCAGCACCACGCGCGCGCCGTGGGCGGCGGCAGCTACGGCAGCGCCCATGCCGGCCGGCCCGGCGCCGATGATGGCAATATCGAATTGCTGCTCAGGCATGGTCGGCCTCCTTCTCGGTTGCGGCCACCGGCGCTGCGAACTCAAACTCAAGGTCGCGCGCGCCATGCTGGCTGCGCACGGTCATGCCTTCGCGCACCTGCACCAGGCAAGCCTGACGGCTTGGCTGGCCCTCGATCTCCATCAGGCATTCGAAGCACACACCCATCATGCAGTAGGGCGCGCGCGGGGCACCGCTGACCGGGGTGGTGCGCAAGGGCGTCACGCCGCCGGCCAGCAGCGCGGCAGCCACGCTGCGCCCGGAGGGCACACGCAGGGGCTGGCCGTTGAATTCGATCGTCACCATGACGGCGCCGTTGGCAAGCGGGCGGAACAGGGCTTCAGTGGGCATGATGGAAAACCTGGTTGGTATTGAGGAAGCGGTCGCCGGTGAATACGTCAATGCCCTCGGGTCTGGCGCCGCCGCTGACCCACGGCGCTACATGAAAGACATGGGCGGCGGCTAGCGTGACGCCGCTGTGGCAAGTGGTGACAAAGGCGCCGGGGCAAGCGGCGCTCTCTTGGTAGATCGGGAAACCGTCTGGGGTCATCACGCGCAGCGCACCCCAGGCGCGCACCAGCTTGAGACTGGCCAGCGCGGGAAAACTGCGCACGCCGCGACTGGCGATCGCGCCGAGCACGTCCACCGTTGTGCCGTCATCGAACCCGACGTCTTCCATCGAGTCGCCTAGCTGGATGGTGCCCTCGTCGGTTTGCCGCACATAGGTGGTGGGATGATCGAGGAAGTGCGAGGCCCGCTCTCCGATCAGGACCTGGCCGCGGTTGGGCGCCACCGGAGCATGCAGCCCGATCTGCCCGGCCAGCGCGCGATTGCCCAGGCCGGATGCCAGCACAATGCGGGGCGCCGCAAAGCGCGTACCGCCGGCTTCCACGACAAAGCCCGCGCCATCGCGTGCGATCTGTCCTACGCCGTGGCGGGGCAGTATCCGTACGCCACGCTGCTGGCATGCCGTGTGCAAGGCACGTAGCAGCTTGAGAGGATTCGCGTGGCCGTCCATCGGCGTGTAGCTGGCGCCGGCCACGTCCGGTCCGATGCCGGGCAGGCGCGCGCCCAGCATGTCGTGGTCCAGCATCTCGAACGGATAGTCGCCGCCAAGGTCGTCGCGAATGCGTTGCAGCCGCGCCTCGCGCGTCTGCATCTCCTCGGCGGAAAAGCAAAGGTGGAAACCGCCAGGCTGTTTGAGTTGCACATCGATGCCTGTATCTTCCAGCAGCGCGGCGGCCAGCGCAGGCCATCGCCGCGCCGAGCCCATGGTCCAGCTGGCATAGGGCGCCATGCCGTAGCCCTTGCCCTGGACCCAGACCAGGCCGAAGTTGCCGCGCGAGGCACGGAAGGCATCGTCGCCTTCGTCCAGCACGGTCACGCGCACGCCGCTGCGGGCTGCGCCGTAGGCGATGGCGGTGCCGACCAGGCCGCCGCCGATGACAATAAGATCGCTTGTGGTCATGATGAGAGTGGGTTGCGAAACACGCCTGGCGCGGGCGTTCAGTTCTTTCCGATCAGCACGCGGTCGAGCCCGACGACGCGGTCCAGCAGCACCATCAGCACCAGTGTGCCGACGATCAGCACCGTGGACACCGAGGCCACCAGCGGATCGATGGTCTGGGCAATCTGGTTGTACATGGCCACCGGCAGCGTGGTGGTGCCCGGTGTGGCGACGAACACGGTCATGGTGAGTTCGTCGAAGCTCTGGATAAAGGCCAGCATCCAGCCACCCGCCACGCCCGGCAGGATCAGTGGCAGCACCACCCGCCGGAACGCCGTGAAGCGGCTCGCGCCGAGCGACAGCGCCGCCCGTTCCGCGTCGTGGTCCAGTCCGGTGGCGGCGGCCAGTACCAGGCGCAGCGCATAAGGCATCACCACCACCACGTGCGTCAGCGCCAGCCAGAAGAACGAGCCGCTCACACCCACCGTGGTGAAGAAGCGCAGGAAGGCCACGCCAAGCACTACGTGCGGGATCATCAGCGGCGACATGAAAAAACCCATCAGCACGCCGCGCCCCGGAAAGCGATAGCGAGTTAGCGCCAGCGCGCCCGGTACGGCCAGCGCCACCGCGATGGTGGCCGAAGCCAGCCCCAGCCATAGCGACAGCCAGAACGCGTCGACAATCTCGTGGGCGTCACCAATGGCGCGGAACCAGCGCAGCGAGAGGCCGTCTGTTGGCAGGGAGATATAGCCCTTGCCAGTGAATGAGACCGCCACCACCACCAGCAGCGGTGCCACGATGAAGGCGATGAAGAGGCTGTGGTAGAGCAGGGAAAACAGTCCGTTCTTGCGCATGATTTTCTTCTCTTGTTCTCTCTTCAGCCTTCGAACACCTGGCGGAAACGCCGCTCAACCAGCCGGTTGCAGCCCACGATGATGATCACGTTGGCGATCAGCAGCAGCACGGCGATAGTCGCGCCGAGCGGCCAGTTCAGCGTGTTGAGGAACTCGTCATAAGCTGCGGTGGCCACCACCTTGAGACGGCGCCCGCCCAGGATGGCCGGCGTGGCGAAGGCCGATGCCGCCAGGGCGAACACGATGATGCCGCCGGACAGGATGCCCGGCAGGATCTGCGGCAGGATGATGCGGCGGAACACGGTGAAAGGCGACGCCCCAAAGGCCAGGCCAGCGTTCTCGACCTGCGGGTCGAGTTTTTGCAGCGCGGCCCATACGGAAATCACCATGAAGGGGATCAACACGTGGGTGAGCGCGATCACCACGCCGGTCATGGTAAAGACAAGCTTGACCGGCTCGTCGACAATGCCCATCCATTGCAGGGCCTCGTTGATCAGCCCGTTGTTGCCCAGCAGGATGGCCCAGCCAAGCGTGCGCACCACCACCGAGATCAGCAGCGGGCCCAGGATCACGATTAGGAACAACGCGCGCCAAGGACTCTGCATGCGTGCCAGGATGATGGTCTCGGGCACGCCAAGGACGACGGTCAGCAAGGTTACCGCCAGTGCAAGGCCCGCTGTGCGCAGGAAGATCTCGTGGTAGTAGCTGTCGCCCAGTACCTCCAGGTAGTTGGCCACGGTCAGGTCGGGCAGCACGCCACGCGTGCCGTCGAAGACATGGAACGACAGCAGTGCGGTAAGCGCCAGCGGCACCAGCAGCATGGCGGCGAATAACAGCAGCGCGGGTGCCGACAGTAGCCAGGGCGCCGAGCCGGTATGCGCATCGTTGCTGGCGGTGGCTGCCTTGGCGGGCAAGGCCGGTGCGCCGGAGGTCAGGGTGGAGACGGTCGTGTCAGCCATGATGTTGCTCCGCCGTCAGTACGCGCAGGTCATCGTCCGACCACAGCACGCTGACCGTCGAACCCTCTTCGGGTGGCGCGGTGCCATGATTGGGCTGGCTGACGCGCAGCAGCCCTAGCGCGCTTTGCACTTCCAGCATCCAGTGGTTGCCGAGGAACAGGCGCGTCTGCACCGTGGCGGGGATGCCGCCGGCATCCGCCGGTTCCAGGCGGATCTTCTCGGGCCGCACATAGACATGCACGTCCTTGCCAACCTCGCGGCCTTCATGCGGTACATGCGCGAGCGTACCGCCCAGGCGCACCTCGCAGCAGCGCGGATTGGTCTTTTCCACCACGCCGCGGATGGCATTGGTCTTCCCGAGGAAGCCGGAAGCAAAGGCGGACTGCGGTCGTTCATAAGCCTCGAACGGCGCGGCCAGCTGCACGATGTGCCCGCCATGCATCACGGCGATGCGGTCGCTCATGGTCATGGCCTCGACCTGGTCGTGTGTCACCAGGATGGTTGTGATGCCGAGGTGGCGCTGGATGGCCCGCAGCTCGATATGCATGTCCTCGCGCAGCTTGGCATCGAGATTGGACATCGGCTCGTCGAGCAGCAGCACCTCGGGCCGGATGGCCAGCGCGCGGGCGATCGCCACGCGCTGGCGTTGGCCGCCGGACAGCTCTCGCGGATAGCGCTTGCCAAGGCCGCCAAGGCGCACCAGCTCAAGTGTCTCGTCAATGCGCCGGCTGCGATCGGCGCCGGCCACGCCGCGCATCTCCAGTCCAAAGCCGATATTGGCAGCTACTGTCATGTGCGGGAACAGCGCATAGCTCTGGAACACCACGCCCATGCCACGTTTTTCCGGGCGCAGGGCGGTGATGTCCCGGCCATCGAGCAGGATGCTGCCACGCGTGGGTTCCACAAAGCCGGCGATCATCTGCAGGGTGGTCGTCTTACCGCAGCCGGATGGACCAAGCAGGGAGAGGAACTCGCCGCGCTTGACTTCCAGGCTCAGGTTTTCGACGGCGTGGAAGCCGCCATAGGCCTTTGCGAGACTGTTGAGGGTGAGGAACGTCATGGTCTTTTCGTGGTTGGCGCGGCGCCCCCCGCAAGAGGCTCCGTCTATCGTGGCAATTGCGGGAAAGGGCGCTGTTTCAGCGTTCCACGGTGCGGTTCCACCGGTTGGTCCACTCGGCGCGCTTGTCGTTGACGAGCGTCCAGTTGGTCGGCAGCAGCTTGTCGATCTGCGCCTTGCCATAGGGCACCTTGGCCGATACCTTGGCATCGAGCGCGGTCTTGGCATTGACCGGGCCCCAGCCCTGCGAGTCCGCCAGCATGGCTTGCACATCTGGTGTCAACAGGTATTGGACCAGCGCCTGCGCCTGCGCGGGCACATCGCTTTGCACCACCGGGCAGGCCGCGATCATCAAGGCGGGAGCGCCTTCCTTCGGGTAGACGAACTCCACCGGGAAGCCGGTATCCTTCAGGCTCTGCACGCGGCCGCTGCCCCACACGGCCAGCGAGATATCGCCATTCTGGAAGAGTTCGGTCATCTTGCCGGGCGACGGTTCCCAGGCCAGCACGTTGGGCCCCACTTCCTTGGTCAGTGCGGTGAAGCCGGGATCGATGCTCTGCTCGCTGCCCTTGCGCAGCTTGGCGAACATCACCAGCGTTTGCAGGCCGTAGGTATTGCTGATGGGCGGGATGGCGATCTTCTGCTTCAGCTTCTTGTCCGCCAGCGCTTCCCAGGAATCGGGCTTTGGCAGCCCCGCCTTCTTGAAGGCTTCGGTGTTGTAGGCCAGGCCGGTGGCCACCACGCCCACGGCGGTGGCCTTGTCCGTGAGGCGGGCAAGCGGATACAGATCCTTGTACACCGGCGCATCCTTCAGCGTGTCGCAGAAGCCGAACTGCACTGCCTGGTACATGGGACCATCATCGAGCAGGACCACGTCCAGCTCCTGCTTGCCCTTCTGGGCCTGCAGCTTGGCCAGCGTGTCGGTGGAGTTGCCGGACACGTACACCACCTTGACCTTCTCCTTTGCCTCGAAGGCCGGGATGATCTTTTCCTTGAACAGTTTCTCGGTCGAGCCACCGTAGGAGCCTACATACAAGGTGGGCTGCTGCGCCACGGCCGCCGATGCCGAGAATGCCGCCAGGATGGCCGCCGCCACAATGTGCTGCTTCATCTTTTCCTTCCTCCGTGTGCACCAGTAATGGGCGATGCCTCACCAAATCAATGCAGAAACGTTATGGTTGCACCGCAACAGAAAATTCGGCAATAAGCTGCTTGAATCATTGCTACCTGGCATAGATTAGAGGGGCGGCCGACGCTTGAAAAATTCTTTTTTTTGGTTTATCCATAACATGGTGTTATAGACTTGAGACATGAAGATCCGACAACTCGAAGCCTTCCGCGCCGTCATGCTTTGCCAGACGGTGACGCGCGCCGCAGAAATGCTGCATATCTCACAGCCGGCCGCCACCCGGCTCATTGCCGACCTTGAAGAATCTGTTGGCTTTGCGCTATTCGAACGTGTGCGCGGCAGGTTGTACCCGACCGCCGAGGCGCAGGTGCTCTATGAGGAAGTGCAGCGCTCATTGGTCGGGGTGGAGCGCATCGCACTGGCCGCGCAGGACATCCGCGAGTTGCAGCGCGGCTCGTTGCAGATTGCCGCGGCGCCCGCGCTGGCCTTATCCTTCCTGCCGCGCGCCATCGCGGAGTTCCTGACGCAGCACGGTCAGACGCAGATCTCCATGCTGACGCACTCATCCCGCACCGTGGTGGACATGGTGGTGGGGCAGCGCTGCGATGTCGGGCTGGCGATCCTGTCGATGAACCACCCCAGCACGCATGGTGAGCGGCTGATTTCCACGCGGATGGTGTGCGCGCTGCCGGTCGGGCATCGGCTATGCAGCGAAGCGGTGATCCGGCCGCACGACCTGGCGGGGGAGAAATTCGTATCGCATCCACGCGCGCTGGATTCGCGCCTGCAGATTGATGCGCTGTTCGCCTCCTATGGGATCGAGCGCCAGCTGCAGGTGGAGACGCAGGTGTCGTGGAGCATCTGCGCGTTCGTGGAAGCGGGACTGGGGGTGGCGCTGATCGATCCGATCACCGCGCTGGAGTATCGCGGCAACGGCATTTGCTTTCGCGTCTTCGAACCGCAGTTGACGACGGATTTTTCCGTGCTGTTCTCAACCCAGCGGCCGCCGTCGCTATTGCTGAAATCGTTTATCGCCCACACGCGCGCGTTCGCGATCGCGCAGCTGGAACCGCACCTGGTGGTGGCATGAAGCTCGGCTCGCGCGGCGCAGGTCCGACTGCGCCGCGTGTCCCATTCGTGCCTCAGGGTTGTGCGTCGACGTAACCGGGATAGGCTTCCCGCGCCGCGGCGGGCGTCACCTTGCCATCGCGCAGGTCCTGCGCCAGCGCCTGCGCGCTACGCTGCGCGGGATCGCCATAGCCGCCGCCGCCCGGCGTCTCCATGCGCACGCTTTCGCCGGCTTCCAGCGCGATATTGGCGGTCTTGGAGAACAGCTCGCTTTCCTGCGCCGTGCCCGAGTTCCGTACCAGCCTTGCGCGCCGGCCATCGTGTCCGCCGTCCACGCCAGCAGGCACGCCTACGGTATGGCTGTCCGAGCGCGCGGAAAAGACAATGCCTGGCACCAGCGCGCGGATCTGCTTGGCGATGCCCAAGCCCCCGCGCGTGCGGCCGGCGCCGCCGGAGTCGGCAATCATCGCGTACTCATCCATGCGCAGCGGATACTCGTTCTCCAGCGCTTCGACCGGTAGGTTGGACGTGTTGGTCATATGCACGTGCACCGCGTCCATGCCGTCGCCGTCATAGCGTGCGCCGCTGCCGCCGCCAATCGTCTCCAGGTAGACAAAGTCGCCTGCACGCTGGCGCAGGCGCCCGGAGAACACGATGGCCGGGCATGAGTCATTGCCCGAGGCCATGATCTTTTCCGCCGGCAGCAGGCCGCGGAAGGCGCCGAAGATGGCGCCCGCTACCTTCTGGGCGGTGATGGAGCGCGCACCCACCGCGGCGGGCGGCTCGGGATTGGTGATGGTGCCGCGCGGCGCGCTGATGGTGATCGGGTCGAACATGCCGGCATTGGGTACGAGTTCCGGGTCCAGCAACGCCTTGACGGCGTAGTACACGGTGGCGCGCAAGGCGTTGATCGGTAGGTTCATGGCGCCGCGCGCCTGCTTGCCTGAGCCGGTGAAGTCGAAATGCAGCCTCCCTTCCGCCACGGTCAGGGTAACGCAGATGGGCACCGGATCGCCACCCATGCCGTCGTCGTCCAGGTAGCTGGTGAAGGTGTAGTTGCCCTCGCGCAGCTCGGCCACGCGGTTGGCCAGCCGGCGGCGGGTATAGCGGATTACGTCTTCCACCGAGCGGAGCACCGCCTCGAGCCCCATCTGCCGCAGCAGCCCGCGCACCGCCTCGGCGCCGCGCGCGTTGGTGGCCATCTGCACGCGCAGGTCCAGCATGCGCTCCTCGGGGTCGCGGGTATTGCTGCAGACCAGGCGCAACAGGTCATCATTGAGCTCGCCACTACGCGCGATGCGGCAGGCCGGGATGCGCACGCCTTCCTCGAAGATGCTGCGCAGCGTGCCGGCGATGGACCCCGGCACCGCGCCGCCCACATCGGAATGGTGCGCGATATTAGCGGTGAAGAAGCGCAGCGTGCCTTCCCAGAATACCGGCGTGACGATGTTGATGTCGGGCAGGTGGCTGCCGTTGGCCAAGTAGGGGTCATTGCAGATAAAGACATCGCCGTCGCGGATGGTATAGGCGGGAAACTGCGCCAGTACGGCCTCGATGGCGCCGTTCAGCGAGCCTAGGTGCAGCGGGATCTGCGTGCCCTGGGCCACTAGCCGCCCGGCGGCATCGAACAGCGCCACCGAGCAGTCCTTGCGCTCCTTGATATTGGTGGAGAACGAGGCCCGCACCAGCGTATTGTTCATGTCCTCGGTGATGGACAGCAGCCGGTTGCTGAACACTTCCATCTCGATAGGGTCGGCGAGTGCATCCTGGCTGGGTGCTGCGGCGCGGGTGGATTCAGTGGACATGTTCGCCTTCCTGGGTTTCCTGGCTTGCATTGATGGTGGGGACAGGCTCACGCTGGCCGCCGGCTACCGTGACGATGAGGTTGCCATAGGTGTCGACCTCGGCATGGTGGGTGGGGCCGAGCACGGTGGTCGAGCTCATTTCCTCGATCACTGCCGGGCCATCGATGCGCAGGCCCGCCCAAAGCTGGTCTCGGTCGTAGACCGGCGTCAGGCGCCAGCCATGCGCGCGGCCGTGGTAGACCTCGCGTTCTCCCTGCAGCGCCTGCGTCAGCGTGCCGCCGGCGCGGGCCGGCGCGAGCGGGGCCTTGATGACCTTGCCGACCGCCTGCACCCGGCAGTTGATGATCTGCACCGCGCGCCCCGGCACCTGGTAGCCGTACTCGCGCGCATGCTCGACCTCGAAGGCCGCCAGGAAGGACGCCAGCTTGTCGCCGTCGATGGCCTCCATCGGCACCTGGACCTCGAAGTTCTGGCCATCGTAGCGGGCGTCGATAGCGTAGTGCAGGCGCTGGCTGTCCGGCGCCACATGCTCGGCCTCGAGCCAGGCCTGCGCCTCGCCGCGCAACTGGGTGAATGCACTGACCACGCCTTCCCAGCCGGCGCCATCGGCCAGCGAGATCTCGCTGCGCACGAAGTCGAACGAGATATCGGTCAGCAGAATGCCGCGCGCACACATGGTGCCAGGCTCTTGCGGCACGATCACCACGGGAATGCCGCATTCCTCGGCCACCTCCACCGCGTGCAGCGGACCGGCACCGCCATAGGCGTACAGCGCGAACCGCGACAGGTCGTAGCCGCGCTCGGTGGACACGGCGCGGATGGCGCGGCTCATATTGGCGTTGGCGATGCGGATGATGCCCTCGGCGGCGTCTTCCAGCGGGATCCCCAGCGGCGCCGCTACCTGCTCGGCAATCACACGGCGGGCACCGGCCAGGTCCACCGGCATGCGGCCCTTGAGCAGCGCGACCGGGTTGAGGCGCTGCAGCGTGATTTCCGCATCGGTGATGGTGGGCTCGGTGCCGCCGCGCGCATAGCCCACCGGCCCGGGCACGGCCCCCGCGCTATGCGGGCCGACCTTGAGCGAGCCGGCGTCGTCGCGCCAGGCAATGCTGCCGCCGCCCGCGCCGATCACGTGGATGTCCACCATCGGCGTCTTGACCGGATAGCCGGCCACCTGGCGGTTCGATGTGAACAGGGGCCGGCCCGCGGAGATCAGCGAGACGTCGGTGCTGGTGCCGCCGACATCGAAGGTGACCAGGTCGGGCCGGCCGATGACGCCGCCTACCGCGGCCGCGCCCACCACGCCGGCGGCGGGGCCGGAGAGGCAGGTACGCACCGGATACTGGCGCACCGCGGCGGCCGACATCAGGCCGCCGTTGGAGTGGATGGTGTGGGGCCGCTGGGCAATGCCCAGCTCGGCCACGCGTGCCATGAAGCGATCCAGGTAACGCGCCATGCGCGGGCCCACGGCTGCGTTCAGCACGGTGGTGGAAAGGCGCTCGTACTCGCGGAATTCCGGCAACACTTCGCTCGACAGGCTGACATACGCGCCGGGCATGACGTCTTCCACAATGGCCCGGGCGCGCTGCTCGTGCGCAGGGTTGCGATAGGCATGCAGGAAGCAGATCGTCACTGCCTCCAGACCGGCGGCGCGGAAGGCTTGCGCGGCGCGGCGCACGGCCGCCTCGTCCAGTGGCGTTACGACGTGGCCCTGGGCATCCAGCCGTTCAGGTACTTCGATGCGGTGCGCGCGGGGCACCAGCACCGGCGGCTTGGTCACGCTGTAGTCGAACAGGTGAGGGCGGGTCTGCCGGCCGATTTCCAGGATGT
The DNA here is from genome assembly GCF_056398185.1 of Cupriavidus sp. 05L310. Lineage (NCBI taxonomy): Bacteria > Pseudomonadati > Pseudomonadota > Betaproteobacteria > Burkholderiales > Burkholderiaceae > Cupriavidus > Cupriavidus sp. 05L310. The sequence continues at coordinate 117,993 of NZ_JBFTOX010000003.1, forward strand.
CACGAAAGCCCTGGGTCGTGATCAGGCCCACCGCCGCGCCTTTGCGCTCGATGATGAGGTTGGTGGCCACGGTGGTGCCATGGCCCACGTGCGCCACATCGGCGGGTGCCACGCCGTGGTCGCGCAGCAACTCGGCAATGCCGCGCTCGATGGCCTCGGACGGGTCGTGCGGGGTGGAGGGGACCTTATGGAACTGCACGGCCCCGGCCGCCTCGTCGATCATGGTGAAGTCGGTGAAAGTGCCGCCGACGTCGATACCGATTCGGTACATGTTGGGTTCCTGGGTTGCGCTGGTGAGGACGGGGAGAATCGGGATGTTGGGAGATCAGGAGTTGAACGCGCGCTTTGGCTGCCCGCCGGGCGGCAAGGGCCGCCCGGCAGCATCTCATTCGGGCTTGATGCCTGCGGCTACCGCCACCTTGTGCCATTTGGCCATATCGGCGCGGATGAACTGGGTGAACTCCGCCGGGGACATGCCTGACGGCTGGGCGCCTTGCTCTGTGAGGTAGGCGCTCATCTTCTTGTCGTGCATGACCGCCATCAGCTCGCGCGACAGGCGGCCCGCGATCTCGGGCGGCATATTTGGCGGCCCGAACAGGCCGAACCAGACAATGGCCTCGAAACCCGGATAGCCGGACTCCGCCACAGTGGGCACCTGCGGCAGCATCGGCGAGCGCGTGAGCGACGTCACGGCGATGGGCTTGAGCTTGCCGCCCTTGATGTAACTGTAGGAGGTCATCACCACATCCATCATGCTGTTGACATGTCCGCCGATCAGGTCGGCCATGGCGGGGCCCGATCCCTTGTAGGGCACATGGGTGAGCGATACCCCCGCGGTGGACTTGAACAACTCGAAGGCCAGGTGGTTGGAGGTGCCCTCGCCATTTGAGGCAAAGGCGTACTTGCCCGGCTCGCGCTTTAGCAGGCCCACGAATTCTTTCATATTGCCGGCCGGCACCGCGTTGTTCACCACGAGCACGTTGGGGATGGTGGCGACCATGGTGAGCGGCGTGAAGTCTTTAAGCGGGTCGTACGGCAGCTTGGCGAACAGGCTGGGTGCCACCGCATGGGTGCTCACCGAACCCATCAGGATGGTGTAGCCATCCGCTGGCTGGCGCGCTACGAACTCGCTGCCCACCGTGCCGCCCGCGCCGGGCCGGTTCTCTACCACCACGGTGCCCTTGACGCGTTCCCCCAGATCCTCCGCGATCTTGCGTGCAATCAGGTCCGTCGAGCCGCCAGCGGCAAACGGCACTACCAGACGGATCACCTTGGCAGGCCAGGGGGCTTGCGCGTGCGCACTGGTACTGCCCAACAGGAGTGGACACAAGATGGGGAGGCAGGACAACAGGTGCTTCAGGGTAGGCATCACTTAGTTCTCCGTAGTGGGGAAACTGGCAGCGCAACTGCCTGCATGCACTCACTGGCTTCGGGCTGGCAGGCTAGCCAGCCCCGTGCGCGGATACATGGCCAGGGTCGAATCGGGGCTGGTGCGACGAAGCCGGTTGACATCATCTTAGGCAGCCGGCCGGCCGCCATGCGATGCTGTTACCTTTATACTGGTATCCATCAGACAAATACTGCGCGCCGCCGCTGGCATGGCTGCCAATGTCCACTGACAGCCTCTGACGCTGGCACGGCGCTCGCTTAAGCTGTGTTCCTAATGGACCGATTCCATGAAAAGTGCCGACCTGAACCTTGTCGCCCACTTTGATGCACTGATTTCGTGCCGCAACGTGTCCCGTGCGGCCGAGCAGATGCAGCTTTCCCAGCCCGCCATGAGCGCGGCGCTGAGCCGCCTTCGGCGGCTGTTCAACGATCCGCTGCTAGTGCGCGAAGGTGCGCAGTGGAAGGCCACCGCACGGGCGCTTGAGTTGCATCGGACCTTTGCGCCTATCCTGCAGCAATGGCAAGCCGCCACCGCGCCGCGCGAGGAATTCTCACCGGCCAGCAGCAAGCGGGTGATCTCAATTTATGCGACCGACTATGTACAGTTCGCCATGTTGCCCAAAGTCGTGGCCAAGGTGGCGCAGGAGGCGCCTCACATGCAGTTGCGCGTGTTGCCCGCGCGCCTGCAGCACGGGCTCAGCATGCTCGAGACTAACCATGTCGAGATGATTGCGGGCTACTACCCCGAGCCAGCGCCGAACTTGCGCGCGCGTTTCCTGTTCGAGGAGCCCACCGTATGCCTGATGCGCGCCGGTCATCCTTCCCTGGAGCGCCCTTGGAACCTCAACGCCTTCCTGCGTTACAAGCACATCGACCTCGCCGCGCATACCCGCTATTTCAGCGAGCGGATCGACCGAGCGCTGGAAGGGTTGGGCCGGAGCCGGCAACTGGCGGTAACGCTGTCGAGCTATCTGGCCTGCCCGCATGTGGTCGCCGAGTCCGACATGATTGCGACTTTGCCTAGCAGCGTCGCCAACGCCCTGGTACACAGCACCAATACAGTGATCAGGGAGGTTCCGATTTCCCTGCCGGCCCTTAGCGTGTCCCTGTATTGGCATGAGCGCTACCAGACTGATCATGGGCATGCATGGTTGCGGCAAGTGATTGGGGACATTTTTTGAGGGTAGCCGCTTCATCGGTCCAGCCGGCATCTTCAATGCAGCTGTTTTATGAAGCGCAATTAATCGCCTACACCTGACCCCATCTTCCAATGACACCTGGTTTCTTTCTATGGAACAATACTGATCGTTTTCGTCGTGAGAGCCCAGGTTACGTCAGCAATCAAGCGCTTGTGCCGACTTCGCGGACGATTCGGCCGACGGGGTTTTCCTTATCTGATTGTTGCCGTATCAGCCGGGGATCGTGCGCCGGCCGCGTATATGCGGCCCGCTCGCTTGCCGACGATCCCCTCCAGGTTCAGTGCCAGAGCATTGTCTTAGAGCCACTCGCCACCATCGACGCACCATCGACGTCGGCATTTACACCAGACCCATAGGCGGGTCTCTTCGTAATTTCATCATCGCGGCCTTGCACTTGTCGTTGGGCTGGCCGCGCAGATCTCAGCGGCCACTCGCAGTCGACGAGGTTCGAACTATTAAACCGTAGACGTGCTGGCTTGCACGGGGTACGGCCGCCGCTGACTGCCACTACTAGCAGTCGGTCAGCATTAACGGAAGGATTCCAGTCGTCGAGCACAGGGATGCGATGCCGGATCGCGCCTTGTCTGCGCACGCCCGCGCCGGTCGCACGGCATCCCCATCGCAACTCAGTTGGATTTCGGCGCAGTCGCTGGCCGAGATAACGCGCGTGCCGCACGATGTGCTTGCAGTCCCTGCGCCCGGTTCGCATCGGCCTGTGTAACGTGTCCCGCCTGCAATAGCGGATCAGATCAAAGCCATCGGCAGAAGCTGCGCGAGCCGCTGGCAGCGCCGCACCGGTCACAGACATCCTGTTCTCGTTGAGTCCTTGGGCAAGTGAGCCAGCGGCGCGCTGGTCAGCGCGAGCCTTCCCCGATTTCATGGCCTCGACGTGAGCATTTCTGCCAACAAGAATGAAAGAGTCGGCAATTGCCGCGCGGCGGGCTGGTTGCTACGCTGACAACTCCACGCGATGCAAGCCGCATCTTTGCGACGTCCGGGTCAAGGCGACAGTTAGTCACCGTCAGTGCAATGCGATCATGGGCGGTACAAACGATAGGGCAGAAAACAAAGGCCAGACAAGACTACAAGCTCGCTCAAGAGAGGAGACAACACACAATGAAGAAAGAAATTGTTGCAGGCATTCAGAGGCTGGAATGTCTGCGTTCTATCGCGCTACGGGTATTTTCCACTGTCGCCGTTGTGATGGCGATGCTGTCCCCGGCCTTTGCTGCCGATGCGTATCCATCGAGGCCGATTGAGTTCTGGATTCCGTTCCCCCCTGGTGGGCCGACCGATGCGTCCTTGCGTGTCTTGCTGGACGGCGCCGGCAAGGCGCTCAACCAGCGGATGGTGCCGATCAACAAGCCAGGAGTCGGTGCAACACTTGCGGCGTCTGTGATGACCCAGACCGCAGCGTCCGATGGGTACACCCTGTCGATGGTCGCAGCGAATATCTTTCGTATGCCACATCTCCAAAAAACGGCTTATGACCCGAGAAAGGACTTCACCTATATTATCGGGCTCACAAACTACCGCTACGGACTTGTCGTCCGCGCCGATGCCAGGTGGAAGAGCCTGGAAGAATTCCTCGCCTATGCCAAGGCCAATCCTGGCAAGGTGACTTACGCATCGGTGGGCATCGGCAGCTCCGGCCATATTGCCATGGAGAAGCTGGGCAAGGCGGCCGGGGTACAGTTCACGTTCGCACCCTACAAGGGTGGCTCCGAGGAGATGATGGCCTTGCTGGGCGGCAACGTAGACGCCGTGCTGGATCCCGGCTGGGGACAGTACGCAGTGGCGGGCAAGGTACGTGCGCTGGCGATCGTGGGCGAGAGCCGGTTCCCGCGCTTCAAGGAAGTGCCGACTCTGAAGGAACGAGGGTATGACATCACGGCCAGTTCGCAGGTCGGCATTGTCGGCCCCAAGGGAATGGACCCTGTTATCGTAAAAAGGCTCCATGACGCATTCAGAATGGCGACGCAGGCACCGGCGTATGCGAAGTCGCTGGAGGCTATCGATCTCGAAGACGTTTACCTCAGTAGCGAGCAGTATGTGAAGTTCGCCGCAGAGCAGTACGAGCGCGAGAAGTCTTCCGTCCGGGAGCTGGGCATTAACCTCGACTGAAGTTCTCCGCAGTGATGCTGATCGATGCCGGCTCGGAATGATCTGCCGACAACGCCTGTAGCGAGAGGCGTCGTACGTGGCAGACGAAGACGCAAGCACGATGCGCAGCCCAAGCGCTCGCTAGACGCCCGATTCACGCCGCCACATGGTTGCACGGAGGAGGGGCCGTGGGCGCACTGCGGCGTGGGTGGGCATGGGAGACTTACTCCTTCGTGGCCTCGTTGCGCAATCCTCGCCTGACCAAGTCCATCAGCGCCTGCCGCACGGCTTCGGCGCTGGTTTTACCTGTCGGGAAGAGAAACTGCGCCGACACCCCCCGCATGGCGCCGATGATGGCTACCGACTCGGCGTGGGGGTCGATGTCGGCGCGGATGCTCCCCTCCTCGATGCCCCGGCGGATATGCGCTTCCACAATGCTGACCGACTCCGCGTTGAGCAGCTCCAGCGCGTGGGCCACCGGCCCGGTTGACGTGACCCGCTCCGACAGCAGCACATGCAGGGCGCGCAGGGTGGTGTCGTGGGCAGGATTGCGCCCGACATAGAAGCCAACGATCCCCACCACGGTGTCCAGCCCCGGCCGCCAATCCGCGACGGTCCTCCGGGCGGCCCGGACATCGACGCCAATCTGTTCCACCAACGCTACCAGCAGTCCCTCCTTGTGGCCATAGTGGTGTGCGGCGAGGCCCCGGCTGTAGCCGGCGTGCTCGCCCACGTCCGCCAGCGTCAGGCCGGCGATGCCCTTTTCGCAGACGAGCGCCATAGCGCTGTCCATGATGCGCCGCGCTGCCTCTTCGCGCCGCTCTTTCTGGGTGCGGCGGGCACGGGAGGCCGGGCGGTCATTCGAGGTGTTGTCGTCGATGCCCATGCAAGAACGCTCCTTAGATCGCGCGAATGATAACGCAGTGGCGTGCGGCTCACCCCAGGCTTCGGCTTGGGGAATCCACTTATTTGTTAATCAACAAGTAAGTTATAGCCTTAGCCTGTACTGGACGTTGCCAGCAATGGCCGGGCAAGGGCAGGGCGGCGCACCGGTCGCACCAAAAAGAAGCAGGAAAGGAGACTGTCGTGAACGGCTTGAGTCGCATCCTGGGGATTGCCTGCGCGGCGTCCACGCTCATCGTGCCCTGGCAGCCAGCCTCGGCGACACCGGACAACCCCAACGATTTTCCGCGGAAACCGGTCCACCTGATCGTGCCGACCGCGCCCGGCGGCGGGGCGGACTACATGGCGCGGCTGGTGGCCGACAAGCTCGGCAAGACGTGGGGGCAGCCCGTGGTCGTCGAAAACCGGCCTGGCGCGAGCAGTGTGGTTGGAACCACCGTCGTGGCGCGGGCGCAGCCCGATGGCTACACGCTCCTGTTCACGTGGACGGCCCTGATCCAGTCGGCCGTGCAGAAGACCAAGCCGCCTTACGACGTCTTTGCCGACCTCGCCCCGGTCAGCGAGGTGGCGCGCTCAAGTTTCGTGCTGATGGGTACCAGTTCGCTGCAGGCGAGCAACGCCAAGGAGTTCGTCACGATGGCGAAGCAGCGGCCTGGCGAGTTTAACTACGGCTCCTACGGCAACGGCACGTCGTCGCACATCCTGGCCGAACTGCTGAAGCAGAGCGCCGGCATCAGCATGGTCCACGTTCCGTACAAGGGCGGCGGGCCGTTGCTGGCGGACCTGCAGGCGGGGCACATCCCGGTTGCCTTCCTCGACTTCGCCAGCGCGCGCTCGGCTGTCGGCAACGGTCGCCTCAAGTTGCTCGCGATCACCAGCAGCGAACGCTCGCCGTACTTCAAGTCGACCCCGACCTTCAGTGAGCTGGGCATGCAGGGGCTGGACCTTGAGGGGTGGTTTGGCATCCTCGCGCCGCGCAAGGTCGACCCGATGCTCGTGCAGAAGATCGCGCGAGATGTCGCCAGGACGATCCGCGATCCGGAGGTCACGCGCAAGCTGGAAGACCTCGGCGTGACGGTGGTCGCAAGCAGCCCTGAAGCCTTCGAGCGGAAGCTGGGCGCAGACGAAGCCAAATGGAGAAGAGTCATCACCGAGGCTTCGATTCAGGCGGATTGACGCCTCCCTAACGCCATCCGCCGGAACGCCGCCATGACGACTCAACTGACTCCCTCCTTCTTTTCGCTCGCGCTTGCCGCCCTGCGGCGCTACCCCGACCGCATTGCCTTCCAGTGGCCAGATGGGCAAATGACCTACCGCCAGACGGCGCGTCTGATTGGACGTCTTCAGGCGTCATTGCACCGGCTGGGCATTGGCCCGGGGACGCGCGTGGCATTGTTGGCCGCCAACCGTGCCGACATGTGGTGCGCCGGGATGGCCGTGCAGGGGCTGGGTAGCGTCACGTCGTGGCTGCATCCCAAGGGTTCGCTGGAGGCGCACTGCTTTCAGCTGGAGGATGCCGAGGTCGCCGCGGTGATCGTCGATGCCGACCACTACGGTCATCGCTGCGGCGAGTTTGCCGCGCGGGTGCCCGCCTTGCGGGTGCTGACGCTGGGTAAGGCCGACGGCGGCGCCGACCTGCTGGCGCTGTCGGATGGCGCGGCGCCGGAGCCCGTTGACCTGTCGATCGGCAAGGAGGTTGCCACGCTGTCCTATACCGGTGGCACCACCGGCCGGCAGAAGGGTGTCGCCAAGTCGGGCGCGGCCAACGCCCATGCCACCTTGCAGATCCTGGCCGACTTCGACATGCCCGCGATGCCCCGCTTCCTCGCCGTGGCGCCGATCAGCCATGTCACCGGAACCAATCTTGTACCGACTCTGCTGCGCGGCGGCACGGTCCACCTGCTGGCGACGTTCGATCTCGATGAGATCGCATCGGTCATCGCGCGCGAGCGCATCAACGCAATGATGATGGTGCCGACGATGATCTACGGGCTGCTGGACCATCCCCGGTTAGCCGCCTTCGATCTGTCGTCGCTGGAACTGCTGCTCTATGCCGGCGCCCCCATCTCGCGCCATCGCCTGCAGGAGGGGTTGGAAAGGCTTGGGCCAGTGTTTTGTCAACTCTACGGACAGTCCGAATGCTCGCCGATCGCGGCGCTGCGCAAAGAGGATCATGACCTGTCCAGGCCGGAACAACTCGAGGCCTGTGGGTTCCCCGTAGCCGGCTGCGAGGTACGCTTGCTCGACGACGACGACCGCGAGGTGCCGCCGGGGGAGCCTGGCGAGATCTGCGTGCGCAGTCGCTCCGCCATGGGCGGGTACTGGCGCCAGCCGGAGCTGACCGCGCAGGCGTTCGCCGGCGGCTGGCTCCATACGGGCGACGTCGCCCGCGCCGACGAGACCGGCCGCCTCTACATCGTCGACCGAAAGAAGGACATGATTGTCAGCGGCGGCTTCAACGTCTATCCACGCGAAGTCGAGGATGCACTCGCGACGCACCCGGCAGTCAGCATGGGCGCCGTCATCGGCGTGCCCGACCCGAAGTGGGGCGAAGCGGTCACCGCCTATATAGTGCTGCGCGCCGGGAAGTCCGCCACCAAGGAGGAGTTGGTCAGCCACGTCAAGGCGCTCAAGGGCAGCGTCAACGCGCCCAAGCGCGTCGAGATCGTTGACGCCTTGCCGCTGACTCCGCTCGGCAAGCTGGACAAGAAGGCGCTGCGCGCCAGGCACTGGCAAAGCCAATCCCGCAATGTCGGCTGATGCCGCCCTTCCAACCAACCCGATTTACCCCATGCACATTCCGCGCACCTTCAGTTCCCGTCTGCCCGACGCCATCGCCCGCCGCCTCGCCCTGCCGTTGATCGCCGCCCCGATGTTCCGTGTCTCGGGGCCGGACCTGGTGGTCGCGGCGTGCCGCGCCGGGGTGATCGGCTCGTTCCCGACGGCGAATTGCCGTTCGACGGAGGACCTCGATTCGTGGTTGCTGCACTTCCGCGAGTCACTATCGCCCGACGATGCGCCGTTTTGCCCCAATCTGATTATGCGGCGGGAGTCGCTGCGCGACGAACTGGCCTGCCTGCTGCGGCATCGGGTCGAAATGGTCATCACCAGTGTCGGCGCGCCGGATCCGGTCATCGGGCAGTTGCACGACATTGGCTGCCTGGTGCTTGCGGACGTCGCTTCCGTGCGTCACGCCCGCAAGGCTGTCGCCGCTGGCGCGGACGGGCTCATCCTGCTGACTGCTGGGGCGGGGGGGCAGACTGGCTGGGCCAATGGCTTCGCTTTTGTGCGGGCGGTGCGCAGCTTCTTCGACGGGCCCGTTGTGCTGGCGGGCGGCATCTCGGACGGCGTGGGGTTGCTGTCCGCCCAGGTGCTGGGCTGCGATCTGGCCTACATGGGCACCAAGTTCATCGCCACGCGCGAGAGTCTGGCGGTGGACGGATACAAGGACATGCTGGTGTCTAGCGAGTTAGACGACGTGCTCCTGTCGCGCGCCTTCACTGGTCTGGAGACCAACACGCTGATTCCGTCCATTGTCGCTAGCGGCCTCGACCCGAAGAGCCTGCCCACCGACATGACGCAGGAGCGGGCCGACGCCTTGTACAGCAGCAAGGGCACGGCCGGCATCAGGCGCTGGCGCGACATCTGGAGCGCGGGCCATTCCGTCTCTGGCGTGGATCGGACCGAGACAGTACGGGAACTCGTTGCGCGGACCGGGGAGGAATACAAGGCGGCGTGCGAAACGACGTGCCGGACGCTAGGCGGCAAATGCTATGGTGCTGCTGCGGAGTAAGGAACCGGGCAAACCGGGGCCGGCCGGTGCGCGCGGCGTGGCTGGCCGGTAATAGGAGGGTTGCTTTTCACCCTGGCTACCAGTCTCCAGCCGATCCACAAAAACCGTTTCTGCGTGCTGATAGGCAGCGAAGACGTCGTCTGAGATCTGAGAACTGGATTCAACCGATGTCCTCAACGGTGACTCAACACACGATTGCCATCTTGCAGGTCGAACAGATCCTGCAGGGCGCGCGACTACGCGGTCTGGCGATAGAGCCGATTCTGCTTCGTGCCAGCATTGCCCCGGCGCTTCTGGAGTCATCGCTATCCAGGGTCACGCAGGAGCAATATGCTGCGCTGATCCGCACGCTCCGTCATGTGATGCGAGACGAGATCTGGGGCCTATGCAGCCGCCCATTGCGGCTGGGAAGCTTTGTGCAGGTCTGTCGTCAGTTGATCCACTGTCGCACGCTTGGCGAAGCCCTGCGCACCGGATTCCAAATCTATCACCTGTTGCTCGATGACTTCGTGCCTCGCTTGGTAGTGGAGCGTGAGCTTGCCTCGGTGCGTCTGGTATCGAATGGCATCCGCGATCCCCGCATGCGCTATGCCGACCTCACCTTCTGCTTCTTCACCTATGGGCTGGCCTCCTGGCTGGTTGCGCGACGCATTCCGGTGCACGAACTGATGTACCGGCCAAGTGATCAGGGTTGCAGCAGCGATGCTGGTCGTGTGTTCCAAGCTCCGGTAGCCTATGCATACCCCTGGGTTGGCTTCCGCTTCGAAACCCGATGGCTCGACCTGCCAGTAGTACAGACACATCAGAGCCTTGTTGATTTCGTGCGGCGTGCGCCAGCCGGTCTGCTGATCAGATATCGAGATCAAGGCAGCCTCAGCGAGCGGATCCGGCGCCAGTTCCGTCGCCATCTTGCCGGCGACATGCCGTCGTTGGAGGTGGTCAGCGAGTCGCTTGCAATGACACCGCAGACTCTGCGTCGTCGGCTGCGGGAGGAGGGGCTGGGTTTCCAGGGGATCAAGGACGAACTGCGACGTGACGCGGCCATTGAATACCTCGCGCAGCCCGACCTTACCTTGCTGGATATCGCCAACCGGCTCGGATTTTCGGAGGCCAGCACCTTCCATCGCGCTTTCAAGGGCTGGACCGGTCAAGCGCCGGGCGTCTACCGACAGACACACCTGAAATCGGGCCCGTCGTCATCTCCCTGATCTCTCCTGCCAAGCCGGGTTGGCCGTTGTTGCCAACGCGGCTTGGCATTGCCCGGTGCCCACCTGAATTCAGTTCCTGTTTCAAGCGCACCCGGGCTCCTTTGCCTTGACGTTGCAGCCTGCGCGACAGGGCAGAGCGCGCGCTCGGCACAACTGACTACCTCCGCGAGCGCGTTGATACTTTTTGCCAATCATTTTGTTCCAAAACGCGATTGGCGACACGACGCCGGGGCCGCACACTGCGGTCAGTGGGCCTTCCGTAGCGGCACCAGCCGGTAAGTTCGAAGATTCAGGGCGCGGGCGATAGACCTTTGTCTGTTTGATGGCACGGCGTTCGAACCGAACTCGCACATCGTGGCGCGAACCAAGCCTTTGCAGTGGATTCTCATGAACATATTCATCCCGCCCACCCGAACCCCGACGTTCGCCCTGTCCTAAATTTCTATTTCAACCAGGAGCCAACCTCATGACCCAGATGAAAAGACCCGTACACGTCGTCGGTGTCGGCATGATTGCCTTCACCAAGCCTGGCGCCAGTGACTCCTACCACGTCATGGGCGCGCGCGCCGCAAAGCTGGCGCTGGACGACGCAGGTGTCAACTATGCCGATGTGCAGCAGGCCTATGTCGGCTACGTCTACGGCGACTCCACGGCCGGGCAAGCGGCGATCTACGGCGTAGGGCTGACTGGCATCCCGGTGTTCAACCTGAACAACAACTGCTCCACCGGCTCCAGCGCACTGTTCCTTGCGCGTCAGGCAGTCGAAAGTGGAAGCGTCGAATGCGCGATCGCGCTCGGCTTCGAACAAATGGTGCCCGGCGCGCTGAAGGGCGCCTACGACGACCGTCCGTCACCGATGATGCGCTTCGTGGATGCCATGACCGCGCACCAAGGCTATCAGCCCGATGCGCCGCGCGCGGCACAGTTCTTCGGTGGCGCGGGCGTCGACTACATGAAGAAGTACGGCATCCGTGCGGACACGTTCGGGCGTATCTCGGTCAAGGCGCGGCAGCACGCTGCGCGCAATCCTCTGGCTGTGTTTCGTCAGACGCTGACGCTCGACGAGGTGATGGCCTCCCCCAATGTGTTCGGGCCGCTTACGCGCTACCAGTGCTGCCCGCCGACGTGCGGCGCGGCCGCGGCTATCGTCTGCTCGGCTGATTTCGCACGCAGGCACAACCTCAACTTGGGTGTAGTGATCGCCGCGCAGGCCATGACTACTGACACCGCTGCCACCTTTGAGAGCGATGACATGCGCAAGGTTGTCGGCTACGACATGACGGTGGCGGCGGCCAAGCAGGTGTACGAGGCGGCTGGCATCGGTCCGGATGACCTGGACGTGGTCGAGTTGCACGACTGTTTCAGCGCAAACGAACTGATTACCTATGAGGGTCTTGGCCTCACGCCGGAGGGCACGGCAGAGAAGTTCATTCTCGACGGCGATAACACCTATGGTGGTCGGGTGGTGACCAACCCCTCGGGCGGCCTGCTATCCAAGGGGCACCCTCTCGGGGCGACTGGCCTGGCCCAGTGCGCGGAGTTGGTATGGCAACTGCGTGGCCAGGCCGGCCAGCGCCAAGTCGAGGGGGCGCGTCTCGCTCTTCAACACAACCTCGGCTTGGGCGGCGCGTGCGTGGTTACGCTGTACGAGGCGGTTTGAGGGGCGGGATTATGATCGACAAGCATTCCATCGGACACACTTTCCCTTCGTTCAGCGTGCCAGTCGAGGCCGGGCGGCTGCGCTTCTTCGCCAAGGCGACCGGACAGACAGACCCGCTCTACATTGACGAAGCTGCTGCCAGCGCCGCCGGCCATCCGGCGCTGCCCGTGCCGCCGACTTTCCTGTTCTGCCTGGAGATGGAGTCGCCCGACCCGGCAGCCATCCGCAACCTGCTTGGCATGGACTACCGCAGCTTGCTGCATGGCGAGCAAGGCTTCACCTACCACGTCATGGCTCACGCCGGCGACACGCTGACCTTCACGCAACGCATCGACGACATCTACGAAAAAAAGGGAGGCGCTCTGGAGTTCGTGGTTAGAAAGACAGCAGTCACCAATCAGCGCAACGAGCGAGTGGCCGAACTGCGCTGTGTCACCGTGATCCGCAACACGATGGGGAAATGAGATGACATCACCTGCAGTTGACCTGGACCGCCTGAAGGTGGGCGATAGCCTGCCTTCGCTCGAACTGCCACTGATCTCCCGTTTGAATCTGTCGCTCTACTGCGGCGCGTCGAGCGACCACAACCCCATCCATGTGGACACGGATTTCGCGCGGGCCGCGGGTATGGCCGATGTGTTCGCTCACGGGATGTTGTCCATGGCCTGGCTCGCTCGCCTGCTCACACAGTGGGTGCCGCAACCGGCGATTCGAGATTTCAGCGTGCGGTTCGCTGCCATCACCCAGGTTGGAGAACGCATTAGCTGTGCCGGCCGCGTCGTGGAACTGTTGTCCAAGGATGGCGAGCGGTGCGCCCGCGTCGAAGTCGCCACGACCAACCAGGATGGCCAGACAAAGCTGGCGGGCGAAGCGCTGATCGCGTTTGCCTGATTTCTCTCAACCCATATAGGCATTCACTCAGGCATTCACGATGACTCGCAAACTCGAAGGAAAGGTTGCCCTTGTCTCTGGTTCGGGCCGCGGCATCGGCCGCGAAATTGCACTCAAGCTCGCCAGCGAAGGCGCGGGAGTGGTGATCAACGACCTGGACGCTGCCCCGGCTGAGCAGACCGTGGCTGAGATCCGCGCGTGCGGAGGGGAGGCTGCGGCCTGCGTCGGCAGCGTGACGGATGCTGGCTTCGCCGACCGCTTTGTTCAGCAGGCGCTGGAGAGCTTCGGGGGCTTGGACATCATCATTAACAACGCCGGCTATACCTGGGACAGCGTGGTACAGAAGATGACCGACGAACAGTGGGAGGCAATGCTCGCCGTGCACCTGACGGCACCGTTCCGCATCCTGCGCGCTGCGTCCGGCTTCATTCGCGACGCGGCCAAGCGCGAGGCTGAGGCTGGCGCGCCGGTCTTCCGCAAGGTCGTCAATATCTCCTCTACCTCGGGCGTGTACGGCAATGCCGGGCAAGCCAACTACGCCGCCGCCAAGGCGGGCATAAACGGCTTGACCAAGGCGATGGCCAAGGAGTGGGGGCGCTACAAGGTGAACGTCAACAGTGTCGCCTTCGGACTGATCATGACGCGCCTGACTGAGGTCGCCGCGGATGCTGACGCGAAGATCGACATCGGTGGTCAACAGATCAGAGTTGGCGTGAATCCGCAAGTGTTGAAGAACGCCGAGGCACTGATTCCGCTTGGCCGTGGCGGCACACCCCAGGAGGCGGCGGGAGCGGTCTACATGTTCTGCATCCCCGAGTCTAACTATGTCAGTGGCCAAGTGCTGGTCTGCGGCGGGGGCCGGCCATGAACACCGTCGCTCGCCCCTGGACCGATTCCGATCTGGAGATGCTGCGTGAGACCGCGCGTCGCTTCTTCGAGAGGGAATGCGTGCCCAATGAGGTGCGCTGGGCCAGGCAACACCATGCTGATCGTGATATCTGGGTCAAGGCGGGTGCGGCGGGGCTGTTGTGCGCGAGTATCCCCGAGGAATATGGCGGCGGAGGGGGCAGCTTCCTGCACGAGGCGGTGATCTGCGAGGAGCAGTGCAGCGCCATGGTTGGTGCTTTCAGCAACAACGTGCATAGCGGCATTGTCGCGCACTACATCCTCGCTTATGGCAGCGAGACGCAGAAGCGGCGCTGGTTACCTCGCATGGCGTCCGGGGAACTGGTTGCGGCGATCGCGATGAGCGAACCAGGCGTTGGAACCGACCTGCAGCGTATAAAGACCGTCGCACGGCGAGGTACTTCCTATGTGATCAATGGGTCGAAGACATTCATTACGAACGGGCACCACGCCAACCTGATCGTCGTGGCCGTCAAGACCAACTCCGCAGCCGGCGCAAAGGGAGTCTCGCTGGTCGTTGTGGAGACCGACGGGCTACCCGGATTCCGACGAGGCCGGTTGCTGGACAAGTTGGGACAGAAGTCGCTGGATACCGCGGAACTGTTCTTTGACGACGTCCGTGTGCCGGCGGGAAGCCTGCTCGGCGATGAGGAGGGGCGCGGCTTTGGGCAACTGATGCAGCAACTGCCTCAGGAGCGGCTACTGATTGCTGTGGGGGCCGTGGCCACAATGCACCGCGCCATTGCAGACACGACCGAGTACGTACGACAGCGCCAGGTCTTCGGCCAGCCGCTGACGAGCCTGCAGAATACGCGCTTCAAGCTCGCGGAGTGCGCGACCCAGGCCAAGGTTTCCCGCAGCTTTGTGGACGATTGCATCCAGCGCTTGCAACGCCGCGAGCTGGACGTTCCAACTGCGGCAATGGCCAAGTGGTGGACCACTGATACCACCTGCAAGATCGTTGACGAGTGCCTGCAGCTGCATGGCGGCTACGGCTACATGCTGGAGTATCCGATCGCTCGCATGTATGCCGACGTTCGTGTGAGCAAGATCTACGGTGGCGCGAACGAGGTGATGAAGGAAATCGTCGCGCGCTCGCTGGATCGCTGACGGGAGCGCCGCCTCGTGCGGGTTGCGTCCGATAAAATACAAGGAGACCTGAGGCATGCCAGCCCTCCCAAACCGCTTCTGGCCAAAGGGCCTGGGACACTCGATCCGCGTGCCCCAGGTACCGTTGACGCACTACCTGGACGTAGCTGCCGCTCGATTTCCGGATAAGCCCGCGATCGTGTTCGGTGGCGCCGCCTTGACATTCGCGCGCCTGCACGAGCGAGTGGAGGCGCTGGCTGGTTATCTTCGGCAGCGACTCGGTGTGAAGCCGGGCGACCGGGTGTTGCTGCTGAGCCAGAACTGCCCGCAGTATGTGACTGCCTACTACGGCGTGCTGCGCGCCGGTGCGGTCGTCGTGCCAGTCAACGCCATGAGCACCACGGCCGAGCTGCGCTATTACAGGGACGACAGCGGAGCGCGGATTGCCATTACAGCGCAGGAGTTGCTGCCGCAGGTTCTCCCGCTTCTGGAAGACCAGCCGGTCCTGGAGACCGTGCTGGTCCATGCCTATAGTGACGCGCTAGCGAGCCTCGCCGACGAGGAGGACCTCCCGGACGTGGTGCGGGCACCGCGCGAGCCGCTGGCCCATGCACGCCTGATCGCTTTTGAAGCGGCGCTTGCCGAGTGCTTGCCATGCCCCGAGGAGTCGCCCGGGGCGGGAGACCTGTGCGTCCTTCCCTATACGTCCGGGACCACTGGCCACCCTAAGGGATGCATGCACACGCATGCCACCGTGCTGGCTGCCACGAGCGCCTCGCAACTGTGGCGCGGACTGCATGCCGAGTCAGTGTTCCTCGCAGTGGCACCGCTGTTCCACATGCTTGGCATGCAGAACGCGATGAACCTGCCCATGACGCTGGGCGCCACGGTGGTAATGCTGCCGCGCTGGCACCCGGCGGCGGCGGCCCGCCTCATTGAGCGACACCGCGTTTCGGTATGGGCGGCGCCGCCAGCGATGTTGATCGACTTCTTCGCTCAACCCGAGGTGCTGAACCGGGACCTGGGGAGCTTGTCTCTCCTGATGGGCGGCGGGGCGGCGATGCCGGAAGCGGTGGCAAGCATGCTGCAGGAGCGGTTTGGCATCAGCTACAACGAGGCCTATGGCATGACCGAGACGGCTTCCTTCCTGCATGCCAACCCTCTGGCCCGAGGCAAGCGGCAGTGCCTGGGTGTGCCGGCTCCGGGCGTCGACTCGCGCACTGTCGATCCAGCCACGCTGCAGGAGTTGCCACAGGGGGAGGTCGGTGAACTCGTGACGCACGGAGCGCAGATGATGCTGGGGTACTGGCGGAACAAGGAGGCAGACGCAGCCTCGTTCTTCGAGCGCGACGGCAAGCGCTTCTTCCGCACCGGCGACCTGGCGTGTGTGGACGAAGATGGCTACTTCTTCATGCGCGACAGGCTCAAGCGAATGATCAATGCCTCTGGATACAAGGTCTGGCCCGCGGAGGTGGAAAACGCCATGTACGAGCACCCGGCTGTGCACGAGGCCTGCATTATCGGGATCGAGGACGACAAGCGCGGCGAGACCGTGAAGGCGCTCATTGTCCTGAGGCCTCAGTTTCGGGGCCAGGTCTCCGAGCAGGACATTATCGACTGGAGCCGCCAACGCATGGCGGTCTACAAGGCACCGCGTCTGGTGGTGTTCGTCGACAGTCTGCCGAAGTCCGGCACCGGCAAGATCCTTTGGCGCGAATTGCAGGAAGCGCATCGCACAGGAAACGGGCAATGATTGGCCCATTCGCACAACCGATATCCCAGCAAGCAGGAGACCTCATGACATCCATTGATCAATTTCAGGACAAGACCGTTTTCGTGGCCGGCGGCAGCAGCGGCATCAATTTTGCTATTGCGAAGGCCTTTGCCGAGCGCGGCGCCCGCGTCGCCATCGCGAGCCGTACGCCGGAGAGGGTGCAGGCTGCAGTAGCGCAATTGCGTGAGCTTGGCGGGGAAGCGCTGGGCTTCGCCGCCGATGTGCGGGACGCCGATGCGATCGCCGCGGCGCTAGGCCACGCCCATGCCGCGTTCGGCGACATTGATGTGCTCGTATCCGGCGCCGCAGGCAATTTCGTTGCGCCTGCCCTGGGCATGTCGACCAAGGGTTTTCGCACCGTAGTGGACATCGACCTTAACGGAACATTCCACGTCCTGCGCGCGGCCTACGCTTACCTGCGCAAGCCAGGGGCCTCGGTATTGAGCATCTCGGCGCCGCAGGCCTTCAATCCAACGAAGTACCAGGCACATGTCTGCGCGGCGAAGGCGGGGGTGGATATGCTGACCCGCGTGTTGGCCATGGAGTGGGGTGGCGACGGCATCCGCGTCAACTCCATTGTGCCTGGCCCGATCGGCGACACAGAGGGCGTGCGGCGTCTGGCGCCGACGCCGGAGGCGCTCGCTCACATGCAGGCTTCGATCCCGCTACGCCGCTTCGGCCGAGTCGATGACGTTGCAGATATGGCGCTATTCCTGAGCTCGCTGCGTGCGCAATTCGTAACCGGTGCGGTGATTCCGGTGGACGGTGGCAGTTCGCTGGCCGGAGGGCGCGACCTTGGCTCCGCTGTGGCCGCCTGAATCGGAGAGATCCATGGAGCAAGCCTTCCAAACCATCCGCTTCGAAGTTCGTGAGCAGGTTGCCACGCTTACGCTGGACAACCCGGGCAAGCGCAACGCGCTGGACCCGGCCATGCGCGTAGAGGTTGCGCAGGTGGTAGCGCATGTTCGGCAAGAACGCGAGATACGGGCTCTGGTCATTACCGGGGCCAACGGCCATTTCTGCTCCGGAGGTGACCTGAAGAACATCGCTGGCGCGAACCTCGACAACGAGGGCTGGCGTGCACGTCTACAAGAGCTTCACGAATGGCTGCAAGCCTTGTTGATGCTGGATCGGCCAGTCATCGCCGCGGTAGATGGGGCAGCATACGGCGCCGGCTTTAGTCTGGCACTGGCGGCGGACTTCGTGCTCGCTACGCCGCGCGCCCGGTTTGCGATGTCTTTCTTGCGCGTCGGCCTGGTGCCAGACTGTGGTGCGTTCTATACCCTGCCACGTATCGTGGGTGTGCAGCGAGCCAAGGAGTTGATGCTCACGGCCCGGGAGCTCGAAGCGTCCGAGGCACAGCAACTGGGCATCGTGATGGAGTTGCACGCGCCGGACGTTCTGCTAGCGCGCGCCCACGCGCTGGCTGCGAGTTTCGTGAAGGCCTCACCGGTTGCAGTGAGCCTGGTCAAGCGCACGCTGGCCGCCACCGGCGGCGGCGACCTCCAGGCTCTCCTGGAGATGGAGGCTTCCGCCCAGGCACTGGCAATGGGTACGGCGCAGCATCGTGAGGCGGTGAACGCCTTCCTGAACAAGCAGCCGGCACCGTTCCAGTGGCCGCCCGCATCATCATCCAGTGCTGCGCCCATTTGACCGAAGCCGGCCGCTGGTCGCAAGCATAGTGTCGCCGCGGCGACCCGAGACCATCGAAATGCAATTCATATCTGCTGAGATCGACACTGCCACGCTGTTCAATCAGGTGGCCTTCAATCACCTGCCGGGCTTGTGCCGTGAATTCGTCGATGCTGTTGTGGCGCGGCTGTCGTTGCAGTCGCGGCTCAGTCTGACCAATCACTCATTTTTTTGCCAATGGTTTTTGATCTGATTTGTGATTGCCGCGATCTCGTACATGCGCTTGAATCCAGGCTGGACCCGCCCCAATCGGGCAGACAAAACAAAAGGAGACAAGATGTACCTCACCGCTGGTCTGCATCGTGCATTACAACGCCATCCCGACAAGACAGCCCTGGTGGACGAGAGCCGGCGGCTTTCGTTTCGTGAGCTGCACGCGCGCGTCGCGCGCCTGGCTGCAGGTCTGCAGCGGCTGGGCGTGCGGCCCGGGGACCGGGTCGCAGTGCTCGCGCTGAATCGTGGGCGCTACGTTGAAACCGCCCTGGCAGTCTGGTGGAGCGGAGCGGTGCTCAACCCGGTCAATACTCGCTGGAGCGAGGCCGAGATGGTCTATGCGCTGAACGATTGTGCCGTACGCGTACTTTTGATCGATGACTCCTTCGTCAGCCTTGGGCACGAGTTGGGGCAAAAAGTACCAAGCCTTGCCACGATCGTTCATCTCGGTCATCAGCCCACGCCGGAAGGCATGCAGAATTACGAAGTACTGATCACCTCGAGCGAGCCAGCGGAAGACGTTCGCTGTGCAGCAGAGGAACTGTCAGCCATCCTTTACACAGGTGGGACCACGGGCTTTCCCAAAGGGGTGATGCTCTCGCACGGAAATCTCTGGAGCTCAATGGTGGGGCGCATGGCGGAGGTACCCAATCCCGCGGACTTCGTCACGTTGCTGGTAGCACCGCTTTTTCACGTCGCAGGGCTCGGGCGGTTGGTCGGCCAGATTGTCGTGGGCGGAACCTGCGTCACGCTGCCGGCCTTTCAGCCGGAGGTCGTATTGCGGACCATAGAGCAAGAGGGCATTACTGACTTGGTATTGGTGCCTAGCATGATCCAGATGCTTGTGGACGACCCGGCGTTCGGTCGGTACGACCTGTCCTGCATCCGACGTATCCTCTGGGGAGCCGCGCCTATGGCCCTGCCGCTGTTGGAGCGGGCGCTTGCGGCGTTCCCTGGTATTGAGTTCATTCACGCCTATGGCATGACGGAGACCGCGGCGTCCGTTTCGGTCAACCGCATCGGTAGCGCCCCGGAAGACCGCCGGGACACGCGGATCCGGTCGGCCGGCCGCGCCGGCTATGCCACCGAGATCCGCATTGCTGACCTCGAGGGCGAGGAGGTCCCCTACGGCACTCCGGGTGAGATCCAGGTGCGCGGACCCGTGGTGATGATGGGCTATTGGAATCGCCCCGAGGAAACAGCGCAGGCTTTGCGTGATGGTTGGTTGCGTACTGGCGATGGTGGCCACATGGATGCGGAGGGTTACCTCTACGTGGTGGACCGGATCAAGGACATGATCATTTCCGGGGGGGAGAATGTCTATCCCGCCGAGGTGGAGGAGGCACTGGGCCGGCATCCTGCAGTCGCCGTCAGCGCCGTGATTGGCATTCCCGAGGAAAGGTGGGGCGAGGCGGTGCACGCTGTGGTGCTGCTGCGCGAAGGTGCCCAGGTCTCGGAAGAGGAACTGCGCGCTCATTGCCGCACCAGGCTCGGCGGCTACAAGTGCCCCAAGAGCATAGAGTTCCGCGTCAGTCTGCCACTTTCCGCGGCAGGTAAGGTGCTCAAGAATGAGTTGCGCAAGCCATACTGGACTAGCATGTGAGCCCGGTGCCAACGGGAAGGAGAAGCGAGGAGAGGAAGAATGAAGGTGCCGCTAATGGGCATTGTCAAGTTACCGAGAGTGAGACGGCACGACGGCAGGTGTGACGACTGTCAGAAAGCCGTCGACGGATTTTGGGCGAGTTCGGCGAATTCGCGCCACTGAGGGCCTGGCCGTCGAGGGCCAGGCCGCGGCGCCCGTCAGGCCGCCATCGGCGATACCTGGCACGCGCCATCAGCGAATGCGCGGCGCAGGTGCCGGCGGCTAGTCGATGCGGGCGCCGCTCGCCTTGACGATCGGCCGCCACGCCTGGTACTCGGCCACCACGAACTTGCCGAATGATTCCGGCGTGTATTGCATTGGCTCCGCGCCTTGCAGCAGGAGTTTCTTGCGCATAGTGGGGCTGTTGACAGCGTCGGTCACGGCCTTGTTCATCCTTGCAACCACCTCCGGCGGCGTGCCCTTGGGCGCAAACAGGCCAAACCAGGCACCCGTCACCAGGTTCTTGACGCCCGCTTCGGCCATGGTCGGGGTGTCCGGCAGCGCCTCGGCGCGCTTGGCGCTGGTGACGGCCAGCGGGCGCAGTTGCCCGGCGCGAATATGGCTCATCACCGAGGGGATCGTCGCGAACATGAACTGCACGCGCCCGGCCAGCAGGTCGTTCAAGGCATCCGCGCCCTTGTAGGGTACGTGCACGGCGTTGGCGCCGGTGCGTTCGTTGAGCAGCGCGCCCGACAAATGCGCGGCGGTCCCGACGCCGGTGGAGGCAAAGTTCAGCTTGCCGGGATTCGCTTTTGCGTAGGCCACCAACTGGGCGACATCGTTGGCGGGCACGCCGGGATGCACCACCAGCACATTCGGCACATCGGCGATTGGCGCCACCGGCGCCAGTGCCGTCTGCGGATTGACCTTGAGATTGGGATAGAGCGTGGGATTGATGGCGATCGGGCCGACCGAGGTGGCAAGCAGCGTGTAGCCGTCCGGCGCGCTCTTGGCCACGAACTCTGTGCCGATATTGCCGCCCGCGCCGGGCCGGTTTTCCACGATCACCGTCTGCTTCAGGCTCTGGCTGAGCTGGTTGGCCACTTCGCGCGCGAGGATATCGGTGGTGCCGCCTGCGGAAAAGGAAACTACGACGCGAATGGGTTTGGTCGGATAGGGCTCGGCATTGGCGCCGGTGCTTGTACCGGCGCCGGCAAGCAATAGCAGCGCGGCGGCGGTCAGCCGCTTTGGCAGGATCATGTCTCACTCCACGGATTGAGGTGGTTTCAGGCCGCGCTGCTTTGGCGCGTGCCCACTATAGACATGGTACGAAGCTGGTCCCGCCCAGCGTTGATCAAATAGAAACGCTGCCTTCTTTCATCATGATGGCGCGACTAGCGTGCGCGCTGGTAATGACGCTCCATCGTCGCGCACTGGGCCAGGTAGTCCAGCAGCCTGGCAGTGCCGGCTGGCAGCGACTGCCGGTCGCGCACGCACACATAGAAATTGCGCTCGGCCCACGCATCAGTCAGCGTCAGCAGGCTGAGCCCCATCATCGACAGGTAGTTCTTGGCGATGCCCTCCGGCACCACCGCGATGCCCAGCCCCTCGCGCACCATCCGGCAGCGCGCCTCGAAATTCGATACCTGCGTCTTCACCGTCAGCGGCCGCGAGATGGTGCTGCTCACCAGTTGCAGGAAGGCCTCGAAGGTATAGCGCGGGAAATATCCCAGGAAGTCGTAATCCAGCGCCTCTTCCAGTTGCAGCGAACCCTTGGCTTCCAGTGGATGGCCGCGTGGCACCACCAGTCCCACCCGGTCCGAGCGGTAGGGTAGAGAGAACACGCCGGGGCTGGGTGCTTCGGCGTGATAGATGCCGATGTCGGCATCGCCGTTAGAAACCATGCGCGGGATGTCGAAGCTTAACGCTTCGATCAGGTCGATGCGGCTGTCGGGCGCGCTCTGCAGGAAGCCGCTGATATCGGTAGGCAGGAACTGCAGGATCGTGGACGGGTTTGCCGCCAGGCGAATCTTGGCGATGCCGTCCGTCGAATAGGTGGCCAGCGCCTCTTCTGCCAGCTTGATGCTGCGGACGATGGCCCTGGCGCGCTGGTAGAGCATGGCGCCGGCCGGCGTGGGCTCCACGCCGCGCCCGTGGCGCACCAGCAGGGCGGTACCGACCTGGCGCTCCAGTTCCGAGATGCGCTTGCTGGCCGCCGAGGTGACCAGGTTCTCGCGTTCGGCCGCGCGGGAAAGGCTTTTTTCCTCGACGGCGGCGATCAGGACTTCCAGGGAGGCGATATCCATGCGGGTGTCTTGCTGATGTGCGGATGGCGTGGCGCGAGAAAGCGCCGAGGCAGGAGTGCCATGCTATGCATCTTCGCTGCCAACGTCAAACGGGATTTTCCCGGCCGCGACAGGTGGCTCGCTAGATGCGCCGGCAGCAATGCTTGACGCGCCCGCGCGTGGGCCACTTCGCCACCGTGCTCGGGAGCTTTCACCAAATTTCAAAGCTTGCCTGCCGGCGCTCCCTAACATGGGGTCAAGGCGGCAAGGCAATACCGATCAAGCCGCCATCAAGCCGTATGACGACAAGGAGCACTGCATGGTGATCGATGAACTAGCCGAATACGTCGGCGCGGAGGGACGGCGGGCGCTGTCGCCCGAGGTCCTCCACTATGGCAAGCGCGCCGTGATCGACTGGTTTGCCGCGCTGTTCCCGGGCACGCGCATGTCGCCCGGCACGAACCTCGTGCAGGCACACCGCGCCGAACTGGGCGTAGGTGACGCCACCGTGGTCGCGCACGGCACCACCGCGTTCCCAGCCACGGCGGCCTGGATCAATGGCAGCGCGTCGCATGCTGCCGAGTTCGACGATATCTTCCGCGACGCTGTCTACCATCCAGGCTGCCCAACGATCTCTGCCGCGCTGGCGCTGGCCGAAGACCGCGACGTGAGCGGCGAGGCCTTCCTGCGGGCCGTGGTGGCGGGCTATGAGGTCTCCACCCGCATCGGCGCCGCCATCCAGCCCGCGCACTATCGCTATTTCCATACCACCGGCACCGTGGGCTGCTTCGGCAGCGCGGCAGCCAGCGCCTTGCTGCTGTCGCCGGGCAATGCGCGCGTCGCCGCCGATGCGCTGGCCACCTCCGCCACGTTCGCCTCGGGCCTGCAGCAGGCCTTCCGCTCGGATGCGATGACCAAGGCGCTGCACGCGGGACATGCCGCCATGGTGGGCGTGCAGGCGGCGCAGGCAGCCGCGGTGGGCGTCAACGGCGTGCACGACATCCTGGAAGGCGCGGCCGGCTTCGGCGCGGCGATGTGCGGCAGTCCCGGCTGGTCGGATGTGGCCAAGGGCCTGGGCGCGAACTACAACATCCTTAGCATCACCCAGAAGAACCACGGATGCTGCGGCCACACCTTTGCGGCCATCGATGCGGCGATTGAACTGGTGCGCGGGCATGGCATCGACGCCGCCGGGATCGAGGCAGTCACGGTGTGGACTTATCAGACTGCCATCGACGTCACCGGCAATGCCGTACCGGGCACCGCCTTCGAAGCCCGCTTCAGCCTGCCCTACGTCATCGCGCACGGCATCCTGCACGACGCGGTCCGGCTTGACGCCTTCTCCGGCGAACGCCTGCGCGACCCGCAGATCCGGCAATTGATGAAGCGCGTCACCCTGCACGCGGATCCGGAGCTGACCGCGGCGTTCCCCCGCCAACGCGCGGCGCGGGTGGAAATCCTGCTGAAGGACGGCACCCGCCACACGCTGTTCGCGCCTTACCGCAAGGGCGACCCGGAGTCGCCGCTGGACGACGCCACGCTGAGCGACAAGTTCATGGAGCTGGCGGCGCCGGTGATCGGCAGCGACACGGCCGAGGGACTGCTCGCCGCGCTGTGGCAGCTCGAGACCGGCAGCGTTCGCGGGCTGCGGCTCGCGGGTCTTGGCGTGGCATTAGAGGGGAGGAAAGCGTGAACGATATGACTGTAACGACGGCGATGGCCCGCAGCCTGGCAAAAGCGCTGTTCTCGCCGGACACGGTGGCGCTTGTCGGCGCATCCAGCGACATCACCAAGAATACCGCCCGGCCGATGCGCTTCATGCGCAAGCACGGCTACCGGGGCACCATCTACCCGATCAACGCCACCCGCACCGAAGTGCTGGGCGAGAAGGCCTACCCGAGCCTGGACGCGGTGCCGGGCGAGGTGGAGCACGCCTTCGTCATGGTGCCGGGCAAGCACGTCGAGGCCGCGCTGGAGCAATGCGCGGCCAAGGGCGTGCAGGTGGTGACGGTGTTCTCGGACGGCTTCGCGGAAGTGGGCGAGGCGGGCCTGGCCGCGCAGCAGGCGCTGGTCCGCAAGGCCAGGGCGCTGGGCGTGCGCCTGATCGGACCGAACAGTATCGGTGTGGTCAATGTGGAATCCGGCGCGGTGCTGTCGGTCAATGCCGTGCTGGAGATGGACGAGTTGCACGCCGGCAGCATCAGCGTGATCTCGCAAAGCGGTTCGATGCTCGGCGCGCTGCTCTCGCGTGGCGCGGCGCGCGGGCTGGGTTTCGCCAAGCTGGTGTCGGTGGGCAACGAGAGCGATGTTGGCGTCGGGGAGCTGGTCGATCTGCTGGTGGACGATGCCGCTACCAAGGTGATCCTGTTGTTCCTGGAAACGATCCGCGACGCCGCCGTGCTCGGCCCGGCGCTGCGCCGCGCGCGGCAAGCCGGCAAGCCGGTCATCGCCTACAAGCTTGGCCGCTCGGCGCAGGGCGAGGCGCTGGCGCAGTCGCACACCGGCGCGCTGGCCGGCAACGATGCCGCGGTGGACGCCTTCCTGCGCAAGTACGGCGTGATGCGCGTGGAAATGCTGGAGACCTTGTTCGAAGCCGCGCCGCTGGCCCTGCGCTATGGCCGGTGGGTGCCCGCCCTCAAGCGCAATCCCCGCGTGGCCGTGGTGACCACCACCGGTGGCGGCGCGGCCACCGTGGTGGACCGCCTGGGCCTGTCGCAGATCGACGCGGTGGCGCCGCCGTACGGCTTCGTGGCGCACATGGCGGCGCGCGGCGTGCGCATCCGCCAGACGCCCATCATCGACCTGACGCTGGCCGCGACCAGCGCGCAGTACAAGGATCTGGTCGAGCAACTGCTGCTGAGTGACTGGTGCGACGCCGTGCTTTGCGTGGCGGGCTCGTCCGCGCAGTTCCATCCCCAGCTCGCGGTGCGGCCCATGGTGGAGGCGGCCGGCGCGGGACACAAGCCGCTGATCGCTTTCCTCGCGCCGGAGGCGGGGGAGTCGCTGCGCGTGCTGCAGGCAGAAGGCATCCCGGCGTTCCGCACGCCGGAAGCCTGCGCGGACGCGCTGGCGCAGTTGTTCAAAGCGGCGCGGGCGCATCCCGAGGCCGACGAAGCCGTCGCGCCGCTTGGCTGGCCGGCCGGCTTGCCGCGGTCGGGCAACCTCTCGGAGTACGAGGCGGCCAGCGCGTTCGCGGCGCTGGGCGTGCCGATCGCCCCGCTCGCGCTGATGCCGGTGGGTGAGTACAAGCACAGGATTCCCTACCCGGTGGTGGCCAAGATCTGCTCGCGCGACATCCTGCACAAGACCGATGTGGGCGGCGTACGCGTCGGCGTACGCGACACGGACGAACTGCAGCGCGCCACGGCGGCGATCCTTGCCGATGTCGGCCGCGCCGCGCCGCAGGCCCGGCTCGACGGCATCCTCGTGCAGCGCATGGAGGACAAGCTGCTGGAACTGATGCTGGGCTACCGGGATGACCCGCTGGTGGGCCCGATCGTGATGCTGAGCGCGGGTGGGATCGCCGCCGAACTGCGGCCGGACGTCAGCCTGCGGCCGGCGCCGGTGACGCGCGACGACGCCATGGAGATGATCGACGAGGTACGCAGTACCGCGCTGGTCCGCGGCTTCCGCGGGCTGCCGCGCGGCGATATCGCCGCCCTGGCCGACGCCATCGAGCGGTTTTCCCGGCTGGCTGCCTTCGAGGGCGTGAACGTGCTGGAGGCCGAGATCAATCCGCTATTCGTGCGTGCCGACGGCGTGGTCGGGGTGGACTGCGTGGTCCGGCTGGCGGAAGAACAAAGAGCCGAACTGAATTGATTCAAATCTAGTAAGAAAACGGAGACAAACATGGATTTCAAACTGACCCCCGAGCAAGCTGAGTTCGAGCACGCCGTCACGCGCTTCGCCGAGAAGGAGTTGCGCGCCGGCTCGGTCGCCCGCGCCCATACCGACGACTACCCCTGGGATGTCGCCCGCAAGATGAGCGAGCAAGGCCTGCTGGGCATCACTGTGGCCGAGGCTGACGGCGGCCAGGGCGGCAGCCTGATGGACGCCATCATCGCGATCCAGGCCGTGGCCTCGGTCTGCCCGCGCAGCGCCGACGTGATCCAGGCCGGCAACTTCGGCGCCATCCGGGTGCTGGCCGAGTATGGCTCGTCGGCGCAAAAGGACAAATGGCTACGCCGCCTGCTGGCCGGTGAAGCCTTGATCTCGGTCGGTATGACAGAGCCCGAGGCCGGCTCCGCCGTCACCGAGCTACGCACCACGGCCACGCCCGATGGCGACGACTACCTCATCAACGGCACCAAGGTCTTCACCACCCATGGCCCGCACGCCGACGTGATCCTGGCCTACGTGCGCTTTGGCCCGGGCGTCAACGGCATCGGTTCCGTGCTGATCGATACCAGGCTGCCGGGTGTGCGCATCGGCCAGCGCTCGCGCTTCATGTCGGGAGAGGAATGGGCGCAGATCTATTTCGAGGATGTTCGCATCCCGGCGTCCGATGTGCTGCTGGGCGAGGGCGGCTTCAAGAAGCAGATTGCCGGTTTCAATGTCGAGCGCATGGGCAATACAGCGCGCTCGCTGGCGCTGGGACGCTATGCCTACCAAGTAGCGCGCGACTGGGCCATGCAGCGCAAGCAATTTGGCAGGCTACTGTGCGAGTTCCAGGGCCTGCAATGGAAGTTCGCCGAGATGAAGATCAAGCTCGATGCCGGGCAACTGCTGCTGTACCGGGCCGCGGCCAACGCGGACAGCGGCTTTCCTTCCGCCGAGGAAACCGCGATCGCCAAGGCGTTCTGCAACCAGGCGGGCTTCGACGTTGCCAATGAGTCGCTACAGGTCATGGGCGGCATGGGCTACAGCCAGGAGGCGTTGGTGGAGTACTGCCTGCGCCGCTGCCGGGGCTGGATGATCGCCGGCGGCTCCATCGAGATCCTGAAGAACCGCATCGCCGAATCGGTATTCGAGCGGACCTTCGCGCAGCGCCCGGAAAAACAGCGGGCGGGTTGATCAGGAACGCATCCCAGGTGGGCGCATTATGTTTTGTACAACGGAACGCCGGACGCGCAGCTTGCCCGGGCCGGCAGCCTGCAAACGGGGCTGCCGAAGCCTACCGGCGAGCCATCGGAATCGAAGCCGATCCGGCGGTGCGCCGCTTCCTGCGGGCCGAAATCGCCCAGATCTAAGATGCGGCCGTGGCCTCGGTGATGTCGCGACTACCGCTTGCGCACTTCTCCTTCACCGTGCCGTGATCGGCAGCTACTTCCATTAGGCGCCAACCTCAAAAAAAGCCAAGAACTTGCGCATGATGGGCGACAAGGCGCCCGCGCGATGCGCTACCAGCACCCGGCTGGCCGCGTCGGGGCCGGCCAGCCGGCGGTACGCCACGCCCGGAATGCCGGTGCGTGAGTAAATCTCCGGCAGCACCGAGACCCCGGCACCGCTCGCCACCAAACCGATGATGGTCGTGGCCTCGCGCGCTTCCTGGCCGATGCGCGGCGCAAAGCCCGCGCGGTTGCACAGCGTGGTGACATGATCGAACAGCCCGCACCCCAGCCCTCGCGGGAACAGCAGAAAGGGCTGGGCGGACAGCGCGCCGATGTCGAGTTCACTGTCATCATCCGCTATCGCCAGCGCATGCGAGGCCGGCAACACGGCGACCAGGCGGTCGGCCAGCACCTCGTGCACGGTAATGCTGGCGGGCGGGTAGAACTGGGGCGAAGGGCGCAGGAAGCCAATCTCGATCTCTCCCTTCTCCAGTCCCTGCAACTGCTGCCCGGTGGACATATGCACCAGTTCCAGCATGGCGCGTGGGTGGCCAAGGCGGAACTGCTGCACGGCGCGCGGGAAAACATTCTGCATGGGCACAGAGGCGGTGAAGGCCACCCGGATCTCGCCCGCCTCACCGGCGGCAACCTGCTTGACCACCTCGCGGGCCTGCTCCAAGTTGCCCAGTGCCGCCTTTGCCTTGTCGAGGAACAGCGTGCCCGCCGGCGTCAGCGCCACATGGTGGCGGGAGCGGTCGAGCAAGGGGCTGCCAAGTTCGTCTTCCAGTGCCTTGATCTGGGTGCTCAGCGGTGGCTGGCTGATATGGAGTTTGCGCGCGGCCTCGCTGAAGCTCAGTGCTTCGGCCACGGCGACGAAATAGCGGAGTTGGCGAAATTCCATCGGTTATATCGAAATGCAATAACAAGCGGTTTGAAAACATATTAGACAGTATCACGACGGTTGGCCAAAATGCACGCAAACGAATGAAACCGGACCACAGGAGACAAGAATGCTGCGCCGACCTTACCTAGCCGGCTTGCTGGCCGCCGTGCTGTCGCTGGGCGCTGCCGCCGCCAGCGCCGAGACCTATCCCGCCAAGCCCATCCGGCTGGTCGTGCCCTACGCGGCGGGCGGCGCTGTCGACATCGTGGCGCGTTCGGTTGGCCAGAAGATGAGCGTGCTGCTCAAGCAGCCCATCATTGTCGACAACCGCCCTGGCGCCAGCACCAATATCGGCATGGACGCGGTGTCCAAGGCCGCGCCGGATGGCTACACCATCATGATGGCCTCCAACAGCCTGGCCACCAATGCCGCGCTGTTTGCCAAGCTGCCGTTCGACCCGACCCGCGATTTCACGCCGGTGGCGCGCATTGGCCAGGCCTCGCTGGTGCTGGTGGTGCCGGCCAAATCCAGCGTGACCTCGCTCAAGGACCTGGTCTCCCAGGCGCAGGCGCAACCCGGCAAGCTCAGCTATGCCTCGGCCGGCAACGGCAGCTCCGGTCATCTCGCCGGCGAGTTGTTCAAGGAAGCGGCGCACATCGACGTGTTGCACGTGCCTTACAAGGGCGGCGCGCCAGCCATCACCGACCTGCTGGGCGAGCGCATCACGTTCATGCCGATTAACCCGCTCGAAGTCATCACGCATATCCGCGCCGGCACCCTGCGCGCCATCGCGGTGGCGAGCGACCAGCGTGCGCCGCTGCTGCCGGGTGTGCCAACCTCGCGCGAGCAAGGCCTGCCGGGCTTCACCGCTTCTGTCTGGTGGGGACTGGTGGCGCCGGCCAAGACGCCGCCCGCTGTCGTGCGTGAACTCAACACCGCTGCCAATACGGCGCTGGCCGACCCGGACGTGCGCAAGCAGCTCATGCAACTGGGTGTCACCATCCTGCCCGGCACCCCGGAAGCCTTCGGCCAGTTCGTGCGCAACGAAACCTCAACCTGGAACGGCGTGATCCGCAAGGCGGGTATCACGGCCGACTGAAGCCTTCGACGCGACCCAACGGAAATCCCCATGTCAGACATCCACGCCCAAGCGCAATCCCCGGCTCCAGCCGACGCGCAAGCCGACGCAAAGCGTCCCTCTATCCTGGTGGTCAGCGCGCATGCCGCCGATTTCGTCTGGCGCGCCGGCGGCGCCATCGCGCTGTATGCCGAGCGCGGCTACCACGTCAAGATCGTCTGCCTGTCCTTTGGCGAACGCGGCGAGTCGGCCAAGATGTGGCGCCAGCCGGGCATGACCATGGAGCGCGTCAAGGCCGCGCGGCTTGAGGAAGCGCAGCAGGCCGCCGACATCCTCGGCGCCACACTGGAGTGCTTCGACCTCGGCGATTACCCCCTGCGCGTGACCGACGCGGCGTTGCTGCGCCTTGCCGACCTCTATCGCGAACTGCGGCCGGAGCTGGTGTTGAGCCATTCGCGCGAGGACATCTATAACTTCGACCATCCTCTCGCCACCCACGTGGCGCAGGAAGCGCGCGTCATCGCCCAGGCGCATGGCTACAAGCCTGAAGTGCCCGTGATCGGCGCGCCGCCGGTATTCCTGTTCGAGCCGCACCAGCCCGAGCAGTGCAACTGGAAACCCGATTTGTTGCTCGACATTTCTTCCGTTTGGGAGAAGAAGCAGCGCGCTTTCGCCACCATGGCGGCGCAGGAGCACCTGTGGGAGTACTACACGCGGGTGGCGCTGCAGCGCGGCGCCCAGGCCACGCGCAATTCCGATCGCAAGGTGAAGTACGGCGAGGGCTATGCACGTGTGTTCCCGCAAGTATCGGAGAGCCTGGCATGAGGACCGTCGCCTATCGCAATATCCTGCGCGCCGCCGCCGCGGACATTGAGGTGCTGGGTGCCGCAGGCGTGGCTACTGTGCATGAGGCGCAGCGCCGCACGGGACTGATGAAGCCCTATCTGCGGCCGATACAGTCCGGCGTAGCCATGGCCGGCAGCGCCGTGACGGTGCTGATGCACCCGGGTGACAACTGGATGATCCACGTCGCGGTGGAGATGGTGCAGCCCGGGGACGTGCTCGTGGCGGCGCTGGTCAGCGACTGCACCGATGGCCTGTTCGGCGATCTGCTGGCGACCTCGCTCAAGGCGCGGGGCGCGCGTGGCCTGGTCATCGACGGCGGCGTACGCGACGTGGCCACGCTCAATGCCATGGGCTTCCCGGTCTGGTCGCGGGCGGTTTCCGCCCAGGGCGCGGTCAAGGAGACCGTCGGCGCGGTTAATGTCCCGGTGATCTGCGCTGGCGCCAACGTGCGGCCCGGCGACGTGATCGTGGCCGACGACGACGGCGTGGTGGTGGTGCCGCGCCCCCTGGCCGCCGAGACCGCACGCCGCGCCGCCGAGCGCGAGGCCATGGAAGCGGGCAAGCGGGCCACGCTGGCCGCCGGCGTGCTCGGCCTGGACATGTACAAGATGCGCGAGGCGCTGGCGGCCAAGGGACTGGCCTACTCGGATGAGACCGTGGACTGGTATAGCAGTTTCGACGAGGCCTGAGCCAGACGTCGCCCGGCGCGCCCGCATCTGGTATAAGCGACGCAGACAAGCATCCAGGCATCGCGGGGGAGCCAGATGGAACTGCGCCAGCTTCAGTATTTTGTCCGGGTGGTGGAACTCGGCAGCATGAGCCGCGCTGCGCTCGATCTCGATATGGTGCAGTCCGCCATGAGTCAGCAGATCAGCCGGCTGGAGAGCGAACTCTCGACCCGGCTGCTGCTCCGGACCACGCGCGGCGTCGCGCCTACCGAAGCCGGCCTGGCCTTCTTCCGCGAAGCCCAGCTGGCGCTGCGCCATGCCGAGCAGGCCAAGCGCGCCGCCCACCACGCGCGGCTGTCCGGCACGGTCAGCGTCGGCCTGGCACCCACCACCGCCTCCGTGATCGGCGTGCCGCTGATGCGTGCCATGCGCGAGCGCTATCCGGATGTGCGCCTGCATATGGTGGAGAGTCTGTCCGGCCACCTCAGCGCCATGCTCAATGCCCGCCAGCTCGATCTCGCCGTCCTGTTCGATACCAATGTGGCGCGCCGCTGGAGCGTGATGCCGTTGCTGGAAGAAACCCTGTTCCTGATCCGCTCGCGCAAGGTGCTGCCTCCCGGCGTCGATGTCGATGCCCCTGCGCGGCTGCGCATGGCGCAGTTGCAGGACGTGCCGCTGATCATGCCCACCGGCCTGCACGGCCTGCGCAGCACCCTCGACGCTGCCTTCTCCCGCGTGAAGATCGTGCCGCAGGTGGTGCAGGAGGTGGATTCCCTCGCCATGCTGATGGATGCGGTCGACCTTGGCTTCGGTGGCACCCTGCAGCCCTGGGCCGCGGTGGGGCGCTATGCCGATGCCGGGCAGCGCTTTCACCTGGCCGAGATCGCCGATCCCAAGGTGCGGCGCCAGAACGCGCTGTGCAGCCTCTCCGACGATGAGCTATCGCCCGCCGCGCTGGCCTTGCGCGTGGTGCTGGCCGATTGCGCCCGCGAGCTGGTGCGCTCGGGCGCCTGGCGGGGCGCGCGGCTGCTGGGACCGGAGGGCTGAGACGCGGCGAGGCAGGGCGGGGGGTATCACGATTCGTGATGCCCCCATGCGATAAGAGGGCTTAGCAGGGCGCCGGGGGGCCGCTACATTGCGGGCATCCCCACCGGAACCATTATCGTGCTTTCCAATATTCGAATCCGGGAGCAGTCCCTGCCAGCTTCCCTCAGCCTTGCCGGAGGCGTTCGCCCATGATCGATGTCCTGGTCATTGGCGGTGGCAACGCTGCCCTGTGCGCCGCTCTGATGGCACGAGAAGCGGGTGCCAGCGTGCTGTTGCTCGAGGCGGCCCCGCGCGAATGGCGCGGCGGCAACTCCCAGCACACCCGCAACCTGCGCTGCATGCACGATGCGCCCCAAGACGTGCTGATCGACGCCTATCCCGAAGAGGAGTACTGGCAGGATCTGCTCAAGGTCACCGGCGGCCTCACCGACGAGCGCCTTGCCCGGCTGGCGATCCGCGCCTCCTCCAGTTGCCGCGACTGGATGCGCAGCCACGGCGTGCACTTCCAGCCGCCACTGTCGGGCGCGCTGCATGTGGCGCGCACCAATGCCTTTTTCATGGGAGGCGGCAAGGCGCTGGTCAATGCGTACTTCCGCAGCGCCGAGGCGCTTGGCGTGCGGGTGCGCTACAACGCGCCGGTGGACGCCATCGAACTGGACAGCGGCCGCTTCGTCGCCGCCCGCATCGGTAGCGAGCGCATCGAGGCGCGCAGCTGCGTGCTGGCCGCCGGCGGCTTCGAGTCCAATCGCGAGTGGCTGCGAGAGGCCTGGGGCCAGAACGCGGATGGCGACTGGCCGGCCGACAATTTCCTGATACGCGGTACGCGCTTCAATATGGGCGTGCTGCTGAAGTACATGATCGAGGCCGGCGCCGATGCCATCGGCGATCCTTCGCAATCGCACTGCGTGGCCATCGACGCGCGCGCGCCGCTGTACGACGGCGGCATCTGCACCAGGGTGGACTGCGTCTCGCTGGGCGTGATGCTCAACCGCAACGCCGAACGCTTCTACGACGAGGGCGAGGATTTCTGGCCGAAGCGCTATGCCATATGGGGGCGGCTGGTGGCGCAGCAGCCGGGGCAGATCGGCTATTCGATCATCGACGCCAAGGCCGTGGGCCGTTTCATGCCGCCGGTGTTCCCGGGCGCGCGCGCCAATACGCTGCCGGAGCTGGCGCGCCAGCTCGGGCTGGACGAGGCCACCTTCGTGCGCACCATCAAGGCGTACAACGCCGCTTGCCGCGTCGGCACCTTCGACCACACGGTGTTGGACGATTGCCGTACCGAGGGCATCGCACCGGCCAAGACCCACTGGGCGCGGCCCATCGACACCGCGCCGTTCTTCGGCTATGCGCTGCGTCCCGGCATCACCTTCACCTATCTCGGGCTCAAGGTGAACGAGCACGCCGCGGTGCACTTCGGCGGCAAGCCCAGCGCCAACCTGTTCGTGGCCGGCGAGATGATGGCCGGCAACGTGCTCGGCAAGGGCTATACGGCGGGGGTCGGCATGGCCATCGGCACGGCCTTCGGCCGCATCGCCGGCACACAGGCCGCAGCCGCCGCGCTCGGACGGCCCGTTCAGAACGAACTACAGGAAGAGCAGCATGCAACATCTTGAAGCGCTGACGCGCGAAGCGGCGGCGCTGGCCCAAGGCGTGCTGCCGCTCACCGGGGACGAGGCCGAGGTTGGCCGCGTCATGCAGATCTGCAATGCCTGCCGCTATTGCGAAGGCTTCTGCGCCGTGTTTCCGGCCATGACGCGCCGGCTGGAATTCGGCAAGGCGGATATCCACTACCTGTCCAACCTGTGCCACAACTGCGGCGCCTGCTACCACGCGTGCCAGTACGCACCACCGCATGAGTTCGCGGTCAATGTGCCGCAGGCTATGGCCAAGGTGCGTGCGCAGACGTATTCCGACTACGCCTGGCCCGCCGCCTTCGGTGGCCTGTACCGCCGCGCCGGCCTGGCCACCGCGCTGGCGCTGGCGGCCGGGCTGGCGCTGTTCCTGGTGATGGTGCTGGCCATGCGCGGCAGCCTGCTGCACGCGCCGCTGGCCGGCAACTTCTACGCCATCTTCCCGCACAACCTGCTCGCGGCGATGTTCGGCGTGGTGTTCGGCTTTGCCGTGGCGGCGCTGGGTGTGGGGGTGATGTGCTTCTGGCGCAAGGTGTCGCCCGGCGAGGCCGAGGGCGAGAAACGCGGTCCGGCCATCGGCGGCGCGGCGCACGACGCGCTGCGGCTGCGCTACCTCGATGGCGGCCACGGCCAGGGCTGCAATAACGCGGACGACGCGTTCACCTTGTGGCGCCGGCGTTTCCACCATTTCACCTTCTATGGCTTCATGCTGTGCTTTGCCGCCACGGCGGTGGCCACGCTGTACCACTACCTGCTGGACCTGCACGCGCCGTATGGGCCGGGCAGCTTGCCGGTGCTGCTCGGCACGGCAGGCGGTATCGGCCTGTTGATCGGTCCCGCCGGTTTGCTTTGGCTCAACCT
Source organism: Cupriavidus sp. 05L310 (assembly GCF_056398185.1). Classification (NCBI taxonomy): domain Bacteria; kingdom Pseudomonadati; phylum Pseudomonadota; class Betaproteobacteria; order Burkholderiales; family Burkholderiaceae; genus Cupriavidus; species Cupriavidus sp. 05L310. The sequence continues at coordinate 152,967 of NZ_JBFTOX010000003.1, forward strand.
GAGGCGCGATCCGCGCACAGGCGACGCGGCCCAGAAGCCGATGGACCGGGGCTTTATCGCGCTGCTGTTTTTCACCAGCCTGACCGGCCTGGCGCTGCTGGCGTGGCGCGACACATCGGCCATGGCGTTGCTGCTGGCAGTGCACCTGGGCGTGGTGATGGCACTGTTCCTGACCCTGCCTTACGGCAAGTTCGCGCACGGCATCTATCGCAGCGCGGCGCTGCTGAAATGGAATATCGAAAAACGCCGGCCGGGCAACCTGTCGCTCGGTTCGGACTGAATACCCAAGTACCCAAGGAGATCCCATCATGGCAAAACCCGGAGTGCTCAGCATTTCCTCGATGCGTGACCAGTGCAGCGAAGCCGAATGGCAGGCGCGCGTTGACCTGGCCGCCTGCTACCGGCTGGTGGAGCTGTACGGCATGGCTGACATGATGGCCAACCATATCTCGGTGCGCGTGCCCGGCGAAGAGGGCGCCTTCCTGATCAACGCCTACGGCATGATGTACGAGGAGATCACCGCCTCCAGCCTGATCAAGGTGGACCATGCCGGCAATATTCTCGCCAAGCCGGATTTCGGCGCGCTCAACTACGGCATCAACAAGGCTGGCTATGTGATCCACAGCGCCGTGCACGAGGCGCGCCCGGAGGTGGCTTGCGTGATCCACACACATAGCTGGGCCTCGATGGCGGTGTCGTCGCTGGACTGCGGGCTGCTGCCGCTCACGCAGACCGCCATGCGTTTCCTCAAGATCGGCTATCACGACTACCAGGGCGTGGTCCTCGACACCGCCGAACAGGCCTCGCTGCTCGAAGACCTCGGCAAGGGCGAGGCCCTGATCCTGCGCAACCACGGCGCGCTCACCGTGGGCAATACCGTTGGCGAAGCCTTCAACTGGATGCACCGGCTGGAGCTGGCTTGCCGCGCGCAGATCGGCGCGATGTCGTGCAACACGCCGCTGCGCGAGGTGGGTGCCGACGTGCTGCAGGAAACCTGGAACAACTACCAGCCCGGGACGCGCCGCCCCTACGGTGTGATGGAGTGGCCGGCGCTGCTGCGCAAGTTGGACCGGCTGGATCCGAGCTTCCGCGACTGAAGCCAGGCTCCGGTGCCCCGCAGCGGCAAGATATAGAAATAAAAGACGGACGGAGAGACAAGATGAACAGAAGACACATGCTGGGGCAGGTACTGGCGCTGGGCGTTGCCTCGTGGGTAGCAGCCGCCCGCGCCCAGGCGATGCCGAACAAGCCGGTGACCCTGGTAGTGCCGTTCGCCCCCGGTGGCAATCTCGACGTGGTGGCGCGCGCGCTGGCGCCGGCCCTGGAACAGGCGCTGGGGCGCAATGTGATCGTCGACAATCGGCCAGGGGCGGGCGGTGTGCTAGGCGCGTCCGCGGTGTCCCGCGCCGAGGCCGACGGCAGCATGCTGCTGGTGACGACGCCGAACGCCATCGTGGTATTGCCGCGCATGACCCATACCGCCTTCAGCCTGGCGAGCTTCCAGCCGGTCGGGCTTGTGTCCACCACCACACTGGTGATCGTGGTCAAGGGTAGCGACAAACGCTTCGCGGATGTCAAGGCGCTGCTGGCCTATGCACGGGCCAACCCCGGCAAGGTTGCCGCTGGCCACGCCGGGCCCGGCACCACCAACCACGTGGCCACGCTGCAACTGGAAGACGCTGCCGGCATCAAGCTCAACGAAGTGCCGTATAAGGGGTCGGCCCCCGCGCTGATGGACCTGATGGGCGGGCAGATCGATATGGTGGTGGACCAACTCACCAGTTCCGCGCCGCATCTCCAGTCCGGCGCGCTGCGCGTGCTAGCGGTGATGTCGCGCGAGCGGGATGCCACCCTGCCTACCGTGCCGACCTTGCGCGAGGCCGGCCTGGTGAATTTCGAAGCCACTACCGCAACCGGCTTGCTGGCGCCGGCGGGGACGCCGGCTGCAGCCATCGAGACGCTCAGCAAGGCGCTGCGCAAGGCACTGGCCGAGGACAGCGTCAAGAGCCGGCTGCTGAACGTCGGCAGCGTGGCGCGCAGCTCGAGCCCCCAGGAGCTGCTGCAAACACTGCAGCGCGAGGATGTGCGTGCGCAGGCGCTGGCCGCTTCCGGGCGGCTGAAAGCCGACTAAGCCGTATCTCGCGTCCCAAAAACTGCCACCATCATGACCCGACCCTGCCTGCCTTCGCTGGACCAATTCACTGCGCCTGCCTTCCGTGCCCCTGCCGGCGCCTGCGACAGCCACGCCCATGTGTTCGGGCCTTACCAGCGCTTTCCGCTGGCCGCCGAGCGCAGCTATACGCCCGCCGAGCACCCGGCCGAGGCATTCATCGCTCACCTGGAGCAGCTCGGTCTTGCGCGCGGCGTGCTGGTCACCGCCAGCGCCTGCGGCACCGACAACGGCTCCGTGCTGGAGGCACTGCGGCGCTACCCGGACCGCCTGCGCGGCATCGCCGTGCCGGCGCCCGATACCAGCGATGCCGAACTGGACGACTGGCACGCGGCCGGCGTGCGTGGCATCCGCATTAACCTGTACCAGGTGGAAGGCCACGCGGTGTACCGCAACGGCGTGGGGCTTGAGGTGCTGGAAGCGCTCGCGCCGCGCCTGGCCGAGCGCGGCTGGCACGCGCAGATCTGGATCCACGCGCCGGACCTGCCGGCGCTTGCCCCGCGCCTGCGCGCGCTAGGCGTGCCGCTGGTGATCGACCACATGGGCCGCATGTCCACTGCGCGCGGCGTGGCCGATCCAGGTTTCCAGTCGCTGTGCGCGCTGCTGGCCGAGGGTGCGGCGTGGACCAAGATATCAGGGGCCGATCGCCTGAGCGCGGCGGGTGCACCCTATGCCGATGTCGATCCATTCGCCGCCGCGCTGCTCGCGGCCAATCCAGAGCGCGTGGTGTGGGGCTCGGACTGGCCGCATATCAATTACTTCGAGGCGCGCCAGGTGCCCGACGACGGCATGCTGTTCAACCTGCTGGCGCGGTGGCTACCGGATGCCGAGGCGCGCCAGCGCGTGTTGGTGAGCAACCCGGCGTGCCTGTACGGCTTCGGCTAAGCGCGCGCTTAGCCCCCAGGCCCTTCACACCGGCGGTGCCGGTTTCGGCGGCGCCGGTCATGCAGAACACACGGCGGACGCGGCGCGTCCCGACGCCGGCCGTCCATAGGAGACACCATGCATTGTTTTGCCCCAACCATTTCCACGGCCCTCGCATCGCGGTCTGCCGCGGGGCGGGCACGCGCGGCGCTGACCGCCTTCGCTGGCTTCCTGACGTGCGTCGGGGCCGTCAACGCCCACGCCGCCGGCAATGACTACCCCGCCAAACCGGTGCGCGTGGTGGTGGCGTTCACCGCCGGCGGCACCACCGATATCCTGGCGCGCAGCATCAGCCAGGTGCTGGCCCAGCGCTTCAAGCAATCGTTTGTGGTCGACAACCGTCCGGGCGCCGGCGGCAATATCGGCACCGAGGCCGTGGTGCGCGCGCCGGCCGATGGCTACACGCTGCTGGTCACCTCGGTTGGCCCGATCTCGATCAACCAGACGCTCTACAAGCGCCTGAACTACGATCCGCTCAGCGACCTGGTGCCGGTGGTGCAAATTGCCGACGTGCCGAACGTGCTGGTGGTGCATCCCTCACTGCCGGCCAAGAGTTTCGAGGAGTTCGTCGCCTACGCCAAGGCCAACCCCGGCAAACTCAACTACAGTTCCACCGGTGTGGGTACGTCGTCGCAGCTCTCCAGCTTCATGCTGACGCAGCGTATCGGGACCGAGGCTACCCATATCCCATACAAGGGTGCCGATGCGCTCAACGATCTGCTGTCCGGTCGGGTACAGTTCATGTTTGCCACGATCCCGTCGGTCATCGCCCATATCAAGGTCGGCAAGCTGCGCGCGCTGGCGGTGAGCAGTGCGCGCCGTTCGCAGTCGCTGCCGGATGTGCCCACCGTGGCGGAAAAAGGCTTCCCCGGCTTCGAAGCCGGCTCCTGGTTCGGCGTGTTCGCGCCCAAGGGCACACTCAAGCCTGTGATCGCCAAGCTGAACCAGGCAATCAATGAGGCCCTGCCTTCGCTGCAGGCTCAGATGGTGCGGGAAGGGGCCGATCCCGTGGGTGGCTCGCCGGAGCAGTTCGGCAAGTTCACGCACAAGGAATACGCGAAATGGAAAGTGGTGGTGCGCGAGTCGGGTGCTTCCCTGGAATAAGCATGAACATGAATACTAGTAACCCTGCAGCCGCGCAACCCTTGCGGATTCTGCTGTCGGAGGCGGCCTTGCAGCAATATGGCGAGGATATCGGCGCTGCGCTTGGCGGAGCGGCTTTCGTGCCGGTGGTAGCGCCGTCCGGGCAAGGCGCAGCCGTGTCATCCGAACCGGATGCCGATATTGCCTTTGTCTCGCGCGACGTCACTGGCCTGTCCACCAAGCATGAAATCCTGCCCGCTACCCGGCGCTTCTATGACGCCATGCTGGCAAGCCCCGGGCTGCGCTGGGTGCATACCCATTCGGCCGGTGCGGATCGCGCGATCTTTGGCGTGTTGCGCGCGCGCGGCGTGACGGTGACGACTTCGTCAGGCGCCAACGCGGGCGTGGTGGCGCAGACCGCGCTGGCCGGGTTGCTGGCACTGGCGCGGCATTTCCCGCAGATGCTGGCCGCGCAGCGTGATAGCGTGTGGGCCCCCCTGATCGGCTCGGGCCTGCCACGCGACTTAGCCGGGCAGACCGCCACCATTGTCGGCTGGGGCCCGATAGGGCAACTGCTCGGCAGTCTGCTGCAGACGCTGGGGATGAAGGTGATCGTGGTACGGCAGAGCGCCGTGCCGGCCGGCCCTGGCTATGAGACGGTGGCATTCGATGCGGTGCGCAGCGTGCTGCTGCGTACCGACTGGCTATTGCTGGCGTGTCCGCTGACGCCGCAAACGCGCGGGCTGGTGGATGCCGCCGCGCTAGCATTGCTGCCTGTGGGTGCCAGGCTGGTCAACGTGGCGCGAGGCGAACTGGTGGACGAGTCCGCGCTGATCGAGGCGCTGCGAGCCAGACGCCTCGCTGGCGCCTATCTGGATGTGTTCGCGCACGAGCCACTGCCGGCGGATTCGCCGCTGTGGACGCTGCCCAACGTCATTGCCACGCCGCATAGCGCGGGCTTCTCCGATGGGAATGCCGCGCGCGTGGTGGGCATCTTTCTGGACAACTTGATGCGCTGGCAGGCGGGCGAGGGCTTACGCAACCTGGTTGCCTGAGCTGGCAGGCTGGCTACAGGGCAGGCATTTGGAAGCGCTTTGTCACGTTCGTCAGTGAGCAGCGTAAGATCCGGCGATGCAATAGACAAAATCGCTCTATCACGACTACCGGTTTCCTGCCGTTGAGGGAAGCTAACGGCTGCCCTCAACTGAACTGACCATACGAGTGTCGCCAGATGAAATCGAGGAGCCATTTCACGCCAATCCGATGCCAATTTCTGCATGAATGCGGACGATTTCGCGCCCGCTTCGGGTCTGCTTCCCGATTCCGGGCGCACTCATCCCTTGGCTGCCTGCAAACTTCGTCGGCGCATCATCCACAGATTGCTCAAGGCAAACAGTGTGTGCAGTTGCTCGGGTCATCGAATGGAAGGGACTTCCATTCGATGACCCCAACTTAGAGGCCCTCCAAGACCACGCCACAAGCCAATCGCGGAACGACTGCCAGTCAACAGTGCGCGACCATGGCATCCTGCATATCCGGGCTATCGAAACCCTCGGTGAATGTGCTTTGGATCCCGTCCAGCAACGCATTGACCGGCTCCGTCCTGCCTTGTTGCCGCCAGAGCCGTGCCAGACTCAGCGTTGCCCGCAACTCAAATGACCTGGCATTCTGCTGGCGGGCTATCGCGATCGCATTGCGAAAACACGCTTCGGCTTCCGTGTCACTCACAGCCTTGAGATCGTGGGGACTCGAACCTTGAAATATCAACTCCCCTTTGATGCGATGCCACTCGGCTTCGCAAAAGTGCTCTCCGGCCCTTTTCACCGCGTCTGCCGCCTCGGCCAGCGCGCTCAGGCCTGACTCGAGCTGTCCCATGCATCCATAGGCCTGGGCCAGCAGTTCCTGGAAATGAGAATGCCCCAACGCTGCCCCCGTGGCGTGATAGGCGGACAGCCCCTGGTGGATCTGCGCGATTCCCTCCTCATGCTGTCCCTGCTCGGTCAGCGCCCAACCGCGAAGGATGGTCGCCCACGCAAGCCAGAACGGGAAGCCTTGTTCGGTCGAGAGCGCGATTGCGGCGTCGGCGTATTCCTGCGTGAGTTTGAGATCACGGCGGAACTGATGCAACTCCGCCGCCAGGCAGAAGGTGTGCGCCAGACTGAACGGGTGGGAAAGGTTGCGGGCCAGCGCAAAAGACTCCTGCGCTCTCTTGCTGGCCTGTTCAGGATAGCCGAGAGTCCAGCGGACGAGGGCCGAGGTGGATAGCGCACGCACTTCCGGATCCACGCCATGAAAGTTGGGGTGCGGGTGGCGCGGTTCTGAGCCGTAAATTGCCAGCGCATCGATCAAATGGGCATCCGCGGCCCTGAATTTACCCGAGTAATACAGGGTTGTTCCAAGCAAGACATGCGCTTCCCCCAATAAATCCGGGTCTTTCGCGCTCTCGGCCAGGCCAAGAAGTTGCTTCCCTAGCTTGTATGCCTTTCCATGTTCTGCTCGCAGAGAGAAATAGGTTCGCAATCCCACCTGCGTTGGAAAGAGCTGTGGTGTTTCCCCAACCTCGCCGCACAGTGCCAAGGCACGGCTGTAAGTCGCCTCCACCTCAGATGAGGCAAATCCTCTCGCAGCAATCAACGCCGGCCCGATGGCAAGTCGCAAAGTGAGCTCCTGGCGTGTGCGGTCGGGCGTATCGGGCTGGCGTTTGAGCAGTTCCAGGGCTGCATTCAGATGGCGGATCGCTTCCTGATAGGCTGAGCGCTGGATGGCCTGCTGTCCGGTGCGCTGAAGGTACTCCACAGCTTTCGGATCATTGCCGCTAAGGCTATAGTGCCGCGCCAGCTCACTGTAGTAGTCTTTCAGCTGATGCTGGAAGAGGGTCTCAATTGCCTGGGCCGTGCGTTCATGCAGCGCGGTGCGTTGTTCCATCAGCAGGGAGTTGCCTGCGACTTCCTGGGTCAGCGCATGCTTGAACGTGTACTCTGTGTCGGGAAACGCGGGCCGCTCGTAAATGAACTCGCCAGCTTCCAGATGGGCCAGGAGGTGGCGCAGTTGGTCATCCGACTGCGCGACAACCTGCTGGATCAGACTCAGGGAAAACTCCTTCCCGATCACGGCAAGGCTCTGCAACAAGTCCTTCTCGGCACGGGGCAGCCGATCGATGCGGGCAGCCAGTACGCCCTGTACCGTGGTCGGGATATGTAGCGCAGTTGGGGTCTTCTCAATGCGGTAATGGCCAGGCTCGCCGAGGAGTGCCTTCTCCTCAGACAAGGTCTGCACCACTTCCTCCATGAAAAAGGGATTGCCCTCAGTCTTGTCCTGGATAAGTGTCTTGAGAGGCGTGAGCGAGGGTTCATCTCCAAGCAGGGCAGTGAGCAGTTCCTGAGCCTCTACCTGACCCAATGGATCCAGCCGCAACTGGGTGTAGCCGCTCTTGTGCCTCAAGTCATGCTGATACTCGGGCCGATAGTTCAGCATGAGCAGAATCCTGGCGTCTCGCAGGTAGTCGACGAGGACATCCAGGAAGGCCTCTGTTTCGCTGTCCAACCATTGCAGGTCCTCGAACAGCAGTTCGAGTGGCTGGTTGCGGCTCTCGCGGACCAGCAGGCGTGTGATCGCTTCGAACGTGCGCTGGCGCCGGATCCGAGGGTCCATGTTCGGTAATGCCGAACCAGGCTCGCTGATGCCCAGCAAGTAGAGCAGGTAAGGCAGCAGGTCTTCCAGTGTACGGTCCAGCATCAGCACCCTGCCTGCGACCTTCTCCCGGCACCTCCGTTCATCGTCGTGCGCCTCGATCTGAAAATAGTTCTTCACGAGCTCGATCAATGGCAGAAAGGCAAAGGACTTGCCGTGGGAGACCGAGAAGGTCTCCAGCACCATGCAGCCTCGCTGCGACAGCACCTTGAATTCGTGGAACAGCCGAGATTTTCCGACCCCGGCGTCGCCAACCACCCCGACAATCTGTCCGAGTCCTGCCTTGGCGCGAGCCAATGCACCATGCAATTGCTCCAGTTCGCCCTCGCGTCCCACGAACCGAGCCAAGCCGCGACGCTGAGCCACTTGCAGGCGTGTGCGCAACACACCGAGGCGCAACACCTCATAGACGGCAAGCGGCTCCGGAATGCCTTTCACCTGGGTCGCCCCCAGGGCTTTGAAGTCGAAATATCCCTCGGTCAGCTTGCAGGTCGCCTCGCTCACGAGAATGGACGACGGCGTGGCGATGCTCTCCATCCGTGAGGCGATGTTGATCGTGTGTCCTACCGGATCGTAGTCCGTGTGCAGGTCGTCCCTTCGGATGGAACGCACCACCACCTCTCCGGTGTGGATCCCCACCCGAATCTGAAGCGGTATGCCTTGTTCGAGACGGATGCGGTCACTGTGACGGCGCATGGCTTCCTGCATCCGCAGCGCCGCATACAGTGCTCGCCGGGGATGATCTTCATGGGCGATGGGCGCGCCGAACAGGGCCAGTATGCCGTCGCCCAGCGACTTGGCCACATAGCCCTCATAGTGGTGCACGGCCTCCATCATCAGGGCCACGACGGGATCGATCAGGCGGCGTGCCTCTTCCGGGTCCAGATCGTGGATCAGCGCCGTGGAGCCGGCCATGTCGGCAAACAGGGCAGTGATGGTCTTGCGTTCACCAGATGGTGCTCCCCTGGCTTCCATGGCAGCCTGTTCGGCCAGAATGCGCTCGGCCAGGTGGCGTGGCGTGTAGTCTATGGGGGCGGGAGCCGTCGACTGGGCGCCGCCGGGCGGCAACTCGGAGAAGAAGGCAAGGGACGCGCCGCATTCGATACAAAACTTGTCGGCGGAACCCGATTCATGACCACATTTCGGGCAGTGCCGGGAAAGCCTCGCACCGCAATCCTTGCAGAATCTGGCCCCAGCGGGGCTTTCGGAACCGCAGTTGGTGCAGTGCATATCGCTCTCTTCCCGTCCGGCCTTCGTCTATACGATTAAATGCCTTCTCCTCTACGGTATCAATGGCCGGCACAGGGCCATCGCTACTTCCTCCCAAGTTGGCATCCCCCGGCTCAGGGGGCTTTCGAGGACTCCGCGTGGCCCCGGCCGAGCGGTCAAGATGCGCGGGTCGTGGTCTACGCCTTGGGCTTCGACGAGGCCAAGCTTGCTCGCGTCTCGTTGCTATCGATCCACGAGAAAGTTGGAAGCGTATGGCACAGCACAAGTACGTTGGGCACGCTCAACGGCGAGCCGAACGCGAGCAGTGAATGCTGGTGCGCCCCCCACGGATGCTGATGATGACTAGGCTGCCTTGGGGCTAAAACGCAATTAATCGACAAGATGCTAACCCCGCCTCAAATTGTCGGAAGACTGGCAGAAACACCGCGGCGGCGCTCGTGCCGACTATTTTCGTGGGGTGCCGACATCCGCTAGCCGAGATCCATTCTCGCCGCCGTGATGGGCGGTGGCCTTGCGTCGAAACCCGGGGCGCTCGCGCGGGTTCGTCATCGTGCCGACGCTGGCGTATCTAGGTCTGTGATCTGTGGTCGCACGACGTCCGAGCCGACAAGGCGCGCGCCTATCCCAGTTCAGCCGGGTTTCGACGCGGTTTCGGGTCGAGATAACGCGCGCGCCGCACGTTGGGTTTGTAGTCCCCGCGCCCGCTTCGCATCGGTCTGGGCAACGTGTCCCGCCGCCTGACCCGCCAGATCCACGCGCGGTGCGCCTTCCACCAGGCAGGTCCAGTAGCGGGTCCCGCGGCACCAGGTCCGGATCGCGTCGCGCAACACCGACTCCGTCAGGCCAAGTTCCTGCGCGTGTTGGACCAGGTCCTCGAAGATGCCGATCTTGAGCGGCACCTTGGGCGCAGGACTCTTCGGAAAGGTCTGCGGGAAGCGCTTTTGCAGCTTCTGTTGAGGATCAGAGATCGTGCGACCGGTGCTCACCATATGCGAGACCAATCACACAGTCCAACCGCTCTGATTTCTATCCGGATTTCGTCCGCAAGTACGCTTTTCGACCGTTGCTGGAAGGCAACAGCAGGGCGAATGATGTTCAGCATTCTTGAGACTACATCGAACTTGCGAATAAAAGCAGCGGGCGAAACGCCCCACAGGTACCTTGTTTCGCACTGAAAAGCTATGGTCGCATGAATGATGAGCGCGAGTCGCACGAATGACGAAGGTCGACAACTTTGATCAGCTGCTTCGAAGAGCGCACGCAACGCCCCACCGGAACATTCTTTCGCATGGAAAAGCGACAGTCGCATGAACGATGAGCGGAAAAATGCAACGCTCTTATCAATGATGAGCGTGGCTCGCATGAACCGCGATCTTCAACAGGTGCTGCCCCGGCACAGCGCAAGCGACGACCTCTTCGGCGCCACCGCTTATCCACGCATTGCGCTGATTGGCAGGTCCTATTCGCGAACCTCGAATTTCGCGGGCTATCTGGGACTGCACCTTGGCCTGGCGGTCGCCAACACGGCGGGTGCCCTAATTTTCGTCACCTTGAAAGGGGTGGCTCTAAAGTGGATATCCGGATCGCCACCACTTGAGCGAAACGCTTCCGACTATGCGGCTGTAGGGCATATCCTATGGCCTTAATTGTGGTCTTGCTCAACGAGTATGGGGGGGGCGGGACATACCGCAGCGATCTGGATCGTCCTGGGCCTCGCTTCGAGCATTGGCGCTTGGGTCGTTTGGGGACGTGTTCTTGCCAAAGCTCAGGGTGGAAAAGGAGCCACCCTTGTCTCGCCCGTCCTGCTCATCGACGCCTGCGCCGTTCTACTTTGGCCCGGGCTCCAGGCGGTCTTCCTATCGGCGGTGAAATGGACTCGGAGACTGCGCTCCAGACCACAAATTCGGTATTGGCCGACGAACTGGCATCCAGGCTCTGCCTGCGGAGGTCCGATGGGCGCCCATAATCGGTCACCCAAGGCGGGGGTGGCGATTGTCTCTTCATCGGCCGGTTCCGATATGGTGGGCTTCGGCGTAGCCTTCGGTCCAAAGCTGAACGCCGAAGTCGGTTTTCGCTCCCAGCATATCTCGAATGCCGGTATCAAGGCGCCTAATCCCGGCAGCAACTTCTATACCGGTTATTTGCGCTACCGCTTTTGAAGGAAGCGGTGCTCTCGTACGGATTCACGCGACATCGGCGCGGGAAAATGCCGCCGATGCAAGTGTATCTTTCATCACCGATCGGCAAGATAGGTATCGCTTGTGCGACATGAACGAGATGGCGTTTGGAGCCGGGGGCGTTGGCCCGATGGCGGCCTCTGTTCGGAAAATGCACGCTTCGGAGAAGCGCTGCTCGGCCATGCCTGCCGCCAATGATTCATTCGTTTGAGAAAGGGCAGCCCCGCGTAGCCGGTATAGACTCAATTCACGCTTCCGCCGTACCGTGGCGGGCGATCTCGAGGCGAGGTGCATCATGATCCGACTTCTGGCTGCCGCAATACTCTGCGCGATGACGCTGAGCGTGATGGGTTGTGCCGGTCCGCAGATGGGGGCCGACAATACGCATCGTTTCACCAGCGACCTATACAACTACGAGTTCAGTCGGAACCTGTAGGCATATTCAGCGGGGCATTCCGTCGTCAGGCACTCGCGACATGAGTGGTATCGGTCAATGTCGCCGGGAGATGGCGAACTCATCCGAGGCCGGATTCCACCCGGCCTCATTCTTTTTCTGCCGGAACCTTTCTGCGGCGCCTTCCTTGCCTCTTCGTCGCCTTTTCGATTTCGCCATTGTTACCGGCGAACTCCCGCGCCGTCCCGGTAAATCGCGGCGCGTGATCCGGGTGGTTGCGCAATGCGGACACGTTTCCAATTGGCGGGACGATTGGGTTAATGCTTTCGGTCCGCCAACCCATACCCTTGCTGCGCCGGTCGAAGACCGTGCAAAACCATATCGTCAAACAGAACGGAACAGCGAGGAGAGACACATGAAGAGGATGGGAGCACTCTTGGTGGTGGCGATGGCAACAGTGCCTGGCATGGCGGCGGCACAATCGGGGGTGACCCTTTATGGCGTAGCCGATCTTTACACCGAGTATGTCAAGTCAGGGTCGAATCATGTTGCGCGGGTCGAGGACGGCGGGCTGTATCAATCACGGTGGGGCCTGCGCGGCAAAGAGGAACTGGGGCAAGGGATGTCGGCGGTCTTCACGCTGGAGTCGGGACTGGCGCTCGACAGTGGCACGGCCCAGCAGGGCGGGCGCCTGTTCGGCCGCCAGGCCTGGATCGGCCTGAGCAGTAACGACTGGGGCGCGCTGACGCTGGGCCGGCAGAACACCCCGATCTACTACATCGAGGGGCAGGCGTCGGCCTTCGGCTTCTCGCCGTATGGGCCGCTCGGTCGCCTGCAGAACAGCGGACCCGCGGGCAGCAGCCTGACGGCGCGCGCCGACAACTCGATCCGCTACGAAAGCCCCGAGCTCGGCGGTCTGCAAGCCAGCGTGCTCTATTCATTCGGTGCCGAGCGGACCAGCGCGCCGCGCGACGCAGACCGGTTTGCGGGTCTCGGGCTGACCTATGCCCGCGGTCCGCTGTGGCTGGGCGTGGCTTACGAACGTACCTACAGCATCAACGCGGTCACCGATGCCGACCGCGACGAGCGGGCGATCGGCGCTACCTACGAGTTCCCGTGGCTGAAGGTGTTCGCCAACGTGCGCCAGGCAACGCGATGGGTGCCGGGGCAGGCGACGCTGAAGGATCGTGGCTTCCAAGTGGGCACCACCATTCCCGTCGGCGGTGCCGGGCTGGTGCTGCTGGCGTACGGCATGCAACAATCGGTTGGCACGTCCAACCGTGGCCAGCAGGCGTCGATCGGCTACCAGTATTCGCTGTCCAAGCGGACAACGCTCTATACCAACGCCAGCAAGATCTGGAACACCAACAAGGCTAACTACACGTTCTCGAACATTCCCAACGAGGTCACCGCGACCAGCGTGTCCGACCCGAGTGGCGTCATGATGGGCATGCGGCACCTGTTCTGACCGGCGCACACCGGCGCGGCGGCCAGTTGCCGCTGCCGGCAACGGCGATCCAATCCCGCAAAGCATAGGAGAATCCATGAAGCGCTCCACCTTCGCCGCGGCTTTCGGGCTGCATCTGTTCTGTGCATCGATCGCATCGGCGGCAGGCGTGACACAAATGCAGACCCTGGGCGCGGATGCCGCAGTCCGCCTGACCGATGCGGCCAAACGGTTTGCCGGGGACCGCAAGGTCCCTGTCAGCATCGTCGTGGTCGATGTCGCCGGCCACTTCTTGAGCGGTGTGAGAATGGACGGCGCCCCGTTCGGGACCTTCGACGTGGCGCGCGGCAAGGCCATCGCCTCGGCGGCGACAGGCGGTGTCTCCGGCGCCGAACTCGTGAAGCGCTATCAGGCCAATCCCATCGTCTTCGGCCAGATGAGCTCGCTCGTCTATGGCGGGCCGGTCTTTCCTTCGCAGGGATCCCTTGGCATCTACGTCGATGGCCGCCTGGTCGGCGCCGTCGGCGTGAGCGGGGGGCCGTCCGATGTGGACGAGGAAATCGGTCGTCGCGGCATGGCCGCGATCGGGGCGACGGAAGCGCCCTGAGCGTTGAATGCGCCCTGGGGCGCATCGTTCATGTCATGCGCGCCTGCCGGGCAGAGTACCGTCAGGCGCGTTGCGCATCAGGAGCGGTTGCGGCCCTGGACATCTGTCAGGAAGCACTCGATGCGCGTGGCAAGATCTACCGGCGTCTCGTCCATCGGGTAGTGTCCCGCGTTGCGGATGACATCGATGTCCAGGTCCGCGAATGCCCGGCCGTACGTCTGCTGCATGACGTCGGCCGTCAACGAGGGATCGTGCTCGCCGACCAGCAGCAGCGTGGGGACCTTGGTGCCGGTCATGTCGGCGAAGAAGTCAGTGTCGGCCCATGCCCGGAAATACGCGGCAAGTGCTTCGGGGGAGGCATGTTCGGTCGAGGCCCGGACCATCTTCTCGACCCAATGCCGGCTCAGGCGCTCGCCGGTCGAGTGGTCCAGCACGGCAACCCTTGCCGCGAACTCGTCAGCGGCCCGCTCGAACAGCGAGCGCGTTGCCGCATCGAACGGTACCGGCGTGGGTGGCACGGGCGTGATGCCGACCATGGCCGTGACGCGCGCGGGGGCGAGCAGGGCGACGGCCTGCATGGCCTTGCCGCCCATCGAGTGCCCGATCAGCGAGAAGCGTTGCCATCCGAGTTCGTCGCCAAGCGACAGCACGTCGGCGGCGATCTCGCGCATGTCGAAATTGCCCGGGACCGCGCGCCGGGCACCATAGCCACGGTAATCGATGAAGGCGTAGGTGAAGCGGTCGCCGTCGAGTGCGTCGACAAGCGGACCCCATCCGCGCGCATGGCCGAACCAGCCGTGCAAGCCGATGACATGGATGGGTCCGTTGCCGATGGTGACTACGGCGCCGTTCTGCTGTGGATGCATAGGGTTTGCTCCGGTCGTGAATGTGGCGCTCCATCTTGCATGAGTCGCCGCGGCGCGAGCCGGGCAGCTGTCAAGTTCTTGGACAATCCGGTAAGTGCGGCCCGCGCACCGCCGGACGAAGGCCGGCAGGCGTGCCGATGTCGCAGAACGGAGGACGTTTTGGTAAACGGCTCCCCAAATTGGGAAGCACCTTGTGTCCGGATCAGCGAGAGTACGGGCCTGGGCTGACCCTGTCGCCCACGCATCGCGATTCACAAGGAGACCAGAGTCAATGCAAAGCCGGAATTCTCCGTCATCCCACTCCGTGCCGCGGCGGCTGGGCAAGCTTGCCGACATGGCGGTGGCCATCAGCGCCACACTGGCCGTGGCCGCCGCAGGCCTGCTTCCGGGCGTCGCCAACGCCGCCGCGGACGCCAATGCGCAAGCAGGCTGGAAGCCGTCGAAGCCGATCGTCTTCATCGTTCCGTTTCCGCCGGCCGGCATCAACGACGTGCTGGCCAGGGCCGTGGCACAGCGTCTGTCGAACGTGCTGGGGCAGCCGGTCGTGGTGGAAAACCGGCCCGGCGCCAGCGGCAACATCGGTGCGGAAGCACTGGTGCGCGCGGCGCCGGATGGGCACACGATCGGCATCCTGAACAGCATCCATGGCGTCAACGCCGCGTTTTACCGCAAGCTGCCCTACGACGTGACGCGCGACCTGGTACCCGTGGCACCGCTGGGCGAGTCGCCGCTGGTGCTGGTCACGAACCCGCGCACGCCATACAAGTCCGTCCCCGAACTGATCGCCTATGCCAAGGCGAATCCTGGCAAGGTCAACTACGGCGGTCCGACCAGCTATCCGCTCGAGATGATCAAGACGATGGCCGGTGTCGATATCACCAATATCCCGTACAAGGGCAGCGGCCCGACCATCAACGACATGATCGCCGGGCACATCGACCTGGCGACGGGGCCGCTGCTCGAGTACATGCCGCATGTGAACTCCGGCAAGCTCAAGCTGCTGGCCGTCGGCACAAGCGGCAGGCTCAAGGCCCTGCCCGGCGTGCCGGCCGTGGCCGAGAGCATTCCCGGGTACGACATCACCGTCTGGTATGGCGTCTTTGCCCCGAAGGGCACGCCGGCGCCCATCGTCGAGCGGCTGCGTGGCGAGATCCGCACCATCATGAACGATGCGGAAATCCGCGCCAAGCTGGCCGGCCTGAGCGTGGACACGGCGTTCAGCCAGACCGGCGTGACAGGCCTGACCAACCGCCTGGCCAGCGAAACGCAGCGTGCGCAGAAGATCGTCGCCAAGACCGGTGGCTATCTCAACTAGGCCAGCGATGCCTTTCCGCAAGGATCCGGACGTGAAACCTCCCATGGAACGCCGCCGGCTTTCGGCCTGCCTGTTTGCGTTGTGCATGCTGGCGCTGCCGTCGCTGGCGCAGCCGCAGCCGCAGCCGATTCGGGAAGCCGATGCCGCGCGGCCCGCGCCGCAGATGGTGGCGCAGGTCTGCGCGGCCTGCCACGGCAGTACCGGCCAGAGCCTGCACAAGGAGTATCCGAGCCTGGCGGGCCAGAACGAAGACTACCTGTTCAAGCAGTTGCGGCAGTTCAAGGCCAGTGCCGGCAAGCCGGCACTGCGCCAGGACGCCACCATGGCCGCCGTAGTGCAGGGAATGAGCGATACGGAGATGCGCGAGCTCGCGCGCTATTTCAGTCGCCAGTCACCGGCGCGCGGGCAGGCCGACCAGACGCACCTGGTGGAAGCAGGCAAGGCCATCTACTGGAAGGGCAATCCGTCCAGTCGGCTGCCGGCCTGTGTCTCATGTCACCGGCCGAACGGCGAGGGCATTGCGCCGGACTTTCCGCGCATTGCCGGCCAGCAGCCGGAGTACGTGACCAGGCAGCTCCACGCGTGGAAATCGGGCACGCGTGGCGGCCCCGGCAAGCTGATGAGCCTGCTGGTGCCGCTGATGACTGACGAGGAAATCGCCGCCGTTGCGCAGTATGTGGCGCAACTGCACTGATGACCGCATTCGCCGTCCGGCGGACATGGACAAATGGTGGACCCGTGGACGGCTCAATCGAAAGGAACCAAGACAATGATGATCGACAGGAGACACTGGCTGAAGGCCGCTGGCGCGCTCGGCCTCGGCGCGGCGTCGCTGAACGCGGCGGCTCAGGGTAAGGCGGGGCGCGCGGCGCCGGCGGCTGCATCCGGCGCCGCTCCGCTTCCAGTGATGCAACCGGGCAAGATCCACCGCATCGAGTCCGGCAGCGAGTCCGTGCGCGTCGGCATTCTCGATCCCAAGGCGGCGCCGGTCGCCAGCATCGAGTCGGGCGACCTGGTGATGTATCCGAATACGTGGGTCAACTGGGCCAACGGCGCCGCATACGGCATGAGCTTCGAGGACCGCGAGCCGGTGCGCAAGCGGTTTCCGCAGGGACCGTATTCGAATGTGGGCCCGGTGGAATTGCGCGGGGCGATGCCCGGCGACGTGGTCGAGTGCCGCATGGTCAGGCTGCGCCCGATCGGCTGGGGATGGAACTCCGCACCCAAGGGGGTCGGCGCCCTGCCGAACGACTTCGCGAAGCCGTACCTGCGCTATTTCAAGTTTGACGAGGGCCGGCAATACACCGAATTCGCGCCGGGCATCCGCATCAAGCTGGCGCCGTTCCAGGGCGTGATGGCGGTGCAGCCCGCCGGCGACGAACCGATCAGCGGCATCCTCAGCGGTGCGTATGGCGGCAACCTCGTGCTGCGCGAGCTGGTCGAGGGCACGTCGCTGTTCCTGCCTGTCCAGCGGCCCGGCGCGATGATCTGGACCGGCGACTCGCATGCCGCGCAGGGCGACGGCGTGGTCAACCAGACTGCCATCGAAACCGCGATGGAAGACATGCGGATCCAGTATTTCCTGTACAAGCAGCGGCCCCTGGCCTTGCCGATGGCGGAGACCCCCACTCACTGGATCGTTCTCGGCTTCGGCAAGAACCTCGACGAGGCGCTGGTGGCGTGCGTGCGGCAGATGCTCGACTGGGTCACCGCCGCGACGGGCATGGATCCGCAGGACGTGTACTCGCTCGCTAGTATCACGTCCGACTTCCGCATCACGCAGTACTCCAACCAGACGGCCAGCAACTACACGTCGATTCCGGCCAAGACCGTGCACGGCATGCTGCCCAAGTCGGTGTTCGACGCGTCCTTCCGGGAAAAGCTGTCACGCTCGCTGCGCGGCTGAGGGTTTGCGGCGGGCCGGGCAAGGTGGGCGGGGTGGGGGCCTCAGTCGCCCGGCGCTCCGCCCGGCATGCCGGTCCGGCGAAACTCCGAGGGGCTGAGCCCCAGGTGCTGAACGAAGAATCGCGTGAAGTGCCCTTGCGCGCTGAAGCCGAGCTGGTGGGCCACGTCGCCGATGCTGGCGTGGCGCTCCGCCAGCAGACGCGTGGCAATGCCGATCCGGATCCAGTCCAGGTATTGCTGGGGCGAAATGCCCATGCAGGCCTTGAACTGGTGGAAAAGCCGGCTGCGCGACATGCCCACCGCGCTGGCGACCGTCTCGACATTGGGATTTTCTCCCGCGTGGCTGCGGATGTACTCGGTCGCGCGCTTGATCCGGTAGTCCAGCGGCCTGGTGCTGGCCAGCACTTCGGTCATGGAGCGCCGCTGGAGATGGTGGGCCGAGACCCTGCGCGCCAGTTCGGCGACAGCGGTTTCGCAATCCGCGGAGCCAATGGTCAGATCGTCAGCGAGATCGCGGGCGAGGCAGCTCCCCAGCGCCGTCAGCGATGCGATGGTATCCGCGTCCATGCGCACCAGCGTGTCAGTGAAGCGCAGGCCACTGGCAGGGTTTTCGACCCCGAGCGTGCGCCCGAGCCACTTCGGTTCCAGCAGCAAGGCCAGCAGCAGCGAATGTGAGCCTGCCCTGGCGCTCTTGGCATGGGTCGACCAGGAATTGACCAGCAATGCGCAGCCGTCGGTCAGCGTCAGCGGCCGGTCGTCGATGTGGAAAGTCGCGTCCGTGCCGCCGAGCTTGAAGATCAGGTGAAACTCCGCGTGGGCATGCGCGACGAGGGGCCCCGATATGCGATGCAGGGTGGCCCGGCCGAAGCTGCCGTGGACGATGCGTATCTGGCGGTCCTTTGCCATTCAGGTTCTCTCCTCAAGCAGGCAAGCGGGCATGCAAAAGGCGCCTGCGTACAGAAGACGGAGGACAGTCGCCTCCACATGCTTCGACAATCGCCTGATGATGCCGTTTTGCAAACGTTTGCAATGAGACCGGATTATGTCACCGATATGGCAGACGTCAAGAGAGAGGCGGCGCAGCTGTTGTGTTTCTATGGAATGTGGAACCGGGTCCACACAGCACGGCGGCCATGCGGATTGGCGGTGTACAGTGCCGGATCGGCCACGCGACGGTCGGATAAAGGGCTCTCCCTGTACTCTTGGCACGGCCCGGGTGCAACCGCCGGGCCATGCCCGGCAGGCACAGGGGCGAGCGTAGCGGCAAAGCCTAGGCCCAGGGGGCACGGATGCCGGTCCGATGGCCAAGCGCCTCCAGCGCGTCAGCCGTTGCGGGCGCCAGGGCAATGCCGATCGCCTGTCGCTCATGCGCTTCGGCGTAGCCGCGCTCTCCGGGCAATCGTGGCGGGCCCTCGCCAGAGGCCGGCAGGTTGTGGATGGCCGCCGCCAGTTCGGTCAGTTGTGCTTCAAACCGCGAAGGATCAACGACTTGCGCGATATCGACCGCAAGCACCCACGCGTTCTGCGTGTGGCGATGGGCCGCCGCGGGGTCCGACAGCGCAGGGACGAGGATCGGATGGCAGGTCAGCAGGCTGCACGCGATCTCGGCCATCAGCGCCAGACCGGAGCCCTTCGGGCCGCCCAATGGCAACGGCGTCGTGGCCAGGTTCGGGTCGGTGGTGGCGTTGCCCATCGCGTCGATGGCCCAGCCCGGCTCGAGCCGCCGGCCCGTGGCCCGAGCCTGCATGAGCTTGCCGAAAGCGACGGCGCCCGCGGCCATGTCGAACACGACCGGCTGGCCGCGCGCGGGGCAGGCCATGGACAGCGGCGCGGTGGAGACGCCCGGGACCGAGGCGCCATGGTAGGCCATCAGCGGTCCCGAAGCCGCCATGGCCATGGCGAACATTCCCTCACTGGCGACATGGGCCGTATGGAAGCCGAGCGCGCCGGTATGCGTCGTTTCCCGCAGCAGTACGAGGCTTGCTCCGGCCCGGCGCGCCCCCGCGATTGCATGCCCGGCGGCAACGCGCATACCGAGTGCACCGGCGCAGCGATCGCCCTCGATTACGGTCAGCGCGGGCAGGCTGAGCCCCGCGCGCGGTTGTGCGCGGCCATTGATCTCGCCCGATGCGAGCCACGCGGCGTATTGCGGGATGCGCGAGACCCCATGTCCGGGCGAACCGCGCAGGTCAGCCCACACCAGACTCTCGGCCACGACCGAAGCAGCCTGGCTCTCCAGCCCGGCCGAGCCCAGCAGCGCCTGTGCGTAGGCCTGCAATCGGGCCGCGTTGATCCACGTGGCGGGGCGCCCGGTCATGCCGTCTCCAGTGGCGCCTGGCGGGCCGGAAAGAACTTGCGCAGCCAGTCCGTGACCAGGTTCAGGGCCGCCTGGTTGTCATCGGAGAAGATGAAATGGTCGATCTGCGCGAGCAGATGCAGTTCGGCCGGCATCCTGGCGTGGCGGAACAATTCGATCGACTGCTCCGTCGGCGTGACCGAGTCCTCGGCCGGATGCAGCAGCAGGAGCGGACGCGGCGCAATGTTGCCGGCCACCTCGTTCGGCCGGAAGCGCAGCATGCTCTCGACGACCTCGAACGGGAATTCCATGAAGCTTCCCGCGGGCAGGCTGCCGCGCATGGCGGGAGGGATGGGCACGATGTCGAAGCGCGAGACCCGCATCGACTGGCCCTTGGCCAGGCGCGCACGGCCTTCGTTCACCATCGCCTCGAAACGCTCCCAGGCGCCCGGTTCGGCATGCTGCTGACGCAGCTTCACTTCGCCGTCGCCCCATCCGGCCGACGAGATGCAGGCCACGATGCGAGGATCCACGCCGGCGGCATAGACCGCCACGGCCGCACCGAAGCTGTGGCCCATGACGGCAATCCTCGCCGGATCGGCTTCGGGCAGCCCCTGCAGGTAGGTGACCGCGTTGCGGGTGTCGCTCACCTGGTCCTCGCACAGTACCTTGCCGAGTTCGCCTTCGCTGTCGCCGCAACCGCGCATGTCAAAGCGCAGGACCACATAGCCGAGCGACGAGAACAGACGCGTCGCGAGCCGGACCATGCCGTCGTCCTTGTTGCTGCCGAACCCGTGCAGCACCGCGATGGCGGGACGCTGCTCGCCTTCGACAAGGTCGGGGGGGAAATGTAGGGCTCCGGCCAGGCGAAGCCCGTCGGAGTCAAATGTCACAACCGTGTGCACGATCAATTCTCCAAGTTTCGTGGCACACGATGTTCTACGAAATCCGCGCTCCGATGGCTGCCCAACCATCCACCGGCTTACCGGATCGTCCGCTTACTTTGACTGGCCGGTGCAAACTTCCTCAGCGGCTGCGCGCGGCCCGGCGACGCGGCGCCTTGCCCGCTGGGGATGACGGCTCGCTGTCCGCCTCGTCGTCCAGACCCGGAAGCACCAGTGCTTTCATCAGGGCCAGCGTCCGCAGGCAGAATGCCGAACCGGCTGAGCGTTCGTCCTCCGGGAAGTGCGCCATGGCCGGCGCGATGGACGACTCCGTGGCGAGCTTCTCCACGGCCTACTCGACGGTATCGAGGGTTTTGTCGCAGTAAGAGAGATCAGTCGGCAAGACGCTGGGCAGCGCTTTGACTGCCGACACGTTGTGGAATACGTGTTCGTGTCCGGTGAATCGGTAGCGATACGCTTTTCTATCGATGTTTTCCATTTGATTTCCTTCTGATGTCGATGTCCATTCGAATTGCGGAGCGAATAGGTCACCGAATCATGGCGCGTGGATCCCGATTCGAAAACCAGTAGTTGGCGAGCCTGCCATCGCTAATGACGATGGCAGGCGAGCGCACTGGGCGTGCGCCGAAGCGCACGCCCAAGCTGACGGTGTCGAAGACGGCAGCGTGACCCGACGCTTGTTTTGGGCTAACCGTCTCTAGGGTTGACTCACAAGAAATCCAACACAACGCGTATTCGGGGGATCCGGCGTTTCGCTTGAGAATTTCTCAAGTGTCAGCGCCGAAAATCTCGTTTGTAGGAAGCCAGTCGGTCGCCCCTGGCTGCGGTGGTGGGGCGATCATGGCTCGCAACCGCCCTCTGATTTGCGTGCGGAGATCGAACGTGAAGTCGCGACTGGCGCTGGTGCTAACGCAGATTAAGACGATCGAAACCCAGCAGCACGGGGTGGTGAAGGCCGGCGCGCAGCCAGCCATCGCGCTGCGCGCGCGGCTCAGCGGGATCGGCCTGGGCAGTGCCTGGCTCCTGATCAAGGAACTGTTTGGCTGGCGGCGCTTTCACAACCGGCGCGAACTCGCAGGATACTTGGGACTGGTACCGACCCCCTACAGTAGCGGCGAAACTCAGGTCGAGCAAGGCATCAGCAAGGCGGGCAACAAACGATCTCGCTGGCTGATGGTTGAACTTGCTTGGAGCTGGTTACGGTACCAGCCGACGAGTCAGCTCGCGCAATGGTTCAATATTCGCTTTGCACCAAGCGGCAAGCGCATGCGGCGCGTCGGTATTGTCGCACTCGCCCGCAGATTGGCGATTGCCCTGTGGCGCTATCTTGAGTACGGCGAGATTCCCGACGGGGCAACCCTCAAACCAGTAGCAAAGTGATCCACCTTAAGCGTGCCAGGGCTAAGTGGTAACGATCGAAGGTCAGTGCGCCCGTACCAGCGCCGGGCTACCTCACAGGTAGCCGTCCTTTTAGATGGGGCGCGCAGATAACAGGGGTTCCAGCGCTTTGCGCATGTGGTATGTGGTGGTCGGCTCCGCGCCGTCACGGATAGAAGGTAGTCCGGGCAGCAGCCCGGTTATTGAGCAACCCCGACCTCGGTTTCGTGCCGCGTCAGTCCGCGAACGAAAATTAATGGCTTGCAAGGAGGGCCTATTGCGCCAGATCCGCCTACGCAAATCCAATACAGAAAGGGGGTTGACACCCTTGCCCTCATCGAAGGCGCTGGTGGTTGAGATGGACGCGTGCCCGAAATTGTCCCGCACGAAACGCAGGTCCACCTGCTGGTCGGTCATGTGCGACCCCGCGGTATGGCGCAGCCAGTGCGCTGACGCGCTGGCCAGCACCGCGGCACGGCTTTCCCACTCGGGGCCGCGTGAGCGCAGGCGCTGGGCGGCCATCCCGAAGACTTCCTTCAGCACCAGGTGCAGGGCACCGCGTGACAAGGGCTTTTCCTTGCCGAGGATCGGCAGCACGATGGGACGTGCCTCGCCGGGGTGGGGGGCGGGCGGCAGACCGTGGGCGCTGCGATAGCGCGCCAGCTCCACGATCAGTTCGTCGGTGGCCGGCACCAGCCACTTGTTGCCCTTGCCGGTCACCTCCAGCCACCAGCGCTCAACGCCGTCGCGGTCACGCCGGCAGAAGAAGGCGCCCATGCGGGTTTCGGCCACTTCCGCCGCGCGCAGGCCGCTGAGATACAGCACCGTGAAGAGCCTGCGGCAGCGCGCCGCGTGCAGCCGGTCGCGCTCGGTGGCACTGTCGCTCGTGCCCGGCATCGCTTCGATAGTGTCCTTGACCGCCTGCCACATGGGGCGGCTGAGGTAGCGCTTGCGTGATTCTCGGCTTGGGCTGGCCGCGCCGGCTGCGTGCCAGGGACGGTGGGTTGCCGGCTACGGAGACTCAAATCTGTGGAGGAAGTCCTGCGACGCGGCCGCGAGCGCTTGCTTGCCGCAGGCGTCCGCAGCATTTGCTTTGGGTGCGCACGTATGCCTGCCGACCGGTACGACAAACGCATCTCAGTCGCTAGCGCTATCGGTCCGCTGACCCAGCGACTGTTCGAAGAATTGCAGAAGGGCTTGCACGCGGGCGGTGCGGCCCTTGCGTGTCGGAACAAGAAGGGTGACTGGCGCACTGTCGAATTGCCAGTCGGCCAGTACACGCACTAGTGCGCCACTAGCCACCGCCTCGGCGGCATCCCATTCTGATCGCAGAACCAATCCCATGCCTTTCTCGGCCCAGTGGCGAGCCACGCTTCCATCGTTAGTGGTATAGGCGGGTGCGACGCGAAGCGCCTCCCCGGGGCTTGGCCGCCGGAGCGCACGGGTTGATGCTTTTCGGACATGCCACAGTGTTACGTCCTCATCGTTCTCGCGGATGCAGATGCATGCGTGCGCCAGCAGATCGCGCGGCACCTGGGGCACCCCATGCGCGCTTAGGTAGCTTGGGCTGGCACACAGCCATCGCTCATTGGAGGCCAGCGTGCGGGCAATCCACGAAGATTCCTTCACTGTGCCTACGTGGACCACGGCGTCCGCATCGTGGCGGTCTGGCCATGGCGTCTCCCGGAGATCCAACTGCAGCCGTAGCCCAGGATGGAGACGCGCGAAGCGCGCGAGCATCGGTGCGATACGTTGGCGACCGTAGCCAAAGGGGGCAGAGATACGGAGGATTCCAGTCAACTGCCGGTCGTCGCGCTGGAAGGATTCAGGCAGCGACTCCAATTGCCGTAGGAGGAGTTCAGCTTCGTGAGCGAAGCGCTCCCCTTCCGGGGTCAGGCTGAGGCGATGAGCGGTACGGGTGGCAAGTGCGAGTCCCAGCGTCATCTCAAGTTTGCGTAAGCGCATAGACAACGCTGGCGGGGTAACGTCGAGCGCGCGCGCTGCGGCGCTGAGCGATGGCGCCCGCGCTAATGCAGATACCAGCTGCAAATCCTCGATGCGGATCATTCAATTCAGCTTAACAATAGATTTCCAGACATTTAACCACATTGACGACCTGACTGACTACAGTGGCTTCATATGCACCGGCACCACCTTCGGCGCGCCGACACAGGAGGACGCTGCTCGTCCCCGGGCGCGCATTCTGCGACCGACCAGCCTGCAACCAATTTTCCTTGCCATTCGACATGTACTTTTCCCTTCACACCGTTGACACCCCAGCAGCGATCATTGATCTGGCGCGCATGCAGCACAATATTGAGCGCATGCAGCAGCGCATGGATGCGCTGGGCGTGCGGTTCCGGCCGCATGTTAAGACCAGCAAATGCACACCTGTCGTGCGTGCCCAACTCGCGGCCGGAGCGCATGGAATCACTGTCTCCACGCTCAAGGAAGCCGAGCAATTCCTTGCCGCAGGTGTGACAGACATTTTCTACGCGGTTGGCATGGCGCCGCACCGGCTTCCACAAGCGCTGGCATTGCGCCGGCGCGGTTGCGATTTGAAGATACTCACAGACGGCATTGACTCGGCTCGGGCGATTGCCGACTTCGGCAGAGCGAACGGTGAGACCTTCGATGTGTGGATCGAGATCGACACGGACGGCCACCGCTCGGGCATCCAGCCTGAAGACTCAGCGCTCCTGGAGGTCGGGCGCGTATTGCACGACGGGGGTATGTGCCTTGGTGGCGTGTTGACCCACGCAGGCTCGAGCTACGAGCTCGATACGCCTGAGGCGTTGACGGCCTTGGCCGAGCACGAACGCGTCGGCTGCGTGCGTGCGGCGGAGCGCCTGCGTGCGGCGGGCCTTCCCTGTCCAGGGGTCAGCGTCGGCTCGACCCCGACGGCACTTGCGGCCGTGCAACTCCAGGGGGTGACCGAGGTGCGGGCCGGCGTTTACGTTCTCTTTGACCTGGTGATGAACAACGTCGGTGTCTGCACCACTGATGAGATAGCGCTTAGTGTGCTGACGACGGTGATAGGCCATCAGAGCGACAAGGGTTGGATTATCGTGGACGCAGGGTGGATGGCCATGAGCCGCGATCGAGGAACCCAGAAGCAGAGGCGGGACTATGGATATGGGCAGGTCTGCACGATAGACGGCACGGTGTTGCCAGGCTATCTGCTGAGTGGCGCTAACCAGGAGCACGGCATCGTGTCGCGCGAAGGTGGCCCCGATGCGGACATCTCCCATCGCTTTCCGGTGGGCACGCGCTTGCGCATTCTGCCGAACCACGCCTGCGCGACAGGGGCGCAGTTCCCCGAGTACCGAGCGCTCGCTGAGGGCGGAAAGCTCACGACCTGGGAGCGTTTCCATGGCTGGTGAGTTGCGCGGCGACGTACGAGTCGCCACTCCGGCAGGCTTGGCCAGCGCGGCAAGCCGCTGTGGCCCCCGCATCGTTCAAGCGATGCAGGCGCGTTCAATCGCGCAGGGAGGAGACCAATCCTGACACACAAAGGAGTAGATCATTACCCGGCCGACTTGCTTGTCACGAGCAATGGCAGGAAAAGACTTTAGGAAAGATCATGAAATTCAAACGCCTCCCTCACTCTTCTCTCGTAGGTCGCATCATGCGATTCACGACCGCTTTCGCTGCTTTCGCCTTTGGTGCGGCCTGCAGTCTCACCTCGTCCGCTCAGGCGGCGGAGGACCCGTGGCCCCATAAGCCCGTCACCGTAATCGTCGCTTCTGCTGCCGGTGGATCGGGCGACGTACTGAGCCGCATTGTGCTGAGTCACCTCGCGAGAGCTACCAACGCCAACTTTGTCGTCGACAATCGCCCGGGCGCCGCAGGGAACATCGGCATGGCGATGGTAAAGCGCGCCGAGCCGGACGGGTACACGCTCGGCTATGGCAACATCAACACGTTGGCTATCAACCCGGGCCTGTTCAGCAAGCTTCCCTATGATGTGCAACGGGACTTTGTGCCCGTGGGCCGCATGTTCTCGATCTACAACCTGCTCGTGGTTCGTGGCGACTCCCCGATCAAGAACGTCGCCGAACTGATTGCGCTGGCCAAGAAGGAGCCCGGCAAGCTGTCATACGCCGCGGCGGGTACCGGCAGCAGTGGCCACATGGGCGGTGAGCTATTCAAGAAGATGGCCGGCATCGACGTGTTGTTCATCCCGTACAACGGCGACCCGCCGTCCCTCACCGACCTCGCCGGCGGCCGGCTTGACTACACGTTTACCAATGCCTCGGTCGCATGGCCACTAGTCAAAAGCGGCAAGCTGCGCGCGCTGGCGATTACCAGCCGTGAGCGTATTGCACTCTATCCCAATCTACCGACCCTGGACGAGGCCGGACTGAAAGGCTATGAGAATGTGTCGTGGGGTGGCTTGGTCTTTCCCAAGGGGACGCCACAGCCGATCGTCGACCGGGTTAGCGCCGCGCTGGAAAAAGTGCTGAAGACCGATGCCTTGCGCAAGGAGCTGACCGACGCCAACGCATCGGCAGGCACCGGCACCCGCGAAGAGTTCGTGCGTTTCATCGCCAGCGAACAGAAGAAATGGTCTGGCCTCATCGAAACCGCGCATATCCCCAAACAGAACTGAGCGTCCCGCCGACCATGTCTAGCCCCCGCATTGCAATCTTAGGCTTCGCCATCGAATCGAACCGCTTTGCCCCGGTTTCCACGCGGGCCGACTTTGTGGACCGCGCTTACCTGGCCGGCGAGGCGTTGCTGGCGGATGCGCGCAGTCCCGCACCTGCCATGACGCCGGAGATTCCAGCCTTCGTCCGGCGCATGGATGCCAACGGTGCATGGATCCCCGTGCCGATCCTGTTCGCCAACGCAGAATCGGGCGGCCCGGTCGATCACGCTTTCTTCACCGAGACATTAGCCATCTTCGAGCAGGGACTACGTGCAGCTTTGCCGTTGGACGCTGTCTACATCTGTGAGCACGGCGCCGCCATTACCACCGAGGAGGATGATCCGGACGGCCTCGTTTTCGAAATGGCGCGATCTATCGTTGGCCCCTTGGTTCCCATCGTAGCCACCGTCGATTTGCATGCAAATGTGTCCGACCGGATGGTCGACCACGTTGACATGCTCATTTCCTATCGCCGCAATCCCCATACCGACATGGCCGAACGGGGGGCGGACGCGGCCGATGTGCTGATGGAACTGCTGCGCGGCATGCGCGTGACCGTGGCCCACGTGCGCATGCCGGTTTGCGCACCACCGACGCAGCTGTTGACCGCCCCCGGTACCGGGCCATACGCGGACATGATCCAGGCGGCGGAAGCATTGGATGATCCACGAATCGTCAATATCTCGGCCCTGGGCGGGTTCGTCTTTGGAGACACACCAAAGAATGGAATGACGGTGATCGTCTCGACCCGTAACGATGCCGAGTTCGCGCGTCAAACTGCCCTGGACCTGGTCACGCCAGCATGGGCAGGGCGGGCCGCCTTCACGCCCGAGTTGGTGCCGCTCGAACAAGCTGTGGCTTTGGCAAGGGCGGCTGGCGGCGACTCTTCACTGCACGCAGTACTCTTGGCCGATGTGGCCGACAACCCGGGTGGGGGCGGGCGCGGCAACACGCCATTCCTGCTGCAGGCGCTATTGGAAGGCGGCGTCAATAACGCGATCCTGGGGGTTGTCACGGACCCGTCACTGAGCGCCGAGGCGCAGGCGCTTGGCGTCGGCGCTTCGTTCACCGCTCGCTTCAATCGCGAGGAAACCGCCACGTACTCGTCGCCGTTCAGCGCGCCCGCTACAGTGCTGCGCTTGCATTCCGGAAAAGGCGTCGGACGGCGGGGCCAGTTGGCTGGCTGTAGCTTTAACCTGGGCCCCTCGGCCTTGCTGCAGGTTGGAGGCGTGCAGGTGGTGGTGATCAGCAACCGTCATCAATGCCACGAGCCCATGTTCTTCGAAATGTTTGGCATCGATATCGCGGCTGCGCGCACGGTGGTGGTGAAATCGCGGGGCCATTTCCGTGCCGCGTTCGACGAGTTCTTCGAGCCAGAGCAGATACTCAGTGTGGACGCCCCCGGGCTGACATCGCCGGTATTGTCCCGTTTCGACTTCCAGCGTCTGCCCGGTCCCGTTGTTCCTATTGATACCATGACAGAATGGGCGCCGCGCGTCCGCCTGTTGTACAAGCCGGAAGAAAGGCAATGAGGCTTGCGAGCCATGCAGATCGCTCGCCATTACGGCGTATGTGGATGATAGTCAACGCTTTCACCGCCAAGGTCCTCTACAATGGCGGCGACCTGTCCGCAACGGCGGACGCGCGAGCGACATCCACTCCATGCCAACAAAAAACAAACCTTCGAAGAAGGCGCCCCCGAAACCGCAGCAACCGGCGCTGACGGCCATCGTGGCGCGCATCGAGAGCATCCGCGACGCGCTGGGGGCTACCGGCCAGCGCATTGCCGACTTTATCGCGCAACATCCGCAGGAAGTGATGCATATGTCGGTCAGCGAAGTGGCGGAGCGCACCGGGGCCAGCGAGGGCAGCGTGGTCGGCCTGTGCAAGACGCTCGGTGCTACGGGCTTTCAGCAGTTGAAGATAGTGTTGGCGCAGGAGACCGTGCGGCCGGTACAAATGATTCACGAAGACTTGGAACCGAACGACAACGCTGCTGCTGTCGTGCGCAAGATTTTTCAGAGCAATGTGCAGACCCTGCACGACACACAGTCAACCCTGGATGTCGGGGCGCTGGAGCGCGCGGTACGCATCCTGAAGAAGGCCAAGCGCATCGAGATCTACGGCATCGGCAGTGCGGCAACGATTGCAGAGGATGCCCACTACCGCATGCTGCGTATCGGCCTCAACGCCAAGGCCGTTATCGATTCGCATATGCAGGTAATCAGCGCTGCGCTGACCGGGCCGGATGTCGCCGTACTGACCATCTCCCATTCCGGTAGCACGCATGAAACCGTAACTGCGACGCGGCTGGCGAAGGAGGCCGGCGCGCATACCATTTGCATCACCAATTTCGGTAAATCGCCAATCCAGGCGTTCTCCGATGTCGTGCTGCTCACGATGGCCCGCGAAACCCAGTTTCGCACAGAAGCGATGACCAGCCGCCTGGCGCAGTTGGCGATCATCGACGTGCTGATCGCGTGCCTCGCTCTAAGCGACTACGATCGCGCGGTCAAGACGATCCGCCACACCTTCGACGTACTGTCGCTCAAACGCTACTAATGTCGGGTTACAAGTGCGTGTGCCTGGTGCCCCATGTCTCAAGCAACTGCGCGGGGGTTTCCGCATCAGCCTCAGGCCCTGTACCGAGGAGAAGATAGGACATACCCATCGCGACCGCACCCGCAGCATCGGTTGCCGGATTGTCGCCGATCATCAGTGTCTGCGCCGGCTTCGCCCGCAACCGTCGCAAGCCCTCCCGAAACAGCACATCGGAAGGTTTGCCGATGATGCTCACGGGACGCACGTCGGCGCAGGCGAGTACCGCCGCCAGCAGCGTACCGGTTTCCGGCACGCGCCTGCCGTTTCCACCGGGATGGCTGAGATCGGGGTTCGTGACAATCAACCGTGCGCCGGTGCGCAGCACATTCACCGCTAGCAGCAATTTTCGGTAATTGAAGGCGCGGTCTAGCGCCAGCAACACGACGTCCGGGTTCTGCTCCACCAGCCTGCAGCCCACCCGCTGGGCATAGCGTCGCAATACCGGGCTGCCAAGCAAATACACAAGCGCGCTGGGCGAGGTTTGCCACAGCCAGTTCACAGTCATCTCGCCCGCCAGCACGAGCTGCGCGGGTGCAACGACGAGGCCCATCTTCCGTAGCTTGCGTGCCATGCCGACCGCCGTGTCGGTGGAGTTATTCGACACGATCGCGTAGCGCCCATGCAGCGCCTCAAGCAGCGCAGCCGCGCCCGGCATTGCCGCGCCGTCGCGGATCAGTGTGCCGTCCAGATCGATAAGGTAATGCCATGCTGGGTCGTGCCAAGGTGACCGCACCGCGGGCGAGAAGCCCGGAACGAGGGACGTACGATTACCCGAGGACAAAGGTCCGATATCTGTCATTGCTACATACATTGGAATTAAAATAACCAGCTCTTCACGTTCGGCTACATCTTTAGCCTTGGATGGCGTCCAACTGGACGCCATCCAAGGCCAAAAGCAGTTGTATCGGGTCACCTCCGATCTGGAACGCTGCATCCCGAGAAGAAGCTTTCTTGAATCATTGCGCGTGCACGATCATGCCTATAGGTGAAGTGCCATGGCAGGATCGCTGACGCCGGGCTTGCCGGTTTCGACGCGGCCCGAGAATCGGCGCTCGAAGTTGGCAGCCGTGACGGTAAAGTCGTACCAGCGGCCGCTTTGGCTCAAGTCCCAGTTCAGCACGCCAGTCGCACCTGCTGCCACATCCAGAGTCCACGGGCCGTCGGTGCGGTAGGCGTTGGAGTGGACCATCGCCGTCCCGCTCTTGGTGCCGGTGTTGTGGACCTTTACGTAGACCTGGCCATTGACCGGCTCGTAGCAGACCTGGACTTCGGGCTGGAAGTCGGCCGCGCTGCTGGCGAGTGCATCGCCCTTGAAGGTGCGCACGAATCCGTTGGTGCTATAGACCCACAGCTCGTACTTTCCGCTGTCGGTCGCGCTGGTGTTCCAGTCGTCGGTCACCATCTTGCCTGCTTCCACGGTGTAGCGGCGGGGAATGCGGTCGAGGTGCAGCTTGTCGTAGACATGGAACACCGCGCCCTGAGCGCCGGTGTTACTGAACGTCAGCGACACCAAGCCGTTTGGTTGGATGCGTGCGCTGGTGTGCAACTCGTAGGGCAGCGCGCGCGAAAAGCGGGTGCCGGGCTCCTGGAACAGCGGCTGTGGCGTGGCCGGTGCGCTCGGGGTGGGCAGCGAGCTCTGCGCGGCCAGGACTGCGGCGTAATTACTAGTGTCGGGCAATGCGGGCCACTTTGGATCGTTGGGCGACACGAAGTCAAAACATGAGGTCAGGTCGCCGCATACTACGCGGTGCCACGGGCTGATGGCGTCGACGGTGACGCCGAAACGCTTCTCGAGAAACATGCCCACGGAGGTGTGGTCGAAAACCTGCGAGTTGACCCAGCCACCCTTGCTCCATGGCGAGATCACATACATCGGTACGCGTGCGCCCAGGCCAAATGGGCGCACGGTACCGCTGATGGTGTCACTGGCGAGGAGACGGGCGCGTGTCGGATCGGAGAAGTACTCGCCGTCGAGCGGCAACGTTGCCTTGCCGGCCAGCGTGCCATCAGCGTTGTACGAGGGTGGTGCTGGCGCCGGCAGGTGGTCGAATAGACCATCGTTCTCGTCATAGGTGAGGAAGAACACGGTTTTGGCCCAGACCTCCGGGTTGGCAGTCACGGCTTCCAGCACCTGCGAGGTATAGTTGGCGCCGATCGCCGGGTTGCTGTTGCCGGAGTGCTCGGAGTTCGCGGCCGTGCACAGTATCCACGAGACTGCCGGCAGCGTGTCGTTAACCACGTCGTTGCGCAAGTCGGCAATCGAATAGTCCGTCATGCCCTTCACATACAAAGCTGAGCCGGGCTGCGCATTGCGGAAGCTCTGGAATGCCAGGCCGCCGTGCATGGCGCCGGTCCAGTTGTCGTTGGTATTCTGGTAGATCTTCCAGCTCACGCCAGCGTTCTGGAGCACATCCGGCAACGTTTGCCAAGTGAGTGCGTTGTCCGCATAGGTGTAGCCCGGGGTCGGCATAGTGCCGGTGATCCAGCAGCGGTCGTTGTCGGGCTCCGAGGTCCGGTCGTTGCTGTTGATGCCCTGCTTGGCGAGCACGGGGTCGAAGCCGGAGCCAGAGAAAAAGACCACGCGGTTGGGGTCGGTGCCGCTGGTGACGGAGCAGTGGTAGCCATCGCAAATTGTAAAGGCGTCGGCCAGCGCGTAATGGAAGGGGATGTCTTCACGGCGAAGGTAACCCATCGTGTACTGGGTCTTGAAGCGCGGCCAGAACCCCATCTTGCCCTGGTCCCAGGCGGCCTGCGAGTCCTTGAAGCTGTGCGGCGTGCTCGGTGATTGCAGCGCCTTGGTCGTGGTCCCGTCCATGTGGTAGGGCGGAATCTCTTTCGTACCGTCCGACTGGAACCAAACGTCCTTACCGCTCTGGAGCGGTATCGGGAAGCGGTCGCCAAAGCCACGTACGCCACGCAGGGCGCCGAAGTAGTGATCGAAGCCGCGATTCTCCAGCATCAGAATCACGACATGCTTGACATCCTGGATGGTGCCGGTGTCAACCGCGGCGTTGACGGCGAGTGCCTTCCGAATTGAGGCAGGGAGCATGGACAGGGCCGAAACCGCGCCAACGGCGCTGGCGGATCTGCGTAGGAAATCGCGTCGGTTAGTCATGATTGGTGTCAATGGATGGATCGATGGTAAGTGGAAGACGTCTCTTGTCAGGGTGCGCAATGGAGCGTTGGTGCCGCTTGCGGGCCAGGGGTGGCGGGTGCGGGCTTGGTCGCCGGTGTCGAGGCCGCCGAGGAGTCGTCGCCGCCGCCGCAGGCGGTGAGAATCAGGCACAAGAGTGCGGCCGCGACAGCAAGGCCGTTACGGGACGAACTTGTTTTCATGGAGTTTTCCTTGAATGTAATCATAGGGAAGCAAAGCCGGCAGGCTCGGAGGTGGTATGGCGCACCGGCTCAGGGAACAGAAAGCAGCAGGGGAAGACCATCGCCGTGCTCGACCGCATAGAGCCCAGGAAAGGGAGTTGCGCGCCCCTCGCATCGTGCAAATCCCGGCATTGGTTCGTGTCAGACCAGCTTGCGACGCAGCCGCGCGGCCAGTTGATCCAGCAAGAACACGGTGATGAAGATTGCCACCAGAATTGTGCCCACATGGGCGTACTGGTACATGTCGTAGCGGCCTTTCAATTCCTGGCCGATGCCCCCCGCGCCCACCAGGCCGACAACCGTGGCCATGCGCACGTTGCGATCCAGGATGTATAGGGTGTACGCGATGAATTGCGGCATGACCTGAGGACCCACTCCATACGCCAGCACTTTTAGTTTTCCGGCCCCGATTGCGCGCAATGCCTCCTGTGGCTTGGGATCGGCAGTCTCGATGTCCTCCGCGTAGAACTTTCCCAGAAAGCCCATTGAATGGATCGCCAACGCGAGTACACCTGCGATGGGACCAAAGCCGTAGGCCAATACCAGGAATAACGCACTGATTAGCTCTGGCATGGAGCGAAACAAGCTTACGAGGCTGCGTGCGGTCACGTAGAACGCGCGATTTGGCGTGTAGTTTCGTGCGCTAAAGTACGCCAGCGGCAGGCTCGCTCCTATCGCAAGTAAGGTGGCCCAGATCGCGATCTCGAAGGTCTCGATCATCTTCACCGCCACCTGCCACAAGTAACCCATGGGCTCTACCAAATACTCACGCGTAACTACGCTCGTTTCCATGCGCAAGGTATCGGGATTCAGCTTCGACTCACTAACCCCAACGGTTTCCAGGTGAGCCAACCAGGGCAATTGCGTCGGATCGAAATTTTCGATGCGAGCAACCTCTACCCGCTCGGATATCTGGATGGGAAACAGGCTGTGCGCCAGATGCCCAAGACCCGTGGTGACCTGCGACTGCGGCTTGATGCCGACCGACGCCAGCACGCCATCTGCGGTTAGCGCCACCATCTTGCCCATTTCTACGCGTTGCCCCACGTATAAGCAGAGAATTAGCGTCACTAGTAAGGCAAGCACGGTCTTGGCTCCGTAGGGATGGCCAATGTTCCAGCGTGTGTCGGATGCGGAGTTTTGCATCACACCTCCTGCAATTGCAATCTGGCCCCCGCCGGGGCGGGCGGGGCCGCGATCGGCACACGAGCCTCCTGGCCGGCGGGCGCGTCGCCCACCTCGTACAAGGAGTGCGCGAGAGTGTCGTCAAACGCGGTGGCGGGGCCGTCAAACATCACCACGCCACCACGCAACGCCACGATGCGGTCGGCATACTCGCGCGCCAAGTCGATTTGGTGCAGGCTGCAAAGCACTGTCGTTCCGCGCTCGCGGGCTTGCGTGCGCAGCAAGGAAAGGATTTCCCGGCTGATGCGCGGGTCCAGGCTTGCCACAGGCTCATCGGCAAGCAGTAACGGCGGATTCAGCATGAACGCTCGCGCTATGCCCACCCGTTGCTGCTGTCCGCCCGACAGATCGCTCACCCGTCGATGCAGGTGCTCTGGTGCGAGCCCGACCTGCTCGATGAGCCCGGCGGCCCGACCACGCGTCTCAGCAGAAAAACGCGCCAGCAATGCGCGCCAGGCTGGCAGGACCGGCAGCGCGCCACAAAGCACATTCATCGCCACCGTAGCTCGCGAGACCAGGTTGAATTGCTGATGCACCATGCCTATACGCGGGCGCACGGCGTTGAGCGTCCTGGCGTCAAGCTGGACACCGTCGACCCGCACCGTGCCCTGTGTGGGAACAACGAGACCATTGGCCATGCGCAACAAGGTCGACTTGCCTGCACCCGAGGATCCCAACAGCACGCAAAACTGTCCGCGCGGCACCACCATCGACACGGATTTGAGCGCCGCGGTGCCGTCGGCATAGCGCATGCCGACTGATTCATAACTAAGCATTCCCATCTCCGTCTGAGCGCAGATCAACGCTGCGAGGCCTTCTTCAGAATCTCGGCCTTGATCTCGTCGGATAGCAGGGTCATCTTGGATGCAGGGCCGGCGAACTGCGCTTCAGAGAACTGAGTATCGTAGCGCTGGATCTTGGCACCGCCGTATCCTCGGATCATCTCTGGCGTCACGCCAGGCGCTTTGTGCACGTTGGCGAATGCCTTTTTCAATTCGGCCTTGAGCGCCTCGGGGAGCTTGGTGTTCATGGCCAGCGGCGGATATGGAATCGGTTCGCTCTTGAAAATCACCTTGACGGTGGCCGGATCCACCGCACCTTGGCGCACCGCCTTGTCGAAGGAATCGAACGACAGGGCTGCGGCGTCAACCTGACCTTGCACCAGTGCCGCCAAGCTGCTGGCGTGGCTGCCAGTCAGGCGCAATTCGGCCAGGTCGCGCGCCGGATTCATGCCATCGCTCAGCATGGATGCCATCTGGAATGTGAAACTGGATGCCGAGTTCACGTCGCCGAATGCTGCGCGCTTCCCCTTGAGATCCCGCAGGCTGACGATCGGCGAGTTCGACTTGGCAAACATGCCTGCGTAGTAGATGGACTGCCCATTCTCGACACCCACGGCTAACAGCTGCGCGCAGCCGCGCTGGTGCGCTTGTACATAGGAAACCGGCCCGAAGAACGCGATTTCTGCCAACTGGTTGCACATTCCTTCCACGACCGCCCCATACGATTGACCGACCTTCAGATCGAAATTCAGGCCAGTGCTGCGGGTAATAGCATTGAAGACCGGTGCATAGTCGGCCTTGGTTCCCGATTCGGTGCCCCCATCGGCGGGAATCAATAGCACGCGCAATGGATGTGCCTTGGACCCATCGGGGGCTGATTGAGCATGGACTTGGACGCCCGCAGCCATCGTCACTGTGGCGATGAGCGCAGCAACGGTGCGGGGGAGAGTTGTCTTCATTGCGAATCCTTGTACCTATGGGCGTTTGTGCGCTGTTTCCCAGGAGGGGGTACGCGCTTGAGACGCAAGGTTAGACAAGGAGCGTGACAGTTGCATGAAGACTACTCAATTATTTGGCTATGCAAATTGAAAAACGCTCAGTCAAGGCAATGGCTATCGGGATAGTGCGTAGGCTGGACTTGTCGCTACTATCACTTAGTTCCCAGACCCAACATCCGGCCCGGGACTAGATGGCGTCGACGAGTTCCTTCTATAGCGTGACAAGGTCTTCAACCGAGCACGCCACCGCGCCGGCCCACACAACCGTCGAAGACAATGGCTGGAGCGAAGGCAAACCTAGCAAGGGCGCTTTACCACTGCAGTCGGCAAGGCTGGCGCGATGTATCTGGAGCGCCACTGGCATCAGTGCGAATTCGAAACGATCGAGAAGCTGCGCGGGCTCGCCGAGCAAGCCGGTGAATCGCTAGCGAAGTCCTCCCTGGCGTGGGTCCTGGCGCACCCGCCCATTACCTCGGCGATCATCGGTGCGAGTCATACCGATCAGTTGACGGGTTCGCTAGCCGCTACGGATCTTGTGCTCGATACAGAACTGACGGCGCAACTCGACAATACGACAGCCGGGTCTCGGTGGGGGTGACGCGGCGCGTTGAGGCTGGCCCAGTGCCCATAGTCGGGGGCACGGGCGTTTGACGATCACGGAGCAGACGGGGCCCGTTGCCACTTATCCGATGGCAACGGGCCCCAAGGCGTACTCCGTATCAGACCGCTACTGCGAACCCTATAGAAGGCCAAACTCGGTGAGGTCTGGGTTCCGATGCTCTGCGCGGAGTACTTGCGCAACTTCATGCGCATCATCGAGCAGTGCCTTATCACTCAATGCCGGGGCCAGCATTTGCACGCCTATCGGCATTCCTGCATGGTCAAATCCCGAAGGCAGCGCGATGGCGGGCGAACCGAGGAAGTTAGCCGGCCGCAAGAGCTTTCCAAGACCCG
Source organism: Cupriavidus sp. 05L310 (assembly GCF_056398185.1). NCBI lineage: Bacteria > Pseudomonadati > Pseudomonadota > Betaproteobacteria > Burkholderiales > Burkholderiaceae > Cupriavidus > Cupriavidus sp. 05L310. Next base: position 189,899 of record NZ_JBFTOX010000003.1, read on the forward strand.
AGTGGACGACGTCCGCGGCGTCCAGGACCTGAGCACCCTGGTCACAAGCTGGCATCAAGAGGGCGGGGAACTCCCCGAGACAGTGCGCGAAGAGTCGGGCGGCATGGCGCCTACGTTCATGCGCGGCGCGATAGTCCTCCTCCTTGATCGCTCCGCCGGTCAGGATCCGGTTTCGAACAACTTCCCAAAGCGGTTGGGCATTGTCCAGCGCCAGTGGGCCATAGTGCCTGAAGCCCTCATAGCTGAGAATCAAGGAGTTGTCGTCAGCTAACTGATTCATAGCCAGGAGAGGCGGCGGGGTCCAGTTTCGGATGTGATAGCCTGCTTGCTTGAGCAGGTAGATCGTGTCATCCCATACGCGCTGTGCATCCTTTGCCAGGCACGTAGGCCAGGCCGCCTCGTCTAATACCAGTAGCGCCTTGGAGGACCCATCGGCCCGCAGTTTCAGGCTTTGGTAGACCTCCACCGGTGTGGCCAAGGTGATGGGGTCAGCGGAATCGGGTCTGGCGAGAATAGCTATGAGGGCGCGCGCGTCTTCCACCGTGCGGGCAATCGGACCCAGCACGTCAAGTGTTCCGGATAGCGGAAGGCAGCCGGCTCGGCTGATCAGGCCAGAGGAAGGTTTGAATCCCACCAGGTGGTTTAGTGTCGCCGGCGCGCGCACAGAGCCGCCGGTGTCGCCACCCAAGGCGATCGGCGCCAGCCCGGCGGCCACTGCGACGCCAGCGCCGGAAGAAGATCCTCCTGGTGCTCGGTGTCCCACAGGGTCCCAAGGGTTGCGTGCGGTGCCGACGGTCGCGTTCTGGCCGGAGAGCCCGAATGCATACTCGGTCATATTGGTCTTGCCGAGAATGACTAGCCCGCTCCCGATCAAGAGCTTGGCTGCGGCGCTGGTTTCGGAGCTGATCCTGTTAGCACGGGTTAAGGACCCGGCTTCGGCAGGCGTTTCCGCCCACTGGATACTGTCCTTGAGCGCTATTGGCACTCCGTGGAGAGGGCTCAGCCATATGCCTGCAAGAAGCAGTTGATCGGCGAGTTCCGCCTGGGCCATCGCTCGCTCTTCGAACACGGCGCTGAAGGCATGAAGCTTGTCGGCGCGTGCGATCCGGTCAAGAAAGTGCCGCGTGACCTCTCGCGAGGTCAGTCGTCCGTCGTGTATGTCCTGGGCTAGTTGTAGGGCGCTGCGAAAGTGGAGGGGGAGATTGGCTTGCGACATGATTGTCAGGGAATGAAGGAGCCTCATCTGGTGAGGCCAAGGGGCCAACAAGGGTGGATATAGACGAGCCCAGTGAATCAATATTCCGATACAGTCAGTCCAAACTCGAAAGACAACATGCGCTGAATGTCTTCGGGGTCGACGAGTTGTTGCTCGACTTTTCCATTCGTAACGATCTTCAGCGTATTGCCGAACAGCAACTTGCGACCAGCCTGATTGTGTTGAATCACCAGAAACTTTTGTACAAAGATCGCGTCCGGATGCGTGGAATTCAGGTAATTAGCGGGCGCAAAATCGATCCACTCCTGCGCAGACAAGTCGAATGCATATTGATTTTCCCATTTCCCATCGACCAGCGCCTTCAGTAGGTACTCTCGGCCATTTGATCTGGTCAGCATAAAGCTGTCGAAGTCCTGTTTGATTTCAGTGTCGAGTACATCCAGTCGTATCGGAGCCCTGATCCCGTAACTGCCGAAACCCAGATCACACAGCCACTGCTCATCGTTCACTGTCAGCACGAGTGCCATATGGGTCTTGGGTCTTTTGACCGGGTAAAACATCGGTCTGGCTGCAACGAACTGATAGGGGACACCAAGCTCTTGTAGGGCCATCGCGAAGATTCCGTTCACCTCGTAACAGTACCCGCCTCGTTTACGATGGAGAATCTTTTCAACGATATGTTCGGGAACCAGGGAAACGCCTTTTTTTGCCTGCACGTCCAGATTTTCGAACGGAACGGTAAATAGCTGGCGCCTCATCATCCCAGTGATTGTTGCGATGTCAGCCTCTGCAGGATATTCAAAACCCATCCGGTCAAAGTAGTGTCGCAATGTAAAGTTCTCAGCCTTCATTGTTCGATAGCTCTGGTTAATCCTGGATGTTTGAAGAGCCTCTCTTCAGTTATTACACCAGCGATGGAAATGGTCGACACGCGCGAGATGGCCGGCCCTCACCGGGCTGGGGTGCCAGTCGCGCCAGCTGCAAAAAATTCGCTTGCGGCAGCGAGTGCGGTTGCCACCGCCGCCTTGCCGACGTCGAGGTGCGTGACCCAGCGCTGCTGGGTTGCGCCATACGCAGACGTGACGCCGATGCCCTGTCCGGCGAGGTGCTCCGCGAAGGCCGACGCGTACTTCGCAGCGACATTCACGAGAACGATGTTCGTGTCAGGTTTGGACACAGACAGGCCCGGCAGCGCCGAGAGACCTTGTGCGAGCGCGCGCGCATTGGCATGGTCGTCCGCGAGTCGCTCGACATTGTGTTCCAGCGCGTATAACCCGGCCGCAGCGAGAATCCCCGACTGCCGTAGTCCACCACCGAGCATCTTGCGCAGGCGTCGTCCTTTGGCAATGATGGGCGCGGAACCGGCGAATACCGAGCCGACCGGCGCCCCAAGTCCCTTGGACAAGCACACCGAGACAGTGTCGAACGGTCGGGCCAGCGTGTCGACCGAAACACCGAGTGCCACGGCCGCATTGAACACGCGGGCGCCGTCCAGATGGCAGGCAAGCCCGTGCCGGCGGGCCACTGCCGTCGCCGCATCGACGTAGGACAGCGGAAGGACCTTGCCGCCAATCGTGTTCTCGAGTGCGAGCAGGCGCGTGCGTGCGAAGTGCGGATCGTCCGGCTTGATCGTCGCTTCGATGTCCGCCAGGAGTAGCGTACCGTCGGGCTGGTTGGTCAGCGGTTGGGGTTGGATGCTGCCCAGCACCGCCGCGCCTCCTGCCTCCCAGCGGTAGCAATGCGCCGTTTGGCCGACGATGTACTCGTCACCGCGCTCGCAGTGCGCCATGAGCGCGATGAGATTGGACTGGGTGCCCGACGGCACGAACAGCGCGGCCTCCTTTCCGAGCATGTCGGCCATCCGCGCTTCCAGTCTCCTTACAGTCGGGTCGTCGCCGAAGACGTCATCGCCCACCTCGGCGGCGGCCATTGCGGCGCGCATGGCCGGCCCAGGCCGGGTGACGGTATCGCTACGAAAGTCGTGTCGAACTGCGGTATTCATGCCATCTCCCTCTTAAAGAACGCCCATGGTGACATTCCGCTTGCCGTCAGCCTATATACAACAGCGACGAATCTGTTACGTAACAGATTTGCTCGTCGGGATGACGTACATGCAGACAACGGAACCGGTGGTACCGCGATACTGGCTAGCGAGGCGGTAGTGGGACGGTATCGCGCAGGCCGGACTCAAGGAGAATCGGAACCTCGTCGGTGCCCACGTCCGGGGAACGGGTCACCCGGAACTGCGGCGTAAGATATGGGCGCCTAAAGCAAGAGGTAGGGCGGGAGCGTTGCACAGCTTGGTGTGATGCTTGGCTATCACGGCTCGATTGTCGACAGGTAAGCCGCAGCCTCTTCAATCTGCCGCTCGTTCAGCGTTGCCGCCACGGCCGTCATTGTCCCCGGTGAGGGTGTTCCCGCCTTCGCGCGGGCCTGGAACTCGTGGAGCCGGTTGATGACAAATGCAGCCGGTTCGCCGGCAATGCTCGGATAGCGCGCGCCATTGCCTTTTCCATCGACCGCATGGCAACTGAAGCAAGCCGGAACGTCCGGAGCCGCTCCCAGCTCGGCCAGTTGCTTGCCGGCCATCACCAGGGCCGGTGGAGGTGGGTGTTCGCCCTGGACGCGCGGAGGATTTTGGGTTGAAAAGTATACCGCGAGGCTGCCTATTTCGCTGTCGGAAAGCGCATGTGCAACGCTTTGCATGACAACGCTCGCACGAGTTCCTGCCTTGTACATCGACAGTGCATGTGCAAGATAGTCTGGATTCTTTCCCGCGAGCCTTGGTGCGCCAGTTGCCGTGCCGGCCCCTAGTACGCCATGGCACGAGACACAGTTGGTAAGGGTGGGCGCTGGTGCACTGAGAGCGGGATCCCCCGCAGTGACTGCAGATTGCGCGTGACAGACGCTGGATATAGCGATAAGCGCTACTAGACTAAAACGCAACCGGTAGCCCCGCAGGTTGGTAGGGTAGGGGTCGGTCATGAGCATTATCCTGATATGGTGATGGTAAGCGCTGTCCGAACAATGAATGGCATCACTATGCAGCGTCAATACTGACGAATGAGTTACCATCGAATTACAAGATCGTAATTTTTATAGAATGATCCGTTCTCCCGGCTCGGGGAGACCAAATCAGTGCGGTTTCCAGCGGGCGTGAAGTGCAGCCATTTACATAGACCTTTTATACGCGGCATTCCACATGACGGTGGTTGGCCGTGACATCGTCATGGTTATTTTGTTCAATTAATCTATGTATTTTTTAAATTTTAATTAGCAATTTCATAATGAAAATTTACTCGCTACTGTCACATAAATGTTTCAACATTCCGGTCGGGATTGCTGAGCCGTACGGCTCACTCCCCTGCCATGATCATCCCCCGGCAGAAGACAAGCTACTTGATCAAACAGAAACAGAGATTGACAGTGAAAAAGACTCTCTTCGCATTGGCAGCCGCTGCCGCAGCTTGCGCCGTGTCCGGCGCTGCTTTTGCCCAATCGTCCTCGACCAGCGTGACTCTCTATGGCATCGCTGACGCCGGCGTTAGTTACCAAAGTCACGTGCAAAGCGTCCCGGGGCAGGGCGGCTCGCTGTATGGCGTGACATCCGGTGGACTCTCCGGTTCGCGCTGGGGCATTCGCGGTGTGGAAGACCTCGGGGGCAACCTGAAGGGCATCTTCGTGCTGGAAAGCGGCTTCAATATCGATTCGGGTACTTCGGCCCAAGGCAACCGCCTGTTCGGCCGCCAGTCCTATGTTGGCCTGCAAGGCGACTACGGCGCCTTCACTCTGGGCCGCCAGCAAAACGCGCTGTATGACCTGTTCGGCGCCTACGACCCGATGGCGGTTGGTAGTAGCTACTCCCTGAACTCCGTCGACACCCTGGGCTTTAACGGTCGTGCCGACAACGCCATCAAGTACACCGGCAAGTTCGGTGGGCTGACCGCAACGGGCTTCTACAGCACCGGCCGCGACAGCACTATCCCCAATGGCACCGAAGTCCCGGGCCATTTCAAAGTCGGCACCAACTTTGGCGGTGGCCTGGCGTACGCGAGCGGCCCGTTCTCTGCGGGCGTCGCCTATGACCAGTACCGGGGCAGCAGCATCGCCGCGGCTGACGGCACCGCCAAGCGCATCGCGGTTGGCGCGTCGTACGCATTCGGTGAGGCCAAGGTGTTCGCCGGCTACCGCTGGCTGCGCGATGAACTCAACGCCGCTACCACGGCCATTGTCACTGCCCGTCATGACAACCTCTACTGGGTCGGTGCACTGTATAAATTCACCCCGGCCTTCAGCCTCACCGGTGGGACCTACTTTACCGATGCCCGCACTGACAACAAGGATTCGTTGATGTTCGTCCTGAACGCCGACTATGCCTTTTCCCAACGTACCGATGCCTACCTGCTGCTCGGCTATGTGAAGAACCACGGCAGCGCAACGTACGGTGTGACCAGCACGATGAACACCCTGCCTGGCCAGAACCAGACCGGCGCCATGGTCGGCGTGCGTCACCGCTTCTGATTGCACTCGCGGCATGCACTGGCGAGCTACCGGGCCTCGCCAGTGAAAGTTCATATCGACCTTGGCTTGATCACTGAGTACAAGGACGTTTGGCCGGCGGTAATGCCGGCCAATTTTTGTGGTGCTCCCGGCTCGGGCGCGCTAGATGACTTCAGCTCCGGACGGGCAGGTAGGTCCGGGCCACGAAGTCGGCCCGTTTGGAGACCGGAGCGAAACGGCTCGATTCGATGGCGAAGTCGAGAGTCGCAAACCGGGAATTGGACATGGTTGGCGGGCTGCTCAATTCTGTTTCGGAATCTTCGCGGTTTCGATAAGGTCCGCCCACTTCTTCTGCTCGCTGGCGATGAAACGCACGAAGTCCTCGCGGTTGCCGGTGCCCGGGACAGCGTTGGCATTTGCCAGGTCCTGGCGCAATCCGTCAGATTTCAGCACCTTTTGCAGCGCGGCGCCGAGCTTTTCGACGATCGGCTGCGGCGTGCCCTTGGGAAACACCAGGCCACCCCACGACACGTTCTCATAGCCCTTCAGGCCAGCCTCGTTCAGCGTCGGCAGATCAGGATACAACGCAACGCGTTCGCGGCTGGTGATCGCCAGTGCGCGCAGCTTTCCGCTTTGCACGAGTGGCCACGCGACCGATGCATTGGTGATGGTGTAGTCGAGTCGGCCACCGGCGAGGTCGGTCAGGGAGGGCGGATCCCCATTGTATGGGACGAACAGCACGTCAATGCCGGCCAGCTTCTTCAGCAATTCACCGCCCATGTGGCCGCTGCTGCCAGTGCCCGCGGCGGCGTACGAAAGTTTGCCCGGGGACTTCCTGGCCAGCGCAATCAACTCGGCGACATTCTTGACCGGCGAATCAGCGCGAACCACGAGCAGATTGTAGATGGAGAACATACGGCCCACCGGGACAAAGTCCTGTCGCGCATCATAGGGAAGCCTGGTGAAGAGGGCCGGGTTAATTGCCAGCGTGTTGATGTTGCCATAACCCAGCGTGTACCCGTCCGGTGCGGCGCGCTTCAACAGGGACATGCCGATGTTGCCAGCCGCCCCCGGGCGATTGTCAACGACAAACGTGGCATTTGTTTCCTTCGACAGGTGTGCCAGCACAATGCGGGTCAGGACATCAGCCGATCCCCCGGCAGCGGAGGCAACGATGACGGTGACCGGCTTTTGGGGCCACGGTTTGTCGGCTGCCTGGGCAGGCGAGCTGAAGCTGCAGGCCGTACTTAGTGCGAGGGCATTGAATACAGTGGCAAGACGCATGAAACCATCTCCGGGCGAATAGGTGGATATGGAGATCCTGGACCGTTCCGGAAGCAGACAATTGGCGTAGCGGTGGGCAAGGTGTCGAAGCCGCGTGGCGGCTTCGGTGATAAGTCAAAAGCAAGAGGTCCTACGTACTGAAAATCCTGGTGGTGAAGGCGTTACCAGGGCCACGCGATGCTGGAGCCTATGCGGGCAGCGGCAGCCCGCTCGTGGAGCAGGCGTGCCACGCTCAGGTCCTGCAGGGCGAGGCCCGTCATGTCGAATACCGTGATATCGGCCGGTTGCCGGTTCGCGCTAACCATGCCCGTCAACAGATCGCCTACTTCGATGGATGGCATTTCGGTGGCCCACTGAGACTCGCCGATCTGGCGCGCTTGCGCCTGGTCGTCGACGTAAAGACGCACCCGCTCCAGCAGGCCCTGCGGTAGCTCCCGCTTGCCCTTCGTGTCAGCACCGACGCAATTCAGGTGCGTACCGGGTTGCACCGCCTGCGGTTCGAACAACGCGCCGCCGCCTGGGGTAGCGGTGATCACCACGTCGCTCTCGGACACCGCCACATTGGCGTCTTCCGCGAGCGCGATATCGCATCGTTGCGCGAACTGCGCTTCGAATGCGGCGTCGCGTTTGCCATCCGCGGTGGCATACCGCACGTGGCGGAGCGCCGGCAACAGCCGCAGCGCAAAGTCAAGTTGCACGCGCGCCTGCACGCCGGTGCCGAAGATGCACAAGTGTGTACTGTCCGCACGTGCGAGATGCTGCAGCCCGAGGCCACCTGCGGCACCGGTGCGCATCGTTGTGATTGCGTTGCCGTCTATGATGCAGGCGGGGCGCCCAGTGGCCGGGTCAATCAGCATGATGGTGGCCTGGTGGGGCTCACCGCCAAGCCGGCGGTTGTTTGGCCAGAATCCGGCCGCCTTGAAGCCGAGCAAGCCTTGCGCCTGCACATCCCCCGACTTGATGCCGAATACGCCCCCCGTGATGAGTGGCTCCCGGACCAGGGGAAACACGCGGCCCTCGCCTTGACTATGCAGCACGAATGCCTCACGCACGGCTCGCAGGACATCGTCATGGAGCAGCAGGGCCTCGACCTCGTTCTTATCGAGCAGCAGGAGGCGAGCGTCACTTGGCATCGCTGTACACCGTTGCTCGCGATACGCCCAGATGCATCGCGACGACTTCCATGGCCCGGCGGATCTCCATGCAGCCCGTCGCCTTCAGTTCGCGTATCAGTGCACGCCTGTCCGTGGCCTTGAGCGAGCGGGGCGTGGTAGCGAGCCGCGCCGCGAACTGGTCGATGCGATGCCTTATCGCGTCCGCGCCGGCGGGATCGAGCGATTCGTTGACGCCCGCGGCGACGCCTACGCTGCCGAACTGTCCCAGCACGGTCTGCAAGCCGCGGAAGAGCGTCAGGTCCACGTTCAGGCACAAGGCGGCAATGTATCGCCCGCTCGAATCCTTGATGCCGATGGACGTGCTTTTCGCCTGGCGGCCATCGGCGAACTGATTCGCATAGTTCGCGATGACCTGCTGGTATTGCGGATCGGCAATACGGGCCAGCCCGAGTTCCGTAGCCGGGTCGCCGACCTGGCGGCCCGACAGGTTGTTGTGGATCGCCAGGATGGCCTGTTGCGGATGAAGGAGGTCGTGAACAACGACTTCGCAGAACGGCGCCAGTGTCTCGCCGAGACCCTGGGCCACTTGTTTGAGTTGTTCGAGCAGCGCTTGCTGTTCCAAAGTTCGTTTCATCATATAGACAAAATATCCAGTATCGGACAGTCCGTCAAGAAATTTTCTTCCGGCTCGCCGGCGACTGGCGGCCCCTTGGCGGATTACCGGCCGGCGTTGTACCGCGCGACTTCGGATGAGCGTCAACCGCGGGGCAGGGACATCCTGCGCCTGCCGGCCAATCTGGCTAGTTTGAGGGCTCTCCGGAAGGTCCTCGAAAGAATGCTATTCTGTCAAGCTGCGCGCCTTGCCCGGCCTGGCGGTGCGTTGCCTATTCCGATGTCAATCTAATGCGCTACTCGATTTACCTGCCAAGCAAGTGTCCGTTCCAGTTGCGGATCAGGGCTTTTAATGTGGCGCATCCGCCGCATGTGGCCACCAAGTCCCGACGCATGGATTTGGGGGCGTCGCCAGTAAGGGCGGGCCGGCGATGATGGCCGAATCGTCGCGCTCGCAACTTGCGTATCTCAGCCTGCGGGATGACATCTTTGCGTTTCGCTTATTGCCGGGAGACCGCTTTACGGAGGGTGATGTCGCGGAGCGTTTTGGCATCTCCCGCACGCCGGTACGCGAGGCGCTGCTCCGACTCCAGGCCGAAGGGCTGGTGCGCGGCTACTACCGCAACGGCTGGGAGGTGGTGCCGATTGACCTGGCGCGCTTCGAGGCGCTCTATGATCTGCGCACTCAACTGGAAACGCATGCCGCTGTCCGCTTGTGCCAGGAGCCGGCCTCGCCGCGCGTGGACCGTGCAGGCCTCGCGGCGCTTGATGCAATCTGGCAAGTCCCGCCAGCGCAACGCCTGAGCGACGGCAACCAGGTCGCTGACCTGGATGAGGCATTTCATCGGGCCATCGTATGCGCGGCGGGCAACCCGGAGGCAGCAGCGGTGCATCAACAGGTGACGGACCGCATCCGAATCATTCGCCGGCTCGATTTCGCCTACGGCGACCGCATCGAACTCACATATGAGGAACACGCCCGCATCCTGACTGCGCTTGCTGCGTTCGATAGCGGGAGGGCGGTCGAGTTGTTGACCGCTCATATCGAGGAAGGGCGCGTCGAGGTCAGCCGGCTCAGCACCCAGCGCCTGGAGCAAGCCCGCACCAGCCTGGAGCGCCCGCTGGCGACTGATGCACCGCCGCGACGCAGACGTTTCGGTTGAGCTTTGATATGGTGCGGTCGGCACCATACCCTTTCCCACATCCATTGCCTTCCTCAGCCAGGGGGGGGGCGGCACCGCAAGCACTAGCTTGACCGGCGCGGCGTTGCTCGCCTCCAGACCTGAGCAGTACGTTTCATGGCATATGTCTTGCATTTGCTTTCTGCGAAATTTATGTATACATAATTTGCGGAACGCATCATGACATTTCATCGGAACCCGATTCGTGGCTGTCGCGGCATGGCCGTGGCGCCGCATTCTTTAGCCTCTCAGAGTGCACTGGCGATCTTGCGAGAGGGTGGTAACGCGATAGAAGCGATGATCGCGGCAGCAGCGACCATTGCCGTGGCCTACCCGCACATGAACAGTATCGGGGGCGACAGCTTCTGGCTGATCGCTAGGCCGAACGAGGCGCCCAGAGGCTTGGAGGCATGCGGCGCGGCGGCAGGCGCTGCCAGCATCGAGCGCTATCGCGAAGCGGGCCTGACCTCGATTCCTTTCCGGGGCGGCCTGGCGGCTAATACCGTGGCCGGTACAGTGTCAGGCTGGAGTGCTGCGCGCACCTGGTCGCGCGAGGTGCTCGGAGGACGGATGCCACTCTCGCGGTTGCTTGCCGACGCCATCGGCTATGCCCGCGATGGGGTGCCGGTCACGCATAGCCAGGCCACCTGCGTTGCCGCCAAGGCCGGTGAACTGTCTGGAATTGCCGGATTTTCCGAAACATTCCTCGCGGACGGCGTGCCGTTGCCCGGAGCGCGCTTTTGCCAGCCGCGCCTGGCGGCCACACTCAAGCAACTGGCGGAGGCCGGACTCGACGATTTCTACCAGGGCGACCTGGCCCGGAGCATTGCGTGCGATCTGGCGGCAGTTGGCAGTCCGCTGAGCCTGAAGGATCTTTCAGACCATCGCGCGGTATGGAAGGAGCCGCTCGCTCTGGCGCACTCTCGCGGCGTCGTCTATAACATGCCTCCGCCTACCCAGGGCCTGGTCTCGCTGCAGATCCTGGGCCAGCTGGACCGCCTGCTGGACAGCGGAATGGACGCAACCGGAGCGCCGTTCGTCCACGCCTGTGTGGAGGCAACCAAGCAAGCCTTCCTGGCACGCGACCGCCATATCACGGACCCCGCGTTCATGGACGTGGATCCGCGGGACCTCCTGACACCGGCCTGGCTCGATGCCGCGGCCGCGCGTATCCGGCCCGACCAGGCGCTGTCCTGGGGGCAGGGCCTCGGGCCAGCCGATACGGTCTGGATGGGCGTGATCGATGGAGACGGCGTCGCAGTCAGCTTCATCCAGAGCATCTATCACGAGTTCGGCAGCGGCATCGTGCTGCCTGCCTCCGGTATCAACTGGCAGAACCGCGGCTGCAGCTTCTCGCTGGACCCGGCCGCGCGCAACCCGTTGATGCCGGGGCGTAAGCCATTTCATACGCTGAACCCGGCGCTTGCCCGCCTCGCCGACGGGCGCACGCTCGTCTACGGAAACATGGGCGGCGACGGTCAGCCGCAATCGCAAAGCGCGGTTTTCTCGCGCGTCGTGCATTTCGGGATGAATCCGCAGGCAGCCATCGACGCACCTCGCTGGCTGCTGGGCCGCACCTGGGGCCAGACGACAGACACCCTCAAGCTCGAGGCGCGCTTTCCTCAAGCCACTTGCGACACCCTGCGCGCGCTCGGCCATGAAGTCGAGCTATTGAAGTCTTACGACGAGACCATGGGGCATGCCGGCGCAATCGTGCTGCAGGCGAACGGGCTCTACGAGGGCGGCTTCGATCCCCGCAGCGATGGCGCCGTTGCTGCCTGGTAATGCGCGCCCGGATGTTGCGTGGGCCCGCGGCTTCGCGGGGCAGTCTTATTCCCTTGTCTCGCTTCCCCTATATTTGTTCCCTGGAGTAGATTGATGAATACCGTTGCAGAGAGTGCCGCCACCGGCGCCACAGTGGCCTTGCCGGCGGCGCGCGTGCGCTGGATTCAGCTGGCACTTGGCATGCTGTGCATGATGGCGATTTCCAGCCCGCAGTATGTCTGGACGCTGTTTACGAAGCCGCTCGCAGCGAAGCTGGGGGTTCCGCTGTCGGAGTTGCAGATCACGTTCTCGCTGCTGATCGTGCTGCAGACATTCTTCTCACCGTTCCAGGGGGCACTGATCGAACGCTTCGGGCCGCGCAGGCTGATTGCGCTCGGCACGGTGCTTTCCGGTCTGAGCTGGGTCCTGGCAGCGCAGGTGCACAGTGTCGGTATGCTGTATCTCAGCTATGGCGTGGTAGGCGGCCTGGGCACGGGCATTGTCTACGTCGGTGTGGTGGGACAAATGGTGCGCTGGTTCCCCGATCGGCGCGGGCTTGCCGTAGGCATGGTCGCTGCGGGATACGGCATGGGCGCCATCGCCACGACCTTCCCGATCGCCTCGGCGTTAGCCGAGAAGGGGGTTGAAGCGACGTTGTGGCAGTTTGGCCTGCTGTTCGCCTTCATCGGGTTCATTGCCTCGCAGGGCTTGCGTTCACCGCGTGGCATGTCGCTATCGGAGCACGCGCCCGCCTGTGAGATTGCCGGGCCGGCCGCCCGCGATGTACCGACCCGTCAGATGCTGCGCACGCCGTTGTTCTGGCTCCTCTTCGGCATGATGACGATGATGTCCACGTCGGGGCTGATGGTGACATCGCAGATGGCCACGTTCGCCAAGGACTTCGGTGTGGCGGGCGTAACCGTGCTCGGCATGGCTGCGCTGCCGCTGGCACTCACGATCGATCGGTTCACTAACGGCTTGACACGCCCACTGTTTGGCTGGGTGTCCGATCGGTGGGGCCGCGAAAACACGATGTGCTTCGCCTTTGCGCTGGAAGGGGTGGCGATGGCGCTGTGGCTCCTGACCCGCGAGAACGCCGTGCTGTTCGTGCTGTTGTCCGGCGTCGTGTTTCTCGGCTGGGGAGAGATCTTCTCGCTCTTTCCATCCACGTTGACCGATACGTTCGGCACGCGCTATGCAACCACCAATTACGGCTGGCTCTACATCTCCCAGGGCATTGGTTCAATCCTGGGCGGACCGCTCGCTGCCCTGATGCACGAAAGACTCGGTAGCTGGATGCCTGTATTTGGTGTCGCCATTGCCCTCGACATTTCGACAGCATTGCTGGCGATTGCTGTGCTCAAGCCGGCACGCCGGCGCTACCTCGGATAAGACCCGCGTGGCCAATCCTTCGGGACGCTTTATTTTTTGTGGTTTGATGAATATTTATCATTCCGCGTTAACCTTGATAGAAGCATTATAATGAAGCAGATAGCAGTCAATACAATGGTACTAGTATCCGGGTTGCTACCTTTAGCAGCTTATTCGGCTGACAAGCCATTTGATGTTATGGAATCGTCCGTTGCCGAGATCCATGATGCGATGCAGGCAGGAAATTTGACATGCCATGGACTTGTAAAGCAATATCTTGATCGAATTCAGGCTTATGATAAGCAAGGCCCGGCATTGAACGCCATGCTCTATATTAATCCGGACGCTCTTGCGCAAGCGGATGCCATGGATCTTGAATTCAAGCGCAGTGGAAAAATGAAACCATTGCACTGCATTCCTACAGTACTAAAAGACAATTACAATACTGCAGATATGCCAACCACCGGGGGCTCCGCTTCGTTGGCGGGAGCGCGGCCCGCAGAAGATGCATTTGTTGTAAGTAAACTAAAGAATAATGGTGCATTAATTATCGGAAAGACTAATCTTCAGGAGTTCGCGCTAGGTGGAGTTACTGTGAGCTCCCTGGGCGGGCAAACAAAGAATCCATACGATCTAAAATTGACTCCCGGTGGCTCAAGCGGCGGCACCGCGGCGGCACTGGCCGCAAATTTCGCAACGATTGGTACCGGATCGGATACGGCGAATTCGCTTCGTTCGCCAGCTTCTAATAATAGTCTGGTTGCAATTCGGCCGACGCTTGGATTGGTCAGCAGATCTGGCATCGTGCCGGTTTCCTTCACTCAAGATGAGACGGGACCTATTGCGCGTTCGGTGGGCGATGCAGCCCGCATGCTGGACGCCATGGCGGGGTATGATCGAGCGGATCCAGTAACTGCATTTAGCGTCGGGCACATCCCCAAGACGTATGCCGATTCCCTGAAAAAGGAAGGGGTGAAAGGGGTACGGATCGGCGTAATGCAGACTCTTTTCGGAATTGGACCTGACCATCAGGAAGTCAATCGCGTCATGGCGAATGCAATCGATATTCTGAAAAAGAATGGAGCAATTATTGTGCCCATCTCAACACCGGAGATGGACACCGATAAATTGAACGCCAGTCTTGATGTGCAGAAGTATGAATACAAAAGCAGCATTAATGCCTACCTCAAAACGGGCGGAAAGAATTATCCCGCACATTCACTGGATGAGATCATCGCCAGTGGAAAAACGCATCAATCGCTGAGTAAATTCTTGCTGTCCGCCCAAGGTCTGGAAGATGGCCTGAATGAACCGGACTACAAGGAACGGCTACTAAAGATCGACGCGCTTAAGATGAGTCTTGCAAACTTGATGGCGGAAAATCGGCTGGATGCGATGATTTATCCACACCAAAAACGCCTGCCTGTGCCAATTGGAGAGTATGACCAGAAGGAGCGTAATGGTATTCTAGCTTCGCTAACAGGTTTCCCCGCCGTTGTTGTTCCTGCAGGGTTTTCTTCTCCAACCGAGGATGCTCCGCGCGGCGTGCCTGTCGGCATGGAATTTCTCGGTCAGCCATGGAGTGAACCTCAGCTGATCCAGTACGCGTATGGTTTTGAACAGGCTTCCCTCGCGCGCAGGGCGCCGGCGTCCACGTCCACGGCGCGCTTGGCACGCGTCGACTGAAGATCTATGTTTGAATAAATGGCCCGTTCACCGGGCCATTTATTCATTTCAAAATAGATTCTCGCTCATATTTGTTGTTTTTGGCATATTAAGCGCTTCATTGCATAGCGCGCGCTGCGGCAATCTGCGCTCCAGCGTACGCCGCGCCGATAGGATTCTTCGTCGCGGAAAGCCGGCGCTAGCCGGCCTCTGACCCGCGCGGGCGGGGCGCCGCCGAAACCAAAATAATCTTTTGGTTAATCGGTCTGGGGATCGCTTCTTTTTGGCTTCCGTCTTCGTCAAACTCCGTGCATGACGCATTCCTGGCTTGGGGTGCGCTGACAATAACAAACCGGAGACGACATGGATGCCCCCATCACCAATGCAACTCGTCGCGCCCTGCTGCGGGCAGGACTGTTGGCCCTCACCGCCATGACCGCTTTCACCATTGCCCCGGCCGCGTTCGCGGCCTATCCGGACAAGCCGATCCGGCTGGTCGTGCCTTATCCGCCGGGGGGCGCCACGGACGTGATTGGTCGCATCGTTGCCACTCGCCTGGGCGAAGTGCTGGGCCAGCAAGTGGTCGTTGACAACCGGGGAGGCGCGGGCGGAAATATTGGCGCGGAAGTGGTCGCCCGGAGCGCACCAGACGGCTATACGTTGCTGATGGGCGCACTGACGTCCCATGCAACCATGGCCACCCTGGAAAAGGGGCACTTGCGTTACGACATCATCAAGGACTTCGCCCCGGTGATGGTCGTCGGCTCGGTGCCACTGGTGGTGGTGGTCAATCCCAAGTTGCCGGTCAATACGCTGCAGGAACTGGTCAAGTACGGCAAGGCCAATCCCGGCAAGCTTAACTACGCCTCGTCTGGTGCCGGCGCCCCGCAACGCATGGCGGCTGAGATCTTCAAGAAAGTTACAGCTATCGACATGACCCATGTGCCGTACAAAGGAAGCGGCCCCGCCATGACAGACTTGGTGGCCGGGCAGGTCAACATGATGGTGGAGACGGTACCAGCCGCGCAGCCGTTCATCAAGGCCGGCCAGTTGCGCGCGCTTGCGGTGGCGGCACCCAAGCGCATCTCGATGCTGCCGGACGTGCCCGCTGCCGCCGAGAGCGGCATGCCCTCACTAGACGTCAGTTCCACCTTCGGCGTGTTGGCCCCGGCGGGCACGCCCGCGCCTGTGGTCGAGCGCCTGAATGCGGCGCTGACAAAGATCCTGGCAATGCCCGACGTCAAGGCACAGTTCCTGAAACAGGGGGTCTATGCATTGCCGCCAACGACCCCCGAAAAAGCGGCCGAGCGCTTGCGCACCGAGGTCACACGCTGGGAAGAGGTAATCACCGACGCCCATATCAATTCCGATAGCTGAACCGACTTCTCCCCACGATCATGACCACTACCAAACCTAAAGGACCTGACGCTTCTTCCAAGGAAACAGGCCTTCGCAAAGGACTGACCAACTATGGCGACCTTGGGTTCTCGCTGTTCCTGCGCAAGGCGTTCATCAAGGGCTCAGGCTATACCGATTCGGCGCTCGACCGCCCGGTGATTGGCATCGCTGATACCGGTAGCGCATTCAACCCGTGCCACGGCAACGTGCCGCAGTTGATCGATGCGGTGAAGCGCGGCATCATGCTCGCTGGCGGGCTGCCGATGGAATTTCCGACCATCTCCATTCACGAGAGCTTTGCCGCGCCGACAAGCATGTATCTGCGCAACCTGATGTCGATGGATACGGAGGAAATGATCCGCGCCCAGCCGATGGATGCCGTGGTGCTGATCGGCGGCTGCGACAAGACCGTACCAGCGCAGCTGATGGGCGCGGCCTCTGCCGGCGTCCCCGCGATCCAACTGGTCACTGGCGCGATGCTGACGGGTTCGCACCGCAGCGAACGGGTGGGTGCCTGCACCGACTGCCGCCGCTACTGGGGCAAGTTCCGCGCGGGGGAGATCGACGCCGAGGAGGCTTCGCAGGTCAACAGCCAACTGGTGGCCAGCGTCGGCACTTGCTCGGTGATGGGCACCGCAAGCACCATGGCCTGCCTGGCCGAAGCGATGGGCATGAGCCTTCCAGGCAGCGCCACGCCGCCGGCCGTGACTGCCGACCGCATCCGCATTGCCGAGGAGACCGGCGCGCGCGCCGTGGCGATGGCGCGCGAGCGTCTGACCATCGACAGCATCCTGACGCCGGCTGCGTTCGAGAATGCCATGCGCGTGCTGCTGGCCATCGGTGGCTCGACCAACGGCATCGTGCACCTGGCGGCCATCGCGGGCCGCATGGGCCTGGATATTGATATGCAGGCGCTTGACCGCATGGGCCGCGAAACCCCAGTACTGCTCGACTTGAAGCCGAACGGTCAGCATTATATGGAGGACTTCCACAAAGCCGGGGGGATGGCCACCTTGCTGCGCGAGCTGCGCCCGCTGCTGCGCCTGGATGCGCTGACCGTCACCGGCCGCACGCTAGGCGAGGAGTTGGACAATGCCGGCCCGGGCTTCGCACAAGATGTGGTGCGCAGCTTCGACAACCCGATCTACCCGCAAGGTGGCATCGCCGTGCTCGCCGGCAACCTGGCGCCTGGCGGCGCAATCATCAAGCAGTCCGCGGCGAACGCGGAGCTGATGGAGCACGAGGGCCGCGTGGTGGTTTTCGAGAGCGCGCAGGACCTGATCGAGCGCATCGACCTGGACGACCTGGACATTGACGCCAACGACATCCTGGTGCTGAAGAACATCGGCCCCAAAGGCGCGCCAGGCATGCCCGAGGCCGGCTATATCCCGATCCCGCGCAAGCTGGCGCAGGCCGGCGTCAAGGACATGGTGCGGATCTCCGATGGACGCATGAGCGGCACCGCGTTCGGTACGGTGGTGTTGCATGTGACCCCCGAAGCTGCCGTGGGCGGTCCGCTGGCGCTGGTGCAAACTGGCGACCGCATTCGCCTGAGCGTGAGCCGCCGCGAACTAGCCCTGCTGGTGTCAGACGAGGAACTGGAGCGCCGCCGCGCGGCCTGCCCCGTGGTCGAGCCGAGTGCGCCGCGTGGCTATCTGAAGTTGTTCCTGCAGACCGTGACGCAGGCCGACCAGGGCGTCGACTTCGACTTCCTGCGCGCGCCCGAAACGCGCGGCAAGGCGCCTGAGTGAGGAGGGAAGGGCATGACAAGCGATAAACGTGAGCCCGTGCTGCGCATCGGCGTCTTCGAAGCAGCGCAGCAAGACGCGATCGATGCGGATTTTCGCTGCGTCTCCGAGGCCGAGATTGCGGCTGACGGCGCCTTGCGCGGCGCGGTGCGCGCCATCGTCACGCGCAGCAATTACCAGGTGCCCGTGGAGGTGATCGACCGCCTGCCCGCGCTGCGGGTGATTGCGACCTCCGGCGTGGGCTACGACGGCATCCCCGTCGACCATGCCGCCAAGCGCGGCATTGTGGTTACCAACACGCCCGGGGTGCTGGACGCGGCCGTCTGTGAACTCGGCATCGGCCTGTTGCTGGCGCTGCTGCGCAAAATTCCCGCCGCCGACCGCCATGTGCGCGGCGGCGGTTGGCGCGAGGACGACTTCCCGCTCACCACCAGCCTGGCCGGCAAGCGCGTCGGCATCGTCGGGCTCGGCCGCATCGGCATGGGCATTGCGCAGCGGCTGGCGCCCTTCGGCGTGGATCTGGCCTACACCGGCACGCAGCGCGAATGCCTGCCATACCGCTATTGCGAGAGCCCCCTCGCGCTCGCCGCGTCGGTGGACATCCTGATCCTCACCTGCCGCGCGACCGAGCAGAATCGCCACCTGGTCGACGCCGCGTTACTGGCTGAGCTAGGGCCGGACGGCTACCTGCTCAATATGGCGCGCGGCAGCGTGGTCGACGAGGCGGCACTCTGCGAGGCCCTGCACGCCGGCACTATCCGGGGCGCGGCGCTCGATGTGTTCGAGTCCGAGCCGCTTGCCGATTCGCCGCTGATCGCGACGCGGAACGTATTGCTGTCTCCGCACGCGGGTACGGCCACGCAGGAAACGCGCGCAGTGATGCTGCGGCTGATGCTGGATAACGTGCGAGCCGTGCTGGGTGGGCGAGCGGCGTTGACGCCGGTGGTCCGTGGCGTGAGCGCCGGTCTGCTCCCGGCGCGGCCGGTCCACCGCTGACTGGAACCGCGCGCGCGGCGAACGTAATTGTCCTTCCAAACATATCAATTCATTCAAGTGAGGTATTCATGCAATTAGGAATCGAGGGCAAGGTAGCTCTGGTGCTGGGCGGCGGCGGCGGCCTGGGCACCGCCATCGCGCTGGCACTGGCGGCGGAGGGGGCGAAGGTCGTGGTCGCAGACGTCAATGAGGAAGCGGCAAGCCGCACCGCAGCCACGATCGCCGCCAAGGGGGGCGCGGCGCTTGCGCGCACCTGGGATCTGGCGGACCTGGCGTCGATCGAGACGCATGTCGCCGCCATCGAGGCGCAATTCGGCCAGGTCGATATCCTGGTCAACAATACCGGCGGCCCGCCCCCCACCACCGCGTTCGGCCAGGAAACGGCACTGTGGCGCAAGCACTTCGAAAGCATGGTGTTGTCGGTGATCGCGATTACCGACCGGGTGCTGCCCGGCATGCGGGCCAGGCAGTGGGGGCGTATCGTCACAAGCACCTCGTCCGGCGT
Organism: Cupriavidus sp. 05L310; assembly: GCF_056398185.1. Lineage (NCBI taxonomy): Bacteria > Pseudomonadati > Pseudomonadota > Betaproteobacteria > Burkholderiales > Burkholderiaceae > Cupriavidus > Cupriavidus sp. 05L310. The sequence goes on from NZ_JBFTOX010000003.1 coordinate 209,254, forward strand.
GGTCGCGCCGATTCCGAACCTGGGCGTTTCCAATGCGCTGCGCCTGTCCCTGGTGGGCTGGTCCAAGACCCTGGCGCGTGAAGTCGGCCGTGACGGCGTGACGGTCAATATCGTGCTGCCGGGGCGCATCGCCACCGACCGCATCCGCTTCCTGGACGAAGCCAAGGCCGGGCGCGAGCAACGCCCGGTGGAGGCTGTCTCGGCCGAAAGTACCGCCGCCATCGCGGTGGGCCGCTACGGCCGCCCGGAGGAATATGCCGATGCGGTGGCCTTCCTGGCCAGCGACCGCGCCGGCTATATCACCGGCTCAACCATCCGTATCGACGGTGGCCTCATCCAGAGTATCTGAGGCCGGGCGCGGGACTGCCTGCCCGCGCCCCAGCAAGACCGACCCGACCCAACACCTGCCATCGCCGGAGACCCAAAGATGCTGTTGACCGCCGACGCCAAAGGCGTTTTCCCCATTGCGCCCACGCCATTCCTGGACGACGGATCGATCGACGTAAGCTCGATCGATCGTCTGGTGGACTTCTATCTCGGCTGCGGTGCGACCGGTGTGACTGTGCTCGGCCAACTCGGCGAGGCGCCTAAGCTCGAGCACGCCGAGTCGATCGACGTGGCGGCCCGCGTGATCCGGCGCGCAGGCGGGCTACCGGTGGTGGTCGGCGTCTCGGCGCCGGGTTTCGCCGGTATGCGCGCCCTGACGCGCGAGGTGATGGACCTGGGTGCGGCCGGCGTCATGATCGCGCCGCCCAACACGCTGCGCACCGACGACCAGATCGTCGGCTACTACCAGCAGGCAGTGGACGCGATCGGCGCCGACGTGCCGTTCGTGCTGCAGGACTATCCGTTGACGTTCTCGGTGCAGATGACTGCAGGCGTGATCCGCCGCATCGTCGGCGAGTTGTCCTCGTGCGTCATGCTCAAGCACGAAGACTGGCCCGGCCTGGAGAAGATCTCGGCCCTGCGCGCCTTCGAGAAGGAGGGTTCAATGCGGCACATCTCCATCCTGTGCGGGAACAACGGGCTGTTCCTGGACTATGAAATGGAGCGCGGTGCCGACGGCGCCAATACTGGCTACTGCTTCCCGGACATGCTCTGCGACGTGGTGCGTTTGTCGGCCCAGGGCGAGCGCGAGGCCGCGCACGACCTCTTCGACGCCCACCTGCCGCTGCTGCGGTATGAGCAGCAGCCCGGCGTCGGCCTGGCCGCGCGCAAGTACGTGATGATGCGGCGCGGAATCCTCACCTCCGCGGCGCAGCGCAAGCCAGCGGCGGCCATGTCGGCGACGGCACGGCACGAGGTGGACCACCTGCTGCGGCGTCTGGCAAGGCATGACCCGCGCGCGGCACTGGCAGATTAAACCCCAAACCAAATGCAACAAGGAAACATCATGGCGACCACATCGCTTCCCCTCGACGAAAGTGTGATCAAGGCTCTGCAAGGCGTGACCACCGCAACCCTGACCACCGTGCTGCTCAAGCATGGCCTGCGCAACGTTTGGCTGCGCGGCACGCGGCCGCTGGCACCTGGTCAGCCGCGCCTGGTCGGCCGCGCTTTTACCCTGCGCTTCGTGCCCGCTCGCGAAGACCTGGCGACGCCGGCCTCCTGGGGCTCGCCAATTTCCACGCGCGCGGCCATTGAGGACATGCCGGCCGGCTGCATCGCGGTGGTGGGTGCGCTGGGCGTGACCGATGCTGGCATCTTCGGCGATATCCTGTGTGCGCGCCTGCGCAAGCGCGGCGTGGCCGGACTGGTGACCGACGGTGTGGTGCGCGACGTGGCGGGAGTGCTGGGCACGGGATTGCCGGTTTGGTGCCAAGGCACAGCGGCACCAGCTTCGGTCGCCGGTCTCACCTTCGTCGGCTGGCAGGAACCCATCGACTGCGGCGGCGTTGCGGTATTCCCCAGCGATGTCATCGTGGTGGACCAGGACGGCGCGGTGCTGATTCCCGCCGCCATGCTCGACGAAGTGATTGCCGCCTCGGTGGAACAGGAGCGCCTGGAGGGCTGGATCATGCGGGAAGTGGAGCGCGGCATGCCGTTGCCCGGCCTGTATCCGCCCAACGAGGAGAACAAGGCGCGGTACAAGGCTTGGACGGAAGGCCAGGGCGCTGATCGCTGCTAAAGGCTCCGGGCACCAACGCGGCGCCCGCACCGTCACTGCGGCGGCCGCGCGGTTAGCGTGCCCCCGCCCGCCGCGAGGCCAGCCCGAACTCCAGGAACGCCTGCGACAGGGTGGCGTGCGCTCCGTGTGGCGACCACAAGAACCCCACCTTGCGCACCGGCGCCCGACCGGGTAGCGGGATCCGCGCCACCTTCAGGCCCTCGGGCCACGGCGGCGTCCAGTCCGGCACCAGCGAGACGCCGATGCCCTGGTGGACCATGGTGGCGATGGCGTTGAGCGCGTCGATTTCCAATCGCTCTTGCGGCACGATGTTGTGCTCCTGCAGGTAGCGGTCTGCCACCATTCCTCCCCACATGCTGCGGTCGTAGCGAATGAACGGCTCGCTGGCGAGCAGGTCATGCGCGCCGCGGCTGGCCATGGCCTGCGATGCCAGCACGATGAACGGCTCTTCCACCAGCACTTGCCAGGCAAATGCCTTGGGAATCGTGAACTGCGGCGCCACGATGATGCCAGCGTCCAGGTCACCCGAGACGATGCGCCGGTACAGGTGCGAAGATGCGCCTGGCTCCACGAAAATCTTCAGTTGCGGATGCTCCGTGTAGAGCCTCTCCAGGATCTGCGGCAAGAGTCCCGTCAAGGAGGAAGTCGACACGCCCAGCCGCAGTTCCCCCACCAGGGTGTCGTCGTGCGCCACCGCGCTCAGGTCGCGCACGTCGCGCACTACCGCGCGCGCCTTGGGCAGGATGCGCAAGCCCCCCTGGGTTGGCAGCACCGTGCGGCCCGCGCGCTTAACCAGCGGCGTATCCAGCGCGTCCTCCAGCGCCTGGACCCGCGCTGCAATTGCGGCTGCCGTGAGGCCCAGGCGACGCGCGGCTTCCGCGAAGGAACCGTACTCAACCACGGCGACGAAGCTCTGCAGGTAGCGGGTGTCCATAACAAAAAAATTCTATTGATTGAACAAGGCGGTCAATGCTGTTTTTGCATTCTGCCAGTTTCTACAATTTGTCTCAAATCAAATGAAGATTCCCCAGGAGACGACTCATGGCTGATGTTGCCCGCCCGCGCGGCGTTTTCTCTCCCGTCCTCACGCCGTTCGGCGCCGACTATGCGCCGGATGCTGAGCGCTTCGTGCGCCATTGCCGCTGGTTGACGGCGCAAGGCGTGGGGCTGGCGGTGTTCGGCACCAATTCCGAAGCGAACTCGCTGTCGGTCGACGAGAAGCGCCGCTTGCTGGACGTACTGCTGGACGCGGGTATTCCTGGCTCCCAACTGATGCCTGGCACCGGCGCCTGCGCGCTGCCGGATGTCGTCGCCCTGACTCGCTACGCCGTTGCGGCGGGCTGCGCCGGCGTGTTGATGCTGCCGCCGTTCTATTACAAGGGCGTCAGCGACGATGGCCTGTTCCGTGCCTTTGCCCAGGTGATCGAGGGCGTGGACGATGCACGCCTGCGCGTCTACCTGTATCACATCCCCGCCGTGAGCCAGGTGCCTCTCGGACTGGACTTGATCGACCGTCTGCTGAGTGCCTATCCCGGCATCATCGCCGGCGTGAAGGATAGTTCGGGTGACTTCGCCAATACACGCGCCATGATCGAGCGATTCGGCGCCCGCGGCTTCGACGTATTCGCCGGCACCGAGGCTCTCCTGCTGGAAACGATGCGCGCCGGCGGCGCTGGCTGCATTACCGCCACCGGTAACGTCAACCCCGCGCCCATCGTGGACCTGTACAGGCACTGGCAGCATGCGGACGCCGACGACCGCCAGGCAGCGCTCAACCGCACCCGCGCCGCCTTCCAGCAGTTCCCGATGATCGCGGCCATGAAGGAGGCCATCGCCGCGCAGAGCACGGACGAGGCATGGCGCATCGTGCGGCCGCCCCTGACGGAGCTGCAGGCGGGCCAGCGCGAGGCACTGGCGCAGTCGCTGGACGCGCTTGGATTTGTGATGCCGGACGCGCAACTGCTGGCAGCCTGAATCGATAACAGGACCATCGGTCCATCCGTGGACAAAGAACTGCGATGGACCAGTGTTGAAAACAGGACATAACATCCGGGAGACACCTATGCCAGCCACCCACTTCACCCACCAGTCCAACGATGCGCGCCGGCGAATCATGCTGTGCGCAGCGATTGCCGGTATCGCTGCGATTGGCTGCGCCTCGCCTTCAAGGGCGGCCGACGCCTATCCGAAGAAGACTATCCGCATCGTGGTGGGCTTTGCCCCTGGCGGCGGCGCCGACATCGTGGCCCGCCAGATCGGCAACCAGCTCGCCAGGCAAACGGGCCAGACCGTGATCGTCGATAACCGGCCCGGCGCTACCGGCACCATCGCGGCGACCAACGTGGCCCAGTCGGCCGCCGACGGCTATTCGATGATGCTGGCGTCGCAGTCGACCATGGTCATCGCGCCGAGCATGTACGCCAATCTCCCGTTCGATCCGCTGAAGGACTTCATGCCGGTGACACAGGTGGTATCGATGCCGCTGGTGATGGTAGTGAATCCGTCGGTGCAGGCCCGCACAGTGCAGGATGTGATCGCGCTCGCGCGTGCCAACAAGCTGAGCAGCTATGCCTCGTCGGGCTCTGGTGGCCCGCAGCACATTGCCGGCGCACTTTTCGATTCGATGAGCGGCATCAAGCTGACGCACGTTCCTTACAAGGGTGAGTCGGCGGCGTTGACCGACGTGATGTCCGGCACTGTACCCTTGATGTTTGCCAACGTGCCGGTGGCCGCGCCGTTCATCAAGAGCGGCAAGCTCAAGGCAATCGCGGTGTCCAGCCTGGCGCGTGCCCAGGCGCTGCCGCAGGTGCCAACGCTGTCCGAGGCGGGGTTGAAGAACTTCGAGGTGCTGACCTGGTACGGCTTGTTTGTGCCTGCCAAGACGCCCGGAGCCATCGCCAGCAAGATCAGCGACGAAGTCAGCATAGCCCTGAAAGATCAGGGGTTGCGAGCCAAGTTCACCGAGCAGGGGCTCACCATCCTCGGCACCAGTCCCGAACAGTTCAGCACGTTCATGACCACCGAAGTCCCCAAGTGGGGCAGCGTGGTGAAGAGCGCCGGCATCCAGGCCGAGTGAGCGCCTAGGCTTTATCCGATTCCGCAATCCAGGAAACGTAGTATGGAAACCCAGCAAAAGAGCATCATCGGACCTTGTATCCGCCTGCATCCTGCGGACAACGTGTTGGTCGCCCGCATGAACGTGCCCATCGGCGCGCAAGTGCCGGGGGAAACCTGGGGCGTGCGTAGCCAGGTTCCCGCCGGCCACAAGATCGCCGCCCGCTTTATCAAGGCCGGCGAGCCGATCCTGAAGTACAACGTCTGCATCGGATTTGCCGCGGCCGACATCCAGCCGGGCAGCTACGTCCATTCGCACAACGTCAGCTTTCAGGAATACGAACGGGACTACGCCTTCGGCCGCGACTACCGGCCCGTGGACCCGGTCGAAGCAGGCCGGCAGGCGAGCTTCGACGGCATCGTGCGCGCCGACGGTCGTGTGGGCACGCGAAATTATCTCGGCATCCTGTCAACGGTGAATTGCTCCGCCACCGTCGTACGCAAGATCGCGGAGTGGTTCACGCCGGAGCGGCTTGCAGACTTCCCCAACGTCGATGGCGTGGTGGCGTTCAGTCACTCGCTGGGCTGCGGCATGGAGATGACAGGAGAGCCCATGGATTTGCTGCGCCGGACCATGGCCGGCTATGCGCGCCACGCCAACCTGGGCGCCGCTCTCATCGTAGGGTTGGGTTGCGAACGCAATCAGCTAAAGGGCCTGATCGACGCGCATTCTCTGGAGCCCGGGCCCCTGCTGCGCACCTTCGTCATGCAGGAAAGCGGCGGCACGCGCAAGACCATTGAGGCCGGCATTGCCGCGGTCAGGGAACTGCTGCCGCTGGTCAACAGCGTGGAGCGCCGTCCGGTGCCGGCCAGCCACCTGACCGTGGGCTTGCAGTGCGGCGGCTCGGACGGGTTTTCGTCCATCACCGCTAATCCGGCCCTGGGCGCGGCTGTGGATCTGCTGGTGCGCCACGGCGGCACCGCCATCCTGTCGGAGACGCCGGAAATCTACGGGGTGGAGCACACGTTGACCCGTCGTGCCGCCAGCCGCGCAGTCGGCGAGAAGCTGCTGGAACGCGTACTCTGGTGGAAAGAGGATTATTCCGTCGGACGTGACGTGCAGATCAACGGCGCGGTCAGCCCGGGCAACCAGATGGGTGGCCTGGCAAATATTTTCGAAAAATCACTGGGCTCGTCAATGAAGGGCGGTACGGGTCCGCTGATGGAGGTGTACCGTTACGCCGAGGCGGTCACGCAGCACGGGCTTGTATTCATGGACACGCCGGGCTACGACCCGGTATCGGCCACTGGCCAGATCGCCGGCGGCGCCAACCTGATCGCCTTCACCACCGGACGGGGCTCGATGTTCGGTGCCAAGCCTGTCCCCAGCCTCAAGCTGGCCACCAATTCGCCGATGTATCGGCGGCTGGAGGAAGACATGGACCTGAACTGCGGCACGATTCTCGACGGCGAGAGAACCATTGAGCAGGTCGGCGAAGAGATCTTCCAACTGATGCTGCTTACCGCCTCGGGTAAGGCGTCGAAGAGCGAACTGCTAGGGCTCGGGGACAACGAATTCGTACCCTGGCATATCGGCATCATGAGCTGACTACCGGCATTCGGGAACAGTAAGAAGGAAGGTACGTCATGTGGCAAGCAAGTGCACGATACCCCGATCCTCGCATCCAGGTGCTGGATCCGGAGTTCGAGAAATACCGGATCGCCTACGCCGCGGTGGAGCAGATCGCAACTGGATTTCGCTGGGCGGAAGGGCCAGTCTGGTTCGGCGATGGCCGCTTTTTATTGTGGAGCGACATTCCGAATAACCGAATGATGAAGTGGGAGGAGGAAACTGGCACGGTCAGCGTGTACCGGCAACCGTCCGGCTACGCGAACGGCAACACGCGCGACCGGCAAGGACGATTGATCACGTGCGAACACGGCGGGCGCCGCGTGGTGCGCACTGAATACGACGGTAGCCTCACGGTGTTGATCGACCGCTTTGAGGGCAAGCGCCTCAATTCGCCCAACGATGTTGTCGTCAAATCAGATGGTTCCATCTGGTTCACTGATCCGCCGATGGGAATACAAGGCAATTACGAAGGTCGCGCCGCGACCCCGGAACTGCCTCATTCGGTCTACCGGCTCGATGCCGAGTCGGGCTTGCCGACCGTCATGACAACGGAGCTGAAGGGGCCCAACGGCCTGTGCTTCTCCGCCAATGAGCGCATCTTGTACGTAATCGAATCGCGCGGAACGCCAGGGCGCAAGATTTGGGCCTATGACCTCGTCGATGGTGGCACGAGTATCGCCAACGGAAGAATCCTGCTCGATGCCGGCGCAGGAACAATCGACGGCATGCGCTGCGATATTCACGGAAACCTCTGGTGTGGTTGGGGCATGGGCAGCGACGATCTTGACGGCGTCATGTGTGTGTCGCCAGAGGGAAAACTGATCGGCCGGATCGCGCTTCCTGAACGCTGTGCAAATCTTTGTTTTGGTGGACTGATGCGCAATCGGCTCTTTATGGCTTCTTGCCAGTCAGTCTATGCCTTGTATGTGAACACGCAAGGCGCCGTAGGCGGCTGAGTTTCCGTCTTGCCGTCCACGCTTTTCCTCCCTCTTCAGCTGCTTGGAGAGCTCAGTCATTTAATTTGCAATTAATATTCTGTAATTGTACTTATAAATAGTATAGGTTTTTGGAGGCAATGATGTCTGGAAAGTATCGATATGTAGTAGCCGGCCTTCTATTTGCGGCCGGGATGATCAACTACATGGATCGCGCAGCGCTGGGCGTCGTTGCCCCGATTATTAGCAAAGAGCTGAACATTTCCCCGTCGCAGCTCGGAATTGTCTTTAGCAGCTTCTTTTTTGGATACTCCATCTTTGCGTTTGTCGGCGGACAACTTGCTGACCGCTATGGGCCTCGGCGTGTCTTCTCCTGGGCGATGGGAGGTTGGTCACTGCTGTGTGGACTCACCGCCGGCGTGACAGGCTTCACTACTCTTCTTCTGGCGCGTGCGTTATTCGGTTTCGGGGAAGGGCCGATGAATTCGACAACCAACCGGACCATTACCAATTGGTTTCCGCGTAGTGAAACCGGCAGGATGATCGGTTTCGCCTTCTCGGGGCAAACGCTCGGCAGTGCAATCGCCGGCCCGATTGTCGGACTGGTGGCAATCGCCTTCGGGTGGCGCATTTCCTTTGTCGTGATTGCGCTGATTGGATTCATCTGGATTGGATTCTGGCGCTATTTCGTTACCGATAGCCCGGCGCAGAACCGCCGTGTGGCCGCCGACGAAGTGCGGCTGATCGAACAGAGCCGCAGTGCCGCGCACCCAGCCGATGAGGGCGAACGCGGAACGACACTGCGCGAGTATCTGTTCAAGCCCAGTATATTGGCGCTGGGCACCGGCTTGTTTGCGGTTAACTACACCCTGTTCATTTTCGTATCCTGGCTGCCGAGCTATTTCACCAATGCGTTGCACCTCGACCTGAAACAGATGAGCATCCTGAGCACAATTCCTTGGGCTTGCGGCGCAATCGGCTATTTCGGCGGCGGCATCCTGTCCGATTTCATCTACAAGCGCATGAAGAATCCGCTGAATGCGCGCAAGCTCTCAGCAGTCTTGCCGCTCGCCTTGTCCGCACTCGCCATGCTTGTCGTGAGCTTCGCTACGGAGACCGCCACGGCAGTGGCTCTTGTTGCTGCTGCTGTGCTATTCCTGACTGCCTCCTCGCAGGCTTGCTGGGCACTGATGCACGAACTCGTTCCGGGAAAACATCTGGGCGGCGTCAGTGGATTTGTACACCTTCTGGGCAATATTTCCGGCATCGTCGGCCCCACCGTCACTGGCTTCGCGGTTGAGTACTTCGGCGGATACAGCAGTGCATTTGCGCTTGGCGCAACGATCGACCTGGTGGGTGTTCTGGCCATGGTGTTCGTGATCAATAGCCGGACCACAATGAGCCAACCGGTAGTGAGCAGTTCCGCTGCATAGTTGGCGTTCACCGACGCATCAGAATGGATGGCGACTATCCGTCCGTTCCGTTAGAAGGTTTGCTTCTCAAAGCAGGCCGACCACGCAATATATGGGAGAAGTTCATGAAGCGCGTCTTGATTACCGGCGCTACCGGTCATGAGCCTGCTCGCCGCCTCCGGGATCGCGCTGCTGGCATCGTCCCCACATTTGTTAGCGATTCTGTCGCAGTCAGGGCAAGGCCGTCGAATTCGCGGGGCGGTTGAAAGCCAGTGGACGCCACTGCCAGATTAGCCAGTCCACTTCGAGTTGCAGATGACGCTGCAGAAGTTCCCAGGTTTGAAAGAGGGATCCTTGTCGGCGATCACATCGGCTTTGACGTTGCCGAAGGTCGTGTCGGGTTTGTGCTGGATGCCGTCATAGAAGGCCTGAATGATGTGTTCCTTGAAATGGTCTCCACGCGGATGCGCGCGGACAACCGCTTCACGCTCAGCGTCGCTGTACTCGGGATAGGTCAGGCCCAATACGTCCATTTCCACGCCGGCAGTGACCAGCGCCACAACAGGATGCATGTGCCGGGGAATCCCTGGCGTTGTATGCAAGGCAATCGCCGTCCATACCGTGTCGATATCTTGCTGGTTGATTCCATGGTATCGCAGAAAGTCACGGGCAGCGTTCGCGCCGTCCACCTCGAAGCGCTCGCAGGCGCTACTGTGCTTGTGCGTTAGCCCCATGTCGTGGAACATGCAGCCGCAGTACAGCAGCTCGGGGTCGAACTTCAGGCCGCGATGCTTGCCGGCCAAGGCGCCGAAGTAATACACGCGGCTCGAATGATGGAACAGCAGCGGCGATGCGGTGTCCCGAACGAGTTCGGTGATTTCGCGGCTAAGCTTGCTATCCGGGATCGCGATCCCGTCGATATTCAGTGTCATGACATGTCTCCAAGATGGGGCGTCAAGGTCAATTTTCGGTCGACGCGGGCTTGTCTGCAATCGGCGTAATACGTCATATACTGCCAATTTGCGTGTCGGACCGACGTACGGGAGGTTGCCGTCGAAATGGCAATAACGGTTGCAATTGTGGCGCTACCAGGTGTCCAGCTCTTGGATGTGGCTGGTCCGCTGGACGTGTTCGCACAAGCGAATGTGGGTGGGGCACGAGGCCTACGTCTTGCGCGTCGTGGCGTGCGAGTCCGGGGTGATCCGCAGCTCGTCCGGTGCGCGGCTTGTGCCCGACGAGGTGGCGCAAGCACCTGCATAGACACCTTGCTCGTCGCAGGCGCACCGAACGCTGCGCAGATATGCATGAAGCCCGCAGTCCTATCCTGGCTGCGCACAAGCGCGGCTCGTGCCAGACGCTACGGCTCAGTTTGCACCGGGGCCTTCGCGTTGGCAGCAACCGGAATGGTGGATGGACATCGACTCACCACGCACTGGGCCGCGGTGGACCAGCTGGCGCAGGCTTACCCATGCGTTACCATCGACCAAGACGCGCTGTATGTGCGTGATGGGAAACTGCGCACGGCAGCCGGTGTCACGGCAGGGCTAGACCTCGCCTTGTCGCTGGTGGAGGAGGATTTTGGCTGGGAGATCGCCATGCGAGTCGCTGCGCAGTTGGTCATGTACTTCAAGCGTCCTGGGGGGCAGCTTCAGTTCAGTCGCAAAGGCGAACACGTCCTGCCGGGCGTTCGGCCCTGCAGGAGGTCCAGCGTTGGGTAGCGGCGAACCCGGCGTTGGAACTTAGTGTGGAGAAGCTCGCCAAGCATGCTGGCCTGAGTCCGCGCTATTTCGCGCGTCTGTTCCATGCCGAAGTCGGTGTGACGCCGGCCGCCTGGGTCGAGGTGGCACGAGTCACTGCAGCCCGGGAACTGCTGGAGACTGGTAGAGCGGCGCCCAAGCAGGTAGCTGCAAAGTGCGGCTTTACCAATGCAGATACGTTGAGGCCGGCTTTCACCAAGCATGTCGGTGTCACGCCGGCCGAATACAGGAAGCGATATGCCCGGGCATGACCTGTCCCGGCGCATAACGTCGGAGGGCTAGAGGAATGGCGGCGCTTTAGGGAAGGCCTGCGGAAACCACCTGTCGTTCGCGGACTCCGCCGAGCCATCGCGCTAGTCCGGAACCGCCCCGGCGACATCGTCCGGTGCCTCCGGTCGTTCAACCTTGATAGGCAGAAACCGTGCCGGAGTTGGCGCCGTCAAGGGGGCGCTGGCACGCTCGCGCAGCGCTTGTTCTTCGTTTGCCATAGTGTGCACGCTCTCCATCGTGAACGGATAGGGCAATCCTATTGAGACTTGTATAAATCATGACAACCGATTTGAGTCTGACGCGTTATCTGACCAAGGCGTTGATCGGGAGTCGATTGCATGGCTGGGAAGATGGACGAAGCGACCAGAAAGCGGGTTCGCGCTGGACGGATGCTGTTAGCGAAC
>NZ_JBFTOX010000004.1:0-197306 GCF_056398185.1 Cupriavidus sp. 05L310
CCGGATGGGGCGACACCCCCTCGGGATCCGGCGAAAAGAGCGGCCGGGACCCAAACTCGCATCGCCTTAAGGCGATACTCAAACATGGGTCCCTCTTTTCCGCTCTTTTCRCCGGATCCCGAGGCGCCCCATACGGCCTGGTACACCTTCACGGCTCGCTTCGCATCGCGGGTCGGTGTTTGCCGCCCCACGGGCGGTAAACACGGCTACACCAAATCGGGAGTTTGACGACGTTGCAGGTCCCTGGAATTTGAGGGCTTAAACTTCCTGTCTCCTGTCTCCTGTCTCCTGTCTCCTGTCTCCTGTCTCCTGTCGCTATCCGCGACTAGGGGGCCGCGAGAGCTAGTCCGCCAAAAGCAATGACTGGTCGCCGTCTGCCGCGCTTGCGGGGGAGGTGAAACTGCCTTTGATTTCAGGCCTTTGAGCCGTTGCCGTGAAGTCAAATTCCTGCATTTGCCGCCAAAAGCCATCCCCTCGCCGCCGACTCATTACAATACGCACCTCCAATCACATCCATCACCTGCGCGATTTTCCCGATACACGGTTTTACTGCTCCGGCGCCGGATGGCAATCCACGCGCTCGCTGCGCGGTATCGGCGCGCTGCGCCGGGGCTTCGTACCGGGACTGATGCCGGCGGATTTCGAGCAACGCGTTGGCTTTGTCGAGGTCTTCGGGCGCCAGCCGCTGCCCGCGGCGCTGACGCCGTTCCACCAGGGCTATGCCTTGCCGGACAGCGCCGGCGAAGTCTTCCTGGTGGAACTGCCAGGACATGCCGCCGGCCATCTCGGCGCCTTCGTGCACACGCCTGAAGGCTGGGTGCTGCTGGCCTCGGACGCGGCATGGTCGCCGACCAGCTACCGGGAACTGATCGGTCCGTCGCCGATTGCCAACCTGATCATGGAGAACCCACGGACCTACCATGCCACGCTCAGGCAATTGCATGCCCTGCATCGCAACGGACAGGTGGAAATCCGGCTGACTCATGAGGGGGCGCTCTGATGCATTTGCCACGCATGCTCGGGGCCTACTGGCACGCGCGCCGGTTGCGCTTTGCCGGCCGCGCCGAACTGGAGGCGCACCAGACCCGGCAGATGACCCGTTTCCGCCAGCGCGTGCTGGTCCGCAGCCCCTATTTCGCGCCCTGGCTTTCGCGGCCGATGCAGGACTGGCCACGCATGGACAAGGCTGTGCTGATGGCCAACTTCGACCGGATCAACACCGCCGGACTACGCCTTGACGATGTCCTGGCGTGCGCCCGGCGCGCCGAGGCATCGCGCGATTTCAGTCCCACCTTGCAGGGCTATAGCGTGGGGCTGTCCTCCGGCACCTCCGGCGGCCGTGGCGCCTTTGTGGTGAGCCGGCCGGAACAGGCGCAATGGGCCGGCACCCTGCTGGCCAGGCTGCTGCCGCGCGGGCTGCTGGCGGGCGAGCGCGTGGCGCTGTTCCTGCGCACCAACAGCAACCTCTACACCGCGGTGCGCAATCCCTGGCTCTCGTTCGCGTTTTTCGACCTGTTCACGCCGTTCGAGGACCATCTTGCGCGGCTGGAGCGCTATGCGCCCACCATCGTCGTGGCGCCCGCGCAGGTGCTGCGGGCTCTCGCGCTGGCGCGGCAGGCGGGCCGTAGCGCGCTGCGGCCGGCACGCGTCGTTTCGGTAGCCGAAGTGCTGGAAGACCGCGACCGCGCCTTGCTGGCCAGCGTGTTCGGCGAGCCCGGCGAGGTCTATCAGGCCACAGAGGGTTTTCTCGGCGTGACTTGTGCCCACGGCACGCTGCACCTCAACGAGGAGTTTGTCCATGTCGAGCCGGAATGGCTGGATCACGAACGCTTCGTTCCCATCGTGACTGACTTCACCCGCACCACCCAGCCCATCGTCCGCTACCGGCTCGACGATGTGCTGGTACGGCGCGCCGGCGCTTGTCCGTGCGGCAGCCCAGCGCTGGCGCTGGCCCGCATCGAAGGCCGCTGCGACGACATGCTGGTACTGCCGGGCAGGAACGGGGAGCCGGTCAAGGTCTTTGCCGACGTGCTGTCGCGTGCCTTCGCACAGGCCTTGCCGCTGGCCGCGGACTACCGGCTGCGCCAGACCGGGTCGAACGCGCTATCCCTTTATGCCGAGGGCGGCAGCGTCGTGGAAGCGGCCTGCCGCTCACGGCTGGAGACGGTGCTTGCGGAGCTTGGGGTCGCCGTTGTCGGGCTGGACTGGCAATACGACGCCGCGCCGCCACCCGCCGATTTCACCACCAAGCGCTGCCGCATCGTGCGTCTGCGCTCGGTCACGCACGACGCATGAATAACGGCATGCACGGAGCGGCCGCGCCGGCTTCGGCATGGTGGTGCTGCCGGCAAGGATGCGGGGAATCCCGCGCGGCGCCGGCCCATGCCGGACCTCCTGATCGGCCTGGCCGGCCCACTGCTGGAACCCCGCCCCGATTGGCTCGGCGCCCTTCTTTACCTGGGCTTGCTGTTGCATGGCATGGCCACCCTGCCCCGATCGCTGCTGCGCGCGCAAGCGCGCTGAGCTCGCCCCCGGCAACTGTCACCCGTTGGCCGTCTGCCACGGCACTGTCCAAAAATTAGGCAGACCGATACATAACCGCCACTATTGGGCGAACGCGACGCACCGGACTTGGTTATCCACACAAACTGTGGATAACGCGATCTGGCAATTGTGGACAAATTGTGTACGTGCGTCGCAGCAATCCGCGCTGCGTTTGCGCGGCCATGCGCAATGCCGGGAGACGTTGGGATCACGCCAATCCCGCATCGGGAAGCGTGCGCGAGAGCTTGTGGATTCACGCTGCATGGGCTTTACCCCCTTCATTTAGGACGGGTCCGATTTTATTGGCGCCATGCCGCCAGTAAACTCCCGACATGCTTTTCGCCGCCGCATTCCTTCCCACCAACATCCATGCCTTGCAGGCGATGGGGCGCGCGTATGCCGAAATGCCAGGCGAACTCGACGAGCGTATCGCTTTGCTCGAGTCCGGGCTATTGGCCTCGGCGACCGGGATCGGGCACCTGAAGCGTCAGGTCGCCAAGCTGCGCCTGGAAGAACTTCTCTTCGACCAGGCGCAGGCCGCGCCTGAGGCGGACCGGTTCGCCACCATCAAACCTGCATAACGCTTATGACACTTCTATGAAGATCGCACTGCTAGCGGACCTATCGGTTCAGGCCAAGGCCTTTGCAGACTCCCTGTCGCGCGCCGGCGTCTATTGCCACACCTACCACGCAAGCCAGGAACTCTTCCACGGCATCGACCAGTCCGGATACGACGTCCTGCTGATCGACCACGAACTGGCGGACATGCCCGCCGTGGATGCCGTGCGCGCGGTACGTGGCGCCTGGCGCTGCGAGGTGCCCGTCATGGTGCTATCCAGCCGGCGAGACGAAGACTCCGTCGTCAATACCCTGCAGGCCGGCGCCGATGACTACATGATCCGCCCCCTGCGCTCACGGGAACTGGTGGCCCGGCTGTATGCGCTGCAGCGCCGCACTGCCTCGCGCGGGCAATCGCTTGACCGTGTCGTCAAGGTCGGCCCTTACGCACTGGATTGCCTCTCGCACCAGGCCGTATTCCAGGGCCGGCGGCTGCCGATGACGCCCAAGGAGTTCGATCTCGCCTCGCTGCTGTTTTCCAATGTAGGACGCGTCCTATCGCACACGCATATCGAGCTGGCGATATGGGGCTACCCGCTGCCGCCGTCGTCGCGCGCGCTGGCGAGCCTGGTTTCGCGCCTGCGCCGCACGCTGCGGCTCTGTCCCCGCAACGGCCTGGTCCTCACCGTGATCTATGCCCAGGGCTATCGCCTCGATCAAACCGGTCCGGGCCTGGCCGCGCCGAGCCCCCAAGGGTTCGGCTGACCGCTGCCGCGGCGGCGCCCGTCAGGTCCCCGGCCGGCTGCCTGGCATCAGGTCGCGCAGGTCGATCACGGCAAAACCGCTGGCGGCCTTCTTGGCTTCGCGCTTGGCCATAGCCGCGGCCGCGCCGATATGGCTGCTGCCCAGGCGGGGCAGCCCGGCAATACCTTCCAGCACCCGTGGCCCGACCCGCACCGCGCCAGCAGCCATCGACACGGCGGGGAAGAACACGGCCTGCCCGCCGCGATCTTCGCCATGGATGCCGCCTGCCGCGCGGTCGGCGTCGTCGTACATCTCGCGTGACGCACGATTGAAACGCGCAATCGCCGAGCACGTGCGTTCCGCCCAGTCGGGGCTCTGGTACAGCACCAGGAAATCGTCTCCTCCCACATGGCCCAGGAAATCTCGCGTGGGATCGCAAGTTTGCGTGAGGATGGCGGCCGCTCCCTTCAGCATTTCGTCGCCCTTCCAGTAGCCGTACTGGTCGTTGTAGGGCTTGAAATGGTTGAGGTCCACATAACAGGCATGGAACTCCGCGCCCGCTTCGATCAGGCGATCGATATGGCGGTTCAGGGGCATGTTGCCCGGCAGGAAGGTCAGCGGGTTGGCGTAGCGCGCCGCCTCCATGCGGATCTCGGTCACCGCGCGGATCAGGTCGGCGCCGGTGCCAAGGCCGGCGTAGCGCCCCCGCTCGGTGATGATGAAGCCGTCGGCCAGCGGACGCTGGTCCTCGCCCGACAGCGCCTGCGCCATTTCCTCGATGCTCGCGCTCAAGTCGAAACAGAGCGGCGCGCGATTGGCCATGCCGATGCAGGCTTTCCTGCCATACAGCTCCCGATGGAACGGCACCGCGAAGCGGTCGATGAAGTAGTGCCGGTTGACGATGGCCAGCGGTGTGTCGTCCTCGCTCACCACCGCCACCGCATGCAGTCCCGCATGCGCATGAAACAGCGCCAGCAGTTCATTGTTGCTGGTGGCCGGGCTCACGGCGGGAGCGGACCGCAGCAGCTTGCCCGCCGACACCCCGGGATGCGCCGAACGCACGGCCTGCGGAAACACGGCGATCTGCCTGGACACCAGCGCCTGGCGGGCCTGCTGCCCGACTTCCCGCAGCGGCTGCGGCTCCGGCCGTCCGAGGTAATAACCCTGGCCGAAGGGCACGCCCAGGTCGCGCAGCACCGCCAGTTCGTCGGCGTCCTCGATGCCTTCGGCGATTACCGCGCCCCCCATTGCCTTCACCAGGGCCAGCAGCGTGCGCACGACCTCGAGCCGGCGCGAGCAGGTGCCGATACCGCGCACCAGCGACTTGTCCAGCTTGGTGAAGTGCGGTGCGAGAAGAATCAGCCGGTCGAGATTGGCGTGGCCGGTGCCGAAATCGTCCAGCGCGCATTGCATGCCCAACGCATGCAGCACAGCCATGGCCTGGCCAAAGCGCTCGGCGTCCTCGATGGGCGTCTGCTCGGTGACCTCGATCACCACCCGTTCCGGCGCGATGCTGTCCGCTATCAGGGTCCGCATCGCGCGGCCGTCTTCGGCCAGCAGGTAGCGCAGCGCCATGGTGCTGAAGTTGAGGAACAGCTTGCCGCGCAAGCCGAGCGCCAGGCAGCCGGCTAGTCCGGTGCGCGCCGCCTGCAATTCGATCTGGACGGTTTCGGCCTCGTTGCGGGCGAGACGGAACAAAGCGTCCGGCATGGCCAGCGGCGAGTTGGACGGGCCGCGAACCAATGCCTCATAGCCCAGGATCTCGCCAGTGCCGAAGGCGACGATAGGCTGGAAGACGGCGTGCAGCGGCGGCAAACGCAGCCGCGGCACGGGCGCGCCGGCCAGGGGAGAGGCAAATTGCATGGACGGAGTGAACGTGACGTGGGGAAAGCGCGGCGCCAGGCGCGAAAAGCCGGTGAGCCAAAGTGACTCGCCCTCTATTTCATGTCAGGAATGTGTCGCCCGGATGACAAAATCGATTACCCCCTCGCGCGGCCGGGATGTCATGGATGCGTCACAGATGCCGGCCAGCATGCGGGGAAAATCCAATTCATGCCGCCGCCCGCCGCAAGCGCGGGATGGCGGTACCCCAGGGTCAGCAAGTGGGCCGCCTGGTCCATCGGAGTCTCAACGTGTCGCAAACCATCAAACTCAGTTTTCCACGCCGCACGGGCTGGCGCATCCCGTCCTGGCTGGGCCGGCTTCCGCTTACCGCGCGCATGTGCGCCGCGTTCGCGCTGGTCTATGTGTTTGGTGCCGTGGTCGGGCTGACGGGCATCTTCAGTCTGGTTTCGGTCAAGCAGATGACAGATACGCTTTACCAGCGGGATATGCAGGGCGCCATCGCCGCGGAACGCGCGCAATCGGCGCTGGCCCGGCTTGGCCGTGCCCAGCTGGCGCTGACCATGGCCACCAGCGGCAGCGAGCGCGATGGCGCGGTGGCCGATATCGATAGCGCTCTCGGTGGCCTCGACCAGGCCCTGTCGATCGTTCGCAACGCGGCGCCCGCGCAGGCTCAGGCGTTGCAGCAGGAGCGCGACAGTGCCGCGGCAATGCTGCGGGATTACGTCGCCCTGCTGCGCAAGCAGCCGCTCGATGCGTTGCAGTTCGACAGTTCGGTCTCGGTCGATGGTCATTTCCTGGGCGAACAGCTGCAAAAGCTGGCCGAGCTGGTCGAAGTCACCCGCAAGCAGCAGGAGCGGCAGGCCGCCGATACGGTCGCCACGGTGGCCGCCAGCCAGTTGCGGGCCCAGGCCGTGATGGCGGCCATGCTGGTGGCGAGCCTGGCGGCGGCGGCCGCGCTGGCCTGGTTTGCTTCGCGCCTGCTGCTCTCGGAGCTGGGCGGCGAACCGGCCGACGCGGCCAAGGTGGCGAGCCGCATCGCCTCGGGGGATTTGCAGCAGCCGGTGCGCGTGCGGGCGGGCGACGAGCACAGCCTGATGTGCCTGCTGGCACGCATGCGCGACCAGTTGGCCGGCGTACTGGAAGGCATCCAGCTTTCCGGCGCCAAAATCGCCGCGGCCAGCGAAGGCATTGCCCATGGCAACCAGGATCTGTCCCGCCGCACCGCACTGCAGGTTGCGGCGCTGGCCGCCGCCGCCGACAGCGTGGCGCGCCTTACCGCGCTGGTCGGGCAGGCCCACGCACAGGCCACCGAATCCAGCGCGATGGCGCTCCGGGCACGCGAAGCCACCGACCGTGGCATGGCGGTGGTCGGCCAGATGAGCGGCGCCATGGAGGCGGTGAACCAGCACTCGCGCAGCATCACGGAAATGGTCGAGGTGATCGAGAGCATCGCCTTCCAGACCAATATCCTGGCGCTCAATGCTGCCGTGGAAGCCGCGCGCGCGGGCGAGGCCGGGCGCGGCTTCGCGGTCGTGGCCCAGGAAGTGCGCGGGCTGGCGCAGCGCAGCGCAACCTCCGCGCGCGAAATTCGCGCCACCATTGGCCACGCGGGCGAGGAGATCGCCCGCGGGGCGCGCCTGAGCGGGCAAGTGGTCAGCGCAATGGGCGGCATCGAGCAGGCGGTGGCTCAAAGCCATGCGCTGGCCGAGCGGCTGTGCGGCGTGGCGGACGAACAGGCACGCGGCATCCGCTCGGTCGGAGAGGCCGTGGCCCAGCTCGACCAGACCACCCGGCAGAACGCCGAACTCGTGGAAGCCGTCACGGCGCAGGCCGCCAGCCTGGATCAACAAGCGGCCGGGCTGGCGGCCGGGGTGGCTCGCTTCCGGTTCTGAGGGTGGCTATCAGGCGGCGGTCAGCGTAGCAGGTGTCATGGCAATCGAACTGCAGTTCTGCAATGCAGAACTGCAGTTCCACCCTGCAGTTGACGCGCAAGGCGATCGGTGGGAATATCCGGCGATCGAACAATCCGGCGGCCCACGCCGGAAGCCTTACACGGAGACTGTATGAGTCGCACTCCCATGCCCGGCGCGCACGCGCCGGCTGCCGCCCCCTCCTCCTCGTTTACCCGCCTGCATCAGACCTTTGGCCCCTGGGTCCAGAGCCATCGCGAGCGCGTGGCGCTGATGGATGCCGAGCGGTCGCTGCGCTACGGCGAACTGGACGGCGCCATTGCCGAGACTGCCCGCGCCCTTGCGGCCCAGGGCGTGCGCGGCGGCGATCGCGTGGTGCTGGTGACGGAGAACAGCGTGGGCTGCGCGGTGCTGATCCTGGCGCTGAGCGCACTCGATGCATGGGCCGTGCCGGTCAACGCCCGCCTGTCCGCCCGCGAGATCGACAACATCGTCGAGCATTGCGGGGCGCGCATCGCGCTGTACCTCGACAGCGCCCATCCCGAAGCGCGCGAGCACGGCCTGGCACGCGGCGCACAGCCGGCCGAATGGCCGCACGTGGGCCGCCTGCTGCTGGGCGCGACCGACCAGGCCGCCGTGGCCGAGCCGGTGGAAGCGGCGGCGCGCGACCAGGTCGCGGCGCTGATCTACACCACGGGCACCACCGGCGCCGCCAAGGCCGTGATGCTGACGCATGCCAACCTGATGTTCATTGGCCGCTCCAACCGGCTGCAGGCGCGCGTGCAGCCGGGTGACCGGGTCTACGGCGTGCTGCCGATCTCGCATGTCTATGGGCTGTCGGTGCTGCTGGTCGGCCCGCTCTCGAACGGCGCCACCGTCTATTACGAGCCGCGCTTCCGCCCGGAAAAACTCGCCCACGCGCTGGTCACGGAGCAACTCACTGTGTTGCACGGCGTGCCCGCCATGTACGCCAAGCTGATCGAATGGAGCCGCGCCCAGGCCACGCCGCTGCAGGCGCCCGCGCTGCGCATGGCGCAATCCGGCGGCGCGCCGCTGACGGCCTCGCTCAAGGCCGCCTTCGAAGCCAGCTTCGGAATCATCCTGCACAACGGCTACGGTATGACAGAAACCTCGCCCACGGTCTGCCAGACCCGGGTGGAAGCCCCGCGCACGGACTGCTCGGTGGGCCCGGTCGTGCCTGACGTAGAGATCCGCCTGGGCGAGCCGCTGCCCGACGGCAGCGGCGAACTGCAGGTGCGCGGCCCCAATGTGATGAAGGGCTATTACCGCCGCCCCGACCTGACGGCGCAGGTGATCGATGCCGACGGCTGGCTGCATACCGGCGACCTGGCCCGCATCGACGCGGACGGCGCGGTGTCCATCGTGGGCCGCTCCAAGGAAATCATCATCCATTCCGGCTTTAACGTGTACCCCGAGGAAGTCGAGCAATCGATCAACGCCTACCCGGCCGTGCTGCAGTCCGCGGTGGTCGGGCGCGCGGTGGAAGGCAATGAGGAGGTCATCGCCTTTATCGAAGTGCGCGACGGCATGGAAGTGGACCAGGCCGCCCTGCGCGCTTTCCTGCGCGAGCGTCTGTCGCCCTACAAGATGCCAGCCGAGGTCAGGGTCGTGGCCCACTTGCCGGCCGCGCCGTCGGGCAAGATCCTCAAGGCCAGGCTGCGCGAGCTGCTGGCCAGCGCGGGCTGAAGCACAACCCTGACGCCGCCGAGGCCACCGCATGTCCGAACCGCAGAGCGAACCGCAGACCGACGAGGCGCACCAGCACAAGGAAGACCGGCATTTCGTGACCGCGCTGGCGCGCGGCCTGGACGTGCTGGCCTGCTTCCGCAGCTTCGAGACGCGCCTGGGCAATGCCGAGCTGGCGCAACGCTGCGGCCTGCCCAAGTCGACCGTGTCGCGCCTTACGCATACGCTGACCGAGCTTGGCTACCTGCGGCCGGACCCGGAGCAGCTCAAGTACCAGCTCGGCAGTTCGGCGCTGGCGCTGGCGCCTGCGGCGCAGCGCGGCGTCGACGTGCTCGCCGTGGTGCGGCCGTATATGCAGGAGCTGGCCGACCTGTCACAGGGCGTGACTTCACTGATCGTGCGCGACCGCGCGCAGATGCTGATCTACGAGAATTGCCAGTCCGAGTCATACCTGACGTTGCGGGTAGCGGTCGGCACGCGGATTTCCGGCCTGACCTCGGCTGCCGGGCGCGCCTATCTGGAGGCCCTGCCCGCTGGCGAACAACGCCAGGCCCTCGCTGCCTTCCGGCACCAGGACGGGATGGATGCCGCCAGTGCCGAGGCCATCGTCGCGCGCAGCCGCGCGGACGTACTGCGCCTGGGTTGCACCACATCCTTCGGCGAATGGCTGCCAGACATCAACTCGATCGCCGCCGCCTTCCGCCCCGGCCCGGCGCTGCCGCCGATGACGCTGTCCTGCAGCGGCCCGACGGCCATCCTGCCAGCCACGCAATTGCTCGAGAAGGTGCGCCCGCGACTGGTCGAGCGCATTCGCGAGATCGAATCGGTGCTGCGCGCACAGGACCGCTAAGCCACGGCCCCGGCGTTGCCTTGGCTGTCCTCCATCCCAGGCAGCCGCCCGCCCGCATCAAGCCAACGGCGCGGGTGCCGCCATGCCGTATTTTTCCAGCCACGGCGCCAGCTGCGGCAGGATGACGGGGTTGAGCGCCACGCCATCGCGCAACTGGCGCGCCTTGCGCTCCAGCGCGCCCTGCCCTGGCAACCGTACGCGCTCCACACCGGGCCGCGGCGGGTTGCCGGTACAGGCGCGCGCCACCCAGCCCATCTGGGTGGCGAAGGCCTCCTCGCCGGCAAAGGCTGCCGGATCCAGGATCTGCAGGAACACGGTATTGCCCCAGCGCTTGCCTGGATCGTCGCGGCCATGGCCCGTCAACCCGGCGGTCAGCGCTTCCACCATCAGCGACAGCGCAAAGCCCTTGTGGCCGGCATCGAGTCCGCCCAGGGGCAGGATCGAACCCGAGTGCGGCGGGAACAGCACCGCCGGATCGTCGCTGGCATTGCCGTGTTCGTCGATCAGCCACTGGTGCGGCAGCCGCTTGCCTTCCTTGTACAAGCGGCCGGTCAGGCCATTGGTGGTGATGGAAGTGGAGACATCGATCAGCACCGGGCCCTCCGGCGTGGGAAATCCCACCGCCAGCGGGCTGGGGGAAAACACCGGGCGCATACCGCCAAAGGGCGCCACGGTGGCCGCGCCGGGCGCCGAGGAAAACAGCAGCATGACGAAGCCGGCCTTGGTTGCCCGTTCCAGGTAAGCCGCCAGGCAGGCGATATGGTGGGAGCGGCGGATCGTGACCGTACCGGTGCCGTAGTCGCGTGCCCGGGCCATCGCGGTTTCCATGGCGCGCAGCGTCAGCCACGGCCCTGGCAGGCGCTTGCCGTCCCAGGTGGCCACGGCGGCGCGATTGGCCAGCACCTCGTAGTCTTCCCTGAGCGCCATGCTGCCGCTTTCGATCTCGGCCAGGTAGGTAGGCAGCAATTGCAGGCCATGCGTATCGTGGCCCATCAGGTCGCCTTCGACCAGGATGTCCGCCACGTCGGCGGCTCGCTCGGCGGGCATGCCCGCGCGCTCGAACATGGCCTGCGCCATGCTGCGCAGCGCAGCGGCATCATGGCGCGCAATGGCTGTGGATTGGCTTTGCATAGTGGCTCCGTCAGGTCGGGCGTGCCGGGCACGCCTCTGGTTTTACTCGTTGACCGATACGCCGGCGGCCTTGACCACCTTTTCCCAGCGCACCTTCTCGGCCAGGGCGAAGGACTGGAATTCGGTGCTGGGCCTGGGATCGGGCTCGGCGCCGGCATTGACCAGCTGCTCGCGGAACTCGGGCCGGCGCATGGCTGCCATCACGGCGTCGCTGACCTTCGCCACGATCTCGCGCGGCGTGCCGGCCGGGGCGAACAGGCCGAACCAGGAGCCGGTGACAAAGCCCGGCAGGCCGGCCTCTTCCATGGTAGGCACGTCAGGCAGCGCGGCCATGCGTCTGGCGCCGGTGACCGCAAGCGCCTTGAGCTTGCCGGACTTGACGAACGGCAGCGAGGTCGGCGCGTTATCGAACATGATCTGCACCTGGCCGCCCATCAGGTCCGTCACCGCCAGCGCGCTGCCCTTGTATGGCACGTGCACCATCGCGGTTCCTGTCATCACCTTGTACAGCTCGCCCGAAAGGTGGATCGAGCTGCCCGCGCCCGACGAGGCAAAGGTGGCCCGTCCGTTCTCGCTCTTCACGAACTGCGTAAGCTCCTTGACGTTGCGGGCCGGCACCGAGGGATTGACCACCAGGATGTTCGGCACCGAAGCGACCATCGCCACGGCCGTGAAATCCTTCGCCGTATCGTAAGGCATCTTGCGATAGAAACTGGCGTTGATGGCGTTGGTACCGACCGTGCCCATCAGCAGCGTGTAGCCGTCCGGCGCGGACTTGGCGACAATGTCGGCGCCGATATTGCCCGAAGCGCCGGGGCGGTTCTCCACCACTACGGGCTGGCCCAGCGCCTTCTGCAGGTCGCGCCCGATCAGGCGGGCCACGATATCGGTATTGCCGCCGGCGGCAAACGGCACCACCACGCGGATCGGCCTGGAGGGATAGGTATCCGCCTGCGCGGGCAACGCCGCGCAGGCGGTGGCCGCAGCCAGTGCCGCCAGCAGCGCGCGGCGCGAAGGCTTGAAGCTTTGATGCATGGTTGTCTCCTTTGTGGTTCTTGTAGTGGCCATGCTGCCGGCCCCAGGATCATGCGAAGTGCGCTCAATGAGACGGATCCGGCAGCAGCCGCCCCGGATTCATCAGCCCGTGCGGGTCCAGGGCGTGCTTGATTTTCTGCATCAGCGCCATTTCCACGGCGGATTTGTAGTGCGCGTTCTTGTCGACCTTGAGCTGGCCGATGCCATGCTCGGCCGAGATCGAGCCGCGCGCGCGGTGCACCGCCTCGTACACCAGCGCGCTGATCGCCGCGCCGTTTGCCTGCACGAACTCCGGCTGCGGCATGCCCTGCGGCGCGCTGACGTTGTAGTGCAGGTTGCCGTCGCCGAGGTGGCCGAAGGCCAGCACGCGCGCGCCCGGATGCGCGGCCACGATGGCGGCGCTGGTGTGGGCGATGAACTCGCCGATGGCCGAGATCGGCACCGAGATATCGTGCTTGAGGTTGTCGCCCTCTTGCGACTGGGCCTCGGGCAGGTGATGCCGGATCCGCCACAGGCCATCGGACTGCGCCAGCGAAGCGGCAATGGCTGCATCGGCCACGATGCCGGCCTCGAAGGCCTCCTCCATCAACTCGCCGAAGGCTTGCGTGGCATGGGCTTCGCTGTGCGGGTCGCTGCTTTCCAGCAGGACGTACCAGGGATGCGCCTGGTCGAACGGCGCGCGGCAGTCCGGGAAATGGCGTGCCACCAGTGCCACGCACACGCCGCTCATCAGTTCGAACGCGGTCAGCGTGGCAGCCAGCCGGCGCTGCGCGAGTTCCAGCAGGCGCAGCGCCGCATGCGGGTTGCTCACCGCGGCCAGCGCGGTCATGCGCGCGGCCGGCCGGGGGAATAGCTTGAGGGTAGCGGCGGTAATCACGCCCAGGGTGCCCTCGGCGCCGATAAAGAGCTGCTTCAGGTCGTAACCGGTGTTGTCTTTACGCAGGCCACGCAGGCCGTCCCAGGTCTCGCCGTCGGGCGTGACCACTTCCAGGCCCAGGCATAACTCGCGCGTATTGCCATAGCGCAGCACCTGCACCCCGCCCGCGTTGCTGGCGAGGTTGCCGCCGATGGTGCAACTGCCCTCCGCGCCCAGCGACAGCGGATACAGGCGCCCCGCCTCCTGCGCCGCCTGCTGGACGGCGGCCAGGATGCAGCCGGCCTCGGCGGTCAGCGTGTTATTGAGCGGATCGATCTCGCGGATGCGGTTCAGCCGCGCCGTGGAGAGCACCAGCGCGCGCCCGCCGCCATCGGGAATGGCGCCGCCCACCATGCCGGTATTGCCGCCTTGCGGCACCAGCGGCACCCGCCGCGCCGCGCACCAGCGCACGATCGCAGCCACATCCCCGGTGGTGTCCGGCTGCGCCACCGCGAGCGCGCGGCCGGTCCAGCTGCGGCGCCAGTCGGTGAGGAACGGGGCTGTGTCCTCGGGCGCGGTCAGCAAGCGGCCGGCAAACCGGCTGCGCAGGTCGGCCAGCGTGGCATCGGTCATGGCGTGTCTCCTGTTTTTGTCTTATGTGGGGTGTCTTCTCGTACTGGCAGTGCCAATGGCAGTGCTAATGGCGGTGCTAATCGGCGATGCGCATCGCCGGCGTGATCTGGCGCGGATCCGTCACCAGTTCCAGCAACGCAGGCTTGCCCGCCGCCTGTGCCCGCGCGAAGGCCGCGGCAAAGTCCTCCGTCTGCGTCACGCGTTCGGCCCAGGCCCCGCACGACTGCGCCATCGCCACGAAATCCGGGCTCGGGATCGCCGTGCCGCTGACGCGGCCCGG
Organism: Cupriavidus sp. 05L310; assembly: GCF_056398185.1. Taxonomy (NCBI): domain Bacteria; kingdom Pseudomonadati; phylum Pseudomonadota; class Betaproteobacteria; order Burkholderiales; family Burkholderiaceae; genus Cupriavidus; species Cupriavidus sp. 05L310. Next base: position 14,094 of record NZ_JBFTOX010000004.1, read on the forward strand.
ATAGCGCTTTTCCTGGTGCATGCGGATGGTGCCGTACATGCCGTTGTTGACCACCACCACGATCAGGTTGACGCCGTACTGCGCGGCGGTGGCCAGTTCCTGCGGATACATCAGGAAACAGCCGTCGCCGGCGAAGCACACCACGGTGCGCCGCGGGTCGCGCAGCTTGGCGGCAACCGCCGCGGGCAGGCCGTAGCCCATGGCGCCGCAAGTCGGCGCCAGCTCGGTGCGCGGCTGGCGGTAGGCGTAGAAGCGATGGAGCCAGACGGTGTAGTTGCCCGCGCCGTTACTCAGCACGGCGTCGTCGGGCAAGACGCGGTCCAGGTGCGCAATCACCGCGCCCATGTCCACGCCCGTGAGCTGCGGGTGCGGCCTGGCCGGCATGGCGAAGGCGGTATGCGCGGCGCGCGCGGCGCTGGTCCATTCGCCCCAGCGCACGGCGGCGGGCGGCGTCAGCGCGGCCAGCATGGCGGCGCCGGGTTCGATGCCCGCATGGATGGCCAGCTCGGGCTGGTACACGCGGCCAAGCTCGGCGCTGTCGGCATGCAGGTGGATCAGGCGCTGGCGCGGGCGCGGCACTTCCAGCAAGGTGTAGCCATCGGTGGCGATGTCGCCCAGCCGCGTGCCGAAGGCCAGGATCAGGTCGGCGTCGCGCACGCGCTCCGCCAGCGCGGGATTGACGCCAAGGCTGAGGTGGCCGACGTAGTGCGGGTCGCGGTTGTCGAACACGTCCTGGCGGCGGAAGGCGCATGCCACCGGCAGGTTCCAGCGCTGCACGAAGGCGGTGAAATCGGCCGCCGCGCGCGCGCTCCAGTTGGCGCCGCCGGCGATCACCAGCGGACGCTGCGCGCCGGCCAGCGCCACGGCCAGCGCTGCCGCGTCGGCCGCGTGCGGCGCGGCCTCCACCGGGCAATAACATCCTGTATCGGCCACTTCGCACAGGCCATCCAGCACGTCCTCCGGCAGCGAGATCACCACGGGACCGGGCCGGCCGGAGGTAGCGCACTGGAAGGCGCGGGCCACCAGTTCGGGGATGCGCGCCGGATCCTCGATCTCCACCACCCACTTGGCGATGGAGCCGAACATGGCGCCATAGTCCACCTCCTGGAAAGCCTCGCGCCCCTTGTGGCCGCGTGCGATCTGGCCGACGAAGAGCAGCATCGGCGTGGAATCCTGGGCGGCGATATGCACCCCGATGCTGGCGTGGGTGGCGCCCGGCCCGCGGGTGACGAAGCAGATGCCGGGGCGCCCGGTGAGCTTGCCGTCGGCCTCGGCCATATTGGCCGCCGCGCCCTCGTGCTTGCACACGATCAGGTCGATGGCGGGCTGGTCATGCAAGGCGTCCAGCACGTCGAGGAAGCTCTCGCCCGGCACGCAGAAGATGCGCTCGGCGCCATGGATGCGCAGGGCGTCCACCAGCACGCGGCCGCCGGAACGGGCCAGCCTGGCGGGCGATGACGGGGAAAGCGCGGTGGCTGCAACGGATTGGCTGGTCATGATGATACGGAATGGTGCGGTGCAATCGGACAGATGCCGGGCGCTGCCTTGGCACGAGCGCATCGGAAAGCGTCCGGCGAATCCGGAAAAGCCGGGACTGCATGGATTGTTATGCCGCGAGTGCCTTGTGCGCCTGGCATACGCCGCATTTCTGCTATGCGTAAAACGCAAGGCTGCGCTTGCCGGGCGCGTGTAGATTGTTGCCAGGCGATCTCGCCCTGCCCCCGCGTCCCTTGCCCATGCATGGCGGTGCGGCGAGGCAGCGGAAAGGAAGATGGCTTCGACAAAAACGATCAGGAGACCCAGATATGCCCATGCGCCCGCAACCCGGCCAGTCACTCCAGCCTTCCCGCCGCTTCGCCAGGCTTTGGACCTGCGCACTGGCCGCACTTATCGCGCTGGGCACCCTGGCCAGCGTCCTGCCGGCGTATGCGCAGGACGCGTGGCCGACCAGGCCGGTCAACTACGTCGTGCCCTTCGCCGCGGGCGGCACCACTGACGTGCTGGGGCGCCTGATCGGCCAGCGCCTGTCGCAGATGATCGGCCAGCCGGTGGTGGTGGAAAACCGGGCCGGCGCGGGCGGCAATATCGGCTCGGACTACGTGGCCAAGGCGGCGCCTGACGGCTACACCCTGGTGGGCGGCACCATCAGCTCGCACGCGATCAATGTGAGCCTGTACCCGAAAATGCCCTACGACCCGATCAGGAATTTCCAGCCGGTGGCCCTGATCGGCACACTGCCCAACCTGCTGGTGGTCAATGCCAACAGCCCGTGGAAGAACGTGCAGGACGTGATTGCGGCGGCCAGGGCCAAGCCCGGTACGGTCTCCTTCGGCTCGGCGGGCAATGGCACCTCGCAGCACCTCGCCGGCGAATTGTTCGCCAACATGGCAGGCGTCAAGCTGCTCCATGTGCCATTCAAAGGCAGCAGCCCGGCAGTGCAGGCGCTACTGGGCAACCAGGTGGACGTGCTGTTCGAAAACAGCGTGGCCGCCATGCCGATGATCCAGTCCGGCAAATTCCGCGCCCTGGCCACCACCGCCGCCAAGCGCGCGCGTGAGTTGCCGGACGTGCCAACGGTGGCCGAGGCCGGCGGGCCGAAACTGCAGGGCTACGAGATTGTTTCCTGGCAAGCCGTGTTCGCCCCCGCCGGCACGCCCGCGCCCATCGTCAACCGCCTTGCCACCGACATAGGCAAGATCATCCAGGAACCCGACATGCGCGCCCGCCTCGCCGCGCTGGGGATCGAGCCGTCCGGCGCGGGCCCGGCCGAACTGGGCGCTTTCCAGAAGAGCGAAGTGGCCAAATGGGCGCAACTGATCAAGACCGCGAATATCCGGCCGGAATGACGCCAGCGCATGGCTCGCGTGCCTTGCCGGGTACCCAAGCGGGGCCCGGCGGCTTATGATGGCCAATTGATTTTGCCTGTGACCCCTTCCCTCTTCCCCCCCGAAGCCCATGAGTGAACACCGCATTCCGACCGCCGCCCTCCATCAGTGGGTAGTCGATCTCTGGCTCGCCGCCGGTTCCGACGCGCGCGAGGCCCGCCTCACCGCCGATCACCTGGTCGGCGCCAACCTGTCCGGCCACGATTCCCACGGCGTCGGCATGATCCCCAAGTACGTGCTGTCCTGGCTGGGCGAGCAGCTCCAGCTGAACCAGTACGTGAGCGTGGTGCACGAGGCCGGCGGCATCCTGAGCCTGGACGGCAACCGCGGCATGGGCCAGGCGGTGACCGAGGAGGCCATGGGCCTGGCGATCGAACGCGCGCGCGAGCACGGCGTATGCGTGCTGGGCCTGCGCCGCTCGCACCATCTGGGCCGGGTCGGGCACTGGGCCGAGCAGGCCACCGCGGCCGGCATGATCTCCATCCACTTCGTCAACGTGTTGTCCAAGCCGATCGTGGCCCCGCACGGAGGCTACGAGGCCCGCTATGGCACCAACCCGTTCACCATCGGCGTGCCGGTGGCCGGCGCCGAGCCGCTGGTGATGGACTTCGCCACCAGTGCGATCGCGCTGGGCAAGGTGCGCGTGGCCAACAACAAGGGCGTGCCGGTGCCGCCGGGCTGCCTGCTGGATGCGCAAGGCCAGCCCACCGACGACCCCGCCGTGATGTTCCCGCCCGCAGGCGATCCGCAAGGCGCGCTGCGCGCCTTCGGCGAGCACAAGGGCTATGTGCTGGCGGTCATGTGCGAACTGCTGGGCGCTGCCGTGACGGGCGGCCACACCATCCGCCCGGAGACCCTGACCCACGAGCATGCGGTCTGGAACAATATGCTGGCCATCGTGTTCGACCCGGCGCGCCTGGGCAGCAGCACCACCTTTGGCCATGAGGTGCAGGCCTTCGTCGACTGGCTGCGGTCCTCGCAACTGCAGCCCGGCACCGATGCCATCCTCCTGCCCGGCGAGCCCGAGCGCGCATGGCGCCGCGCCCGCGCGGCGTTCATGCCCGTGGACAGCGGAACGCTCGCCCAGCTCGACGATGCCGCGGCACGCGTGCAGGCCGCGCGAGGGAAATCGCCCGGCCCGCTATCGCGGCTGGCGGTGGACTGATCCGCCCTGTTCCGGGCGATAAACCGACAACCCAAGGCCTAGCCACCATGCCGCACCTAATTATCGAAATCACCGAAAACACGCGCCTGACCTGCTCGCAGGAGGAACTGCTGGACGAAGCCAATGCCGCGTTGCTGGCATCCGGCCAGTTCAACGAACCCGACATCAAGTCGCGCTGCATTACGCTGACTTCCTTCCGCCAGGGCACCGAAGCACGCGAACGCGCCTTCGTGCATGCGCGCCTGCACATCCTGGACGGCCGCGAACTGGCGGTGCGCCAGGCGCTCAGCAAGGCGGTCTGCGACGTCATCGCCGAAGCCGTACGGCCGGGCGACGCCGAAGACAGCGTGCAGGTCAGCGTGGAAGTCGTGGAGATGGAACGCGCCAGCTTTGCCAAGCAGATCGTCAGCGGCGCACGCTGAGGCTGCGCCAGGGCCGCCGCGGCGGCCCGCCGGGAACCGGCAACAACGATGGCCTCGACGCCTGCCGCACCAGCGGCGGGCGGCAACGAAAGGCCACGCCATATCCAATCGCGAAGAAGCCCCCAGGAGATAACGTGTCCGCTACCCAACCCGCCGCCCCGGTGATCCGCCTGCACGCGCAGGACAACGTACTGATCGCGCGTACCGAACTCAGCATCGGCACGCCAGTGCCCGGCGAGGCGTTCAGCATCCGCAGCCAGGTGCCGGCCGGGTACAAGATCGCGGCGCGCGCCATCGCCAGGGGCGAGCCCATCCTCAAGTACAACACCACGATCGGCTTTGCCGGTGCCGACATTGCGCCGGGCGCGCTGGTATCCGGACACAATATCGAGTTCCGCGAGTTCGACCGCGACTACGCCCATGCGCGCGACTTCGTGCCGGTAGCGCTGCTGCCCGAAGCGGAACGAGCCACCTTCGACGGCATCGTGCGCGAGGATGGCCGCGTGGCCACGCGCAACTTTATCGGCGTGGTCGCCACCGTCAACTGCTCGGCCACCGTGGTGCACAAGATCGCCGAATGGTTCACGCCCGAGCGGCTGGCCGAATATCCCAACGTGGACGGCGTGGTGGCCTTCGCCCACAGCACCGGCTGCGGCATGGAGATGAGCGGCGAGCCGATGGCCATGCTGCAGCGGACCCTGGCCGGCTATATGCGCCACCCCAACCTGGCAGCCGTGCTGGTGGTCGGGCTGGGCTGCGAACGCAACCAGATCAATGCGCTGCTGAAGGCCGAAGGACTGGAGCCCGGGCCCCGGCTGCATGCGTTCACCATGCAGGACACCGGCGGCACCCGCAAGACCATCGCCGCCGGCGTGGCCGCGGTGCAGGCACTGCTGCCGGATGCCAACCGGGCCGTACGCCAGCCGGTGCCGGCCAGCCACATCAGCATCGGCCTGCAATGCGGCGGTTCGGACAGCTTTTCGTCGATCACGGCCAACCCGGCGCTGGGCGCGGCCATGGACATCCTGGTGCGCCACGGCGGCACGGCCATCCTGTCGGAAACGCCGGAGATCTATGGCGTCGAGCACACGCTGACGCGCCGCGCGGCCAGCCGCGAGGTGGGCGAGAAGCTGGTCGAGCGCATCCGCTGGTGGAAGGATAGCTACGCCGCCGGCCGCGATGTGCAGATCAATGGCCGCGTCAGCCCCGGCAACCAGGCCGGCGGGCTGGCCAATATCTTCGAGAAATCACTGGGGTCGTCGATGAAGGGCGGCACCGGCCCGCTGATGGGCGTGTATCGCTACGCCGAACCGATCACGCAAAAGGGCTTCGTCTTCATGGACTCGCCCGGTTTCGACCCTGTATCGGCCACCGGGCAGATCGCCAGCGGCGCCAACCTGATCTGCTTCACCACCGGGCGCGGCTCCATGTTCGGCGCCAAGCCGGTGCCATCGCTCAAGCTCGCCACCAACTCGCCGATGTACCAGCGCCTGGAAGAAGACATGGACATCAATTGCGGCGAGATCCTCGACGGTACCGCTACCATCCAGAGCATGGGCGAACACATCTTCGCGCGGATCCTGGCGGCGGCCTCCGGCCAGCGCACCAAGAGCGAGTTGCTCGGCCTGGGCGACCATGAGTTCGCGCCGTGGCAGATCGGCATCACCGGCTGACGCAGCCCCCATCCGCTATCGCGCGCCGCGCCTCAATAAACAGGAACACTAAACGACATGTCAACGCTGCCGAATTCGAACTTGCCCTCCCCGCTGCCCAACCGCTTCCGTGCCGACATCCTCGCGCGCAAGCGCGTGATCGGCTGCTGGTGCTCGCTGGGCAATCCCACTACCACCGAGATCCTCGGCCTGGCCGGCTTCGACTGGCTGCTGCTCGACGGCGAGCACTCGCCCAACGATGTGCTCACCTTTATTCCGCAGCTGATGGCGCTGCAAGGCAGCGTGAGCGCGCCTGTGGTGCGCCCGCCGGTAAACGATCCGGTGGTGATGAAGCGCCTGCTGGACATCGGTTTCTATAATTTCCTGATTCCCTTTGTCGAAAGCGCCGAACAGGCCGGGCGCGCCGTCAGCGCCACCCGCTACCCGCCGGCCGGTGTGCGCGGCGTGTCGATGGTCCAGCGCAGCAACCGCTACGGCACCGTGCCGGAGTACTTCAGCCAGATCAACGACAATATCTGCGTGCTGGTACAGATCGAAAGCCGGAAAGGCGTCGATGCCGCCGATGCCATCTGCGCCGTGGAAGGCGTGGACGGCATCTTTATCGGCCCGTCGGACCTGGCTGCAGCCTGCGGCCATCTCGGCAACCCCAACCATCCCGAGGTGCAGGCGCAGGTGGCGCGCATCGTTGACGCCGCCAATCGAGCGGGCAAGGCGGTCGGCACGCTGACGCCGGTGGAAGCCGATGCGCGCCGCTACCTGGATATGGGCGCGAGCTTCGTGGCGGTGGGCCTGGACCAGAATATCTTCCGCAGCGCCACGCAGGCGCTGCGCGATCGCTTCGCCGGCTAGGCGCGGCATCCGCCCGAAGCCGCGCCGCGCGCGGCCCCAACGTACGACAGACGACAGACGAGGGGACTGACATGAGCAAGATCGGATTTATCGGACTGGGCGTGATGGGCACGCCCATGGCGCAACACCTGCTGGCCGGCGGCAATACGCTCTATGTCCACTCCCGCAGCGGGCCGCCAAAGGCCCTGCTCGATGCCGGCGCCCAGGCCTGCGCCAATGCCACCGAAGTGGCGCGGCAGAGCGATGTGATCTTCCTGATGCTGCCCGACACGCCCGACGTGGAGCGCGTGCTGTTTGGTGAAAACGGCGTGGCGCAAGGCCTCTCCAAAGGCAAGGTCGTGGTCGACATGAGTTCCATTTCTCCGATAGAAACGCGCGTCTTCGCCGGAAGAATCGAAGCGCTCGGCTGCGACTACGTGGACGGCCCCGTCTCCGGCGGCGAAGTCGGCGCCAGGGCCGCCACGCTGTCGATCATGGCCGGCGGCAAGCAGACCGTGTTCGACCGCGTGCTGCCGTTGCTGCAACTGATGGGCAAGAACATCACGCTGGTGGGCGGCGTGGGCGACGGGCAGGTGGCCAAGGTGGCGAACCAGGTGATCGTCGCGCTGACCATCGAGGCCGTGGGCGAGGCCCTGGTGCTGGCCGCCAAGGCAGGCGCCGACCCGGCCCGCGTGCGCGAAGCGCTGATGGGCGGCTTTGCCAGCTCGCGCATCCTGGAAGTGCATGGCGAGCGGATGATCAAGCGCACCTTCGATCCGGGCTTCCGCATCGAACTGCACCAGAAGGACCTCAACCTGGCGCTGTCGACCGCGCACAAGCTGGGCGTGAGCCTGCCGAATACCGCCTCGTGCCAGCAACTGTTCAATGTGTGCGGCGCGCTTGGCGGCGCCAGATGGGACCATTCCGGCCTGGTGCGGGCGCTGGAACACATGTCCGGGCACGCCATCGGCGACAAGCCCGCCGCCAAGGCCTGAACTTGCCCGCACACACCGCATGACCGCGCTCAACTCCGAGGACCTCGCCTGCTTCGTCTGCGTCGCCAACACGCAAAGCATCTCGCGCGCGGCGCTTGAAATGGGCGCGGACCAGTCCACCGTCAGCCGCCAGATCGCCCGGCTGGAAGCGGCGCTGGACACCCGCCTGTTCCACCGCAGCGGGCGCGGCGTGGTGCTGACCGAAGCCGGCCAGACCCTGATCGTCTACGCGCGCCAGGTAGCGGCCACGCTGGCGGAAGCGCGCGAAGCCATTCGCGCGTCGTCGGCGCAGGGTCCGGCGCAGTTGGTGATCGCGGCGCAGCCTACCATTGCCAACACTGCGTTCGCCAGCATCGGCACCGCGCTCAAGCAGCGCTTTCCCGCCACCAGGGTTCGCTTTGTCGAAGGGTTGGCGAGCCCGTTGCTAGCCTGGCTGGCGGCGGGCGAGATCGACGTCGCCCTGCTCTATCTGCCCGAGCAGCAAGGCGCGCTGAAGGTCGACATCCTGCTGGAAGAAGACCTGACCCTGGTCACGCCAACCTCGTGGAGCCATCTCGGCCCCACCTTTCCGGTGCGCCGGCTGGGCGAAGTGCCGCTGATCCTGCCCAGCACCGGACACGGCCTGCGCGTACTGGCCGAGTCGCTGGCGGCCAGGGCCGGCACGAGCCTGCAACTGGCGCTGGAATGCGATGCCTCCAATACCGTATCGATGCGGCTGGTGGAAGATGGCTGCGGCGCCACCCTGCTGCCCTTTGCCGCGGTGGCCGACCGCGTGGCGCAAGGTCGGTTGCATTCGGCGCGGCTGGTGGATCCGGTAGTGACGCGGCAGGTGGCGCTTGCCACCGCGCGCAACCGCACACCGGTGCCTGAGCTGTGGGACATCATGCAGACGGTCAGGCAGTCGGTGCGGAATATCGTGATGTCGGGGGCGTGGCCGGGGGCGCGGTTGATTTGACCGGCATCAAAGCCCGCCAAGGCCATGGGCAATGCCAAACGCGAGGAGACTATCCATGAACGCCGACCAATTCCGTACCATCCAGGCTCCGAGTACCTCGAGCACCCCGAGGCCGCCTCGGTCGCGCTGCGCGATGCGCGCGTGCTCGTGGAAGGCGACCTCGATTTCCGCGGCACGCTTGGCGTGAGCAAGGAAACTGCCGTGGGTTTTCAGGCGATCCGGCTGCGTCTTGAACTGGATACGGACGCTCCGGTCGAGCAGGTCTAGACCCTGCTGCGCCTGACGGAGCGCTACTGCGTCGTCTGCCAGACGCAGGCCCGCGGAACCCCTTTGGCGGTCGGCCATGCCGTCGGCGGCGAGCCGGCGGCAAGGCCAGGTTCCCCCCGCTACGCAGGCTTGATGTTCTGGTTGTGGCGGAACAGGTTGTCGGGATCGTACCTGCGCTTGACGTCGGCCAGCCGCGCGTAGTTCGGCCCGTAGGCCGCGCCAACGCGATCGCCCTCTTCCTGCGTCAGGAAGTTGACGTACACCGAGCCCTGCGCGTACGGCGCCGCCGCCTGGAAGACCTCGCGCGACCAGGCGATGCAGGCATCGTCGTCGGCCGGGTCGGTCCAGCGTCCGTGCACGTTCATGACGAAGTTGGCATCGCGGCTGGGATAGGCCGTGGCATCCACCGCCACCCGGTTGGTCTGGCCGCCCAGCGAGCCGATGAATATCTCTGTGTGCGGGGAAGGCAGCTTGTTGATGTAGTCCGTCAGCAGCGTGATCAGGCCGTCGTCGAGCCCGGCGAAGTTGTGCGATTTCCAGTAATTGCGGGCGCCGGGCGTCAGCAAGGGATCGAACGCCTGCTGCCACGCGGTGAATGGCATGGGCCCTACGTGCTCGCCGTAGGGCGTGCCCAGTTTCCGCAGGGGCTCGGCCAGTCGCGGCCCGTCCGCCACCGGCCCGATATAGCAGATAGCCAGCGCCACGATGGGCTTCCCATGCGCTTCGGGCGGGAGGAACGGCAGGGGCGGCGCCAGCCGCATCACGGCCCAGACGGTCAGCTCGTCCGGCATGCCGGCGAAACGGTCGCGCAGTGCCTGCAAGACCGTAGCTGCCTGTGACAAGGGATAAACGATCAGGCCACCGAACACTTCCGGGCCGACCGGATGCAGCGCGAACTCGAACAGCGTGACCACGCCAAAATTGCCGCCGCCGCCGCGGATGGCCCAGAACAGGTCGGCATGCTCGGAGGCGCTGGCGCGCACCAGCTTGCCGTCGGCGGTGACGACCTGCGCACCGACGAGGTTGTCGACCGACAAACCGTACTTCCGGCTGATCCAGCCAAAGCCGCCGCCCAGCGTCAGGCCGGCCACACCGGTAGTCGAGTTGATGCCCAGCGGCGTGGCGAGGCCAAAGGCCTGGGCCTCGTGGTCGAAATCGCCAAGCGTCGCGCCAGGCTCGACATAGGCGCGCAGCGCGGTAGGGTCGATTCGCACCGACTTCATGGCAGACAGGTCCAGCGTGATCCCGCCCTCGCATATCGCCAGGCCGCCGATATTATGGCCACCGGCGCGTACCGAGAGCAGCAGGCCGTTGTCTCGCGCGAACGCCACGGTATGCATGACATCGGCTGCGCCCGCGCTTTGGACGATGAGCCCGGGGCGCCGGTCAATCATGGCGTTCCAGATGCTGCGGGCCTCGTCATAGCCCGCATCGCCAGGCTGCAGCGCCTGGCCTCTCAATTTCGACTTCAAGCCTTCGACCAGCTCGCTGGACAGATCAGCCATGATGCACCTCGCGACGGAATCCCCGGCTACGGGTTCGGCCGCGCTACCGGCAAGGTGCCACAAAGCACGGCTTGATCCGTCTCCGGCGTCATGTCTCCAGGGAGGACGGCATGGCGGACTGAAGGGGGAAAAGCGGCTGCCGGCTGGCTTGAGGAAGGCTGGGAGGGGCCGAATCCTTCCTCATTTAAGGTTGATCCCCGGGTAATGTAAAGCAACCGGGACACTGGTCCCGATAGCCGCTTCTCGCTTCGACGATCACACTTGCGCAGGAGAAGCGTATCGCCGCATTCGACGCGCCAGCGAGCGGCAACAAGTACTCGCAACAGCGCATCATCGAAGTTGGCGACGTGCCTGGCACAAGCTGCGGCTGTTCGAGTTAGTGCGCAGTGATGGCGGTAAAGATCAGGCAATTGAGGGCGTCGTCCTCAAAGAGGCCGTTATCCGTGGCACCAGCGACCTGACCGACTTGAATGGGCCCGGCTGCGGCTCGCATTGAACGGCTGACATTCCGCATAAATCGGCCGCTCGGGCAGGTAGCGCGACACGCAGCAGCCGCAGCTAAGTCGTGCGCGACCATTTTGTGTGGGTTGTGTGATCTTCGAACGCGGAGACGATGCCGTCAATCATTGCTGTGATGCGCGCGGTATGCCGAAGGTCTTGATGCGTGACGAGCCAGATTTCGTAGACCGCCCCACGTGCGGGTTCCGGCCATACCTGCACGAGGCCGTCGTGTTCAGCCAGATGGATCGGAAGCTCACCGATGCCGAGGCCTGCCTTTACCGCGGTACGCAGCATGAGGCTGGAATTGAAGGTCGATACGATGCGCCCCGCGTGTATCGGTTCGCCAGCAAGCGTCGGTGATCGATTACCGGTCCAGTTTCCCTGATAGCAGACAAGATCGTGGCCCGCGAAGGCGGAGCCAGCAGCGGGCTTGCCGTGGCGCTCGAGATAAGCATTCGATGCAAAGAGCGCCATGGGCCAGCGAGCCAGGCGCCGCGCGACTAGATCGGGATTTTCCGGCCTGACTGACCGGACCGCGATATCCGCTTCACGCTTTGCCAGATTTAGCATGCGCGTCGACGTGTCCAGCAGGATGCGCACTTCGGGATGCGCAGCATGCAGGCGTTCGATGGCGGGAAGCAGGAATTCGAGCGCAATCGAGTCGGTGCTGGTGACTCTTACGTCCCCCGCAAGCCGTGTATCCGTGCCTTGAGTTCGTCTGACGAGTTCGTGTGCGGAGTGTTCCATTTTCTCCGCCGATCTCAACGCGGCCTCGCCTGCGGCGGTCAACGCGTAACCCCCAGAGGTGCGCAGGAAGAGCGTTGCACGTAGGGCATGCTCTAGTGCCGCGATCCGTCTGCCGACCGTCGCCTGATCGAGGTTGAGCGTCCTGGCCGCTCCACGGAGCGTTTTTTCGCGCTCCACCGCGAGAAACACTCGCGCGTCATCCCAGTTCATCGTGCCGCCCTCATGATGCAAATTTGCATCTGTCAGATTGAATAATGCTGCACATATTCATCAGCGTCGAGGCCTAAACTGAACGCAAGAGTTCCTCGTTCAATGATCCGCCCGGATCAATCGAGCCTCATCTATAGAAGGATTGGTATCCATGTCTGCTTCAACTTATCGTGTGCCGCCGTCCATGACGGCCGTTGAGATCAAACAGCCCGGCGGTCCTGAGGTCCTGGTTCCGACCATGCGCGCGGTGCCGATGCCGGCCGCCGATCAGGTTCTGATCCGCATCCACGCAGCTGCCGTGAACGGTCCAGACGTTTTCCAGCGCAAAGGGCTGTATGATCCGCCCCCCGGCGCTTCGGACATTCCAGGGCTGGAAGTGGCAGGTCAAGTGGTTGCCGTTGGCTCCGACGTGTCCCAATTCCGGATCGGCGAACTGGTGTGTGCATTGATTCCCGGTGGGGGCTACGCAGAATATGCAGTCGCGCACGCCTGCAACACGATGCATATCCCCAAAGGCCTGACGTTGGTGGAAGCGGGGGCAATGCCCGAAACGTTCATGACGGTATGGCTGAACCTGTTCCAGCGCGGCAAGCTGGTTGCCGGCGAATCGGTGTTGATCCATGGCGGCGCGTCAGGTATCGGTACCACGGCGACCATGCTGGCGAAGGCTTTCGGCGCAGCGAAAATCATCACGACAGTTGGCTCGCAGGCGCATCGGGAGGCAAGCCTGGAGCTAGGTGCAGACCTCGCGATAGATTACCGCGAGGAAGATTTCGTCACCGAGGCGAAGCGGTTTACCGATGGAAGAGGCGTCGACGTGATCCTCGACATCATTGCCGGCGACTACGTGGCTAGAAACTATGACGCCGCAGCCATGGACGGACGGATCCTCCAGGTGGGCGTGATCAAGGGGCCGGCGAAGGATCTCAACGTCTTGCCGATGTTGACGAAGCGTCTGACGCATATGGGCTCGACATTGCGATCGCGCACATCCGCGGACAAGGCGGCCATCATCAATGAACTGGAGCGGCAGGTCTGGCCGCACATCGAGAGCGGCAAGATCAAGCCGGTTGTCTACAAGACCTTTGCGCTTGCCGACGCTCGCGGCGCTCACGAACTGATCGATTCCGGCACACACTTTGGGAAGATTGTCCTTACGACAGGTGCCGATCTCATTGGCTGAAGCCTGGCTTGCCGGTTTCAGGCCACTAACACGGGATTGAAGTGAGTCCAATGGCACAAAAATAAAGCAAATCGCTGGGTTTCGAGTCATAAAGCGAATCGACCGAATTGCCCAGCGAATTGGTTTGGCTGACAGATAGCCGCCCGCCCGGATGTCCCGGAGCGCCCTTCGCTCAGGTCACTGGCGCCGGATTGAACAGCGCCAGCGAATTGTGCAGTTTATGGTGTTCGGCCCAGGTCTTCTTGCGGCCGCTCGCTACATCCAGCATCAGCCGGAACAGCTCCCAGCCCACGTCCTCGATGGTGGCTTCGCCAGTGGCGATGCGGCCCGCATTCACGTCCATCAGGTCGTGCCAGCGGCGTGCGAGATCGCTGCGGGTGGCGACTTTGATCACCGGCACTTCGGCCAGGCCGTACGGCGTGCCGCGGCCGGTGGTGAACACATGCAGGTTCATGCCCGCGGCCAGTTGCAGGGTGCCGCAGATAAAGTCGCTGGCCGGCGTGGCGGCGTAGATCAGACCCTTCTGCCTGAGCTTTTCACCGGGTGAGAGCACGCCGGTGATGGCGGTGCTGCCCGACTTGACGATCGAGCCCATCGCCTTCTCGACGATATTGGACAAACCGCCCTTCTTGTTGCCCGGCGTGGTATTGGCGCTGCGGTCGACGCGGCCTTTTTCCAGGTAGCGGTCGTACCAGTCCATCTCGCGGATCATCGCCTGCGCCACTTCCGGCGTGGCGGCACGCGCGGTGAGCTGGTCGATGCCGTCGCGCACCTCGGTGACTTCCGAGAACATCACGGTGGCGCCCGCGCGCACCAGCAGGTCCGTGGCAAACCCCACGGCGGGATTGGCGGTCACGCCGGAGAATGCATCGCTGCCACCGCATTGCACGCCAACCACCAGTTCGGAGGCCGGGCAGGTTTCGCGGCGGCGCTGGTCGAGCCTGGCCAGATGGGTGTGCGCCATGGCCATGATGGCGTCGATCATGCTCTCGAAGCCCACATGCTGGTCGTCCTGCAGGCACACCACGCCAACCTCCACGCTGCCCGCGCCGGTCTGTACCGGCATGGTGCCGGGCGGCATCAGGCGTTCGGGCTGCAGTTTCTCGCAACCCAGGCTCACCATCATCGCGGTGCCGCCGAAGTTGGGGTTGAGGGCGATATTGCGCAGCGTGCGGATCGGCACGATGGCATCCGGCGCATCGATGGCCACGCCGCAGCCATAGGTATGCTCCAGGCCCACCACGTCATCCACATTGGGGTACTTCGGCAGCAACTCGGCCTTGATGCGGCGCACGGCATGCTCCACCACGCCCGACACGCATTGCACGGTCGTGGTGATGGCGAGGATGTTGCGGGTGCCGACGGAGCCATCCGGATTGCGGAAACCTTCGAAGGTGTAGCCCTCCAGCGGCGGCAGCGGCGCCGTCACGCGGGTGCCGATGGGCAAGTCGTCCAGTCCGGGCGCCACCGGCATCTCGATCACTCGCTCATTGACCCAGCTTCCCCTTGGCAGGTCATGCAGCGCATAACCGATCACCACGTTGTAGCGCACCACCGCATCGCCGGCCGCCAGGTCCGCCAGCGCCACCTTGTGGCCCTGGGGTACCCGCTCGCGCAGCGTCAGTCCGCAGGGAAACACGGTTCCCGCCGGCAGGCCGCCATCGTTGGCGACGATGGCCACGTTATCCAGCTCATGGATGCGGATATACAGCGGGGTGCCTTGCGCCTGCGTGCCAGGCTGCGAACCGGCGGACTGCCCTACTTGCTCTACTTTGATATCGATAACCGACATGTTCTCTTTCCTTGCGAAACGCTTCCGGTAGCCTGGCCACGCAACACGGCATGGCCATCAGGGATGCTTGAGTTCTACGCGCTTGATTTCCTTGACGATCACCAGGTAGCTGATCACTGTCACCAGCGCGTTGGCGCCGACGAACACCAGCGCGCCATTGAAGGAACCGGTGGTGGCAAGGATATAACCGATCACGATTGGCGTTACGATACCCGCGATATTGCCGAACATATTGAAGATGCTGCCGGCCAGGCCGATCACTTCCTTCGGTGCCGTATCCGCCACCACGGCCCAGCCCAGCGCGCCGATGCCCTTGCCGAAGAAGGCCAGTGCCATGAAGCCCACCACCAGCCATTCGCTATCCACATAATTGCAGGCCACCATGCTGACCGACAGCAGCATGCCGGCGACGATCGGCACCTTGCGGGCCACCGTCAGCGAATAGCCGCGGCGCAGGAAGCCGTCGGACATCACGCCGCCCAGCACGCCGCCGAGGAAGCCGCAAATGGCCGGCAGCGACGCGACGAAGCCCGCCTTCAGGATCGACATGCCGCGCGCCTGCACCAGGTACACCGGGAACCACGTCAGGAAGAAGTACGTCAGCACGTTGATGCAATACTGGCCCAGGTACACACCCAGCAGCATGCGGTTGGACAGCAACTGGCGCACATAGAACCAGCGGGCGCCCGCGGGTTCCTGCTCCTTCTTGCCGGCGTCGCCGCTCATCTCGACAAGGCCGCCGCCCTGCCGGATATGCTCCAGCTCGGCGCGGTTCACCCCCGGATGGGTAGCCGGGCTGCGCACCACCTTGAGCCAGAGGCCGGCCAGCACCATGCCCAGCGCGCCCATCCACAGATAGACATGGTGCCAGCCCAGCGCGTGGGTCAGCCAGGCCATCAGCGGCGTGAAGAGCACCGCGGCAAAGTACTGGGCGGAATTGAAGATGGCCGAAGCCGTGCCGCGCTCGGCCGTGGGAAACCAGCTGGCAACCACCTTGGCATTGGCCGGAAACGCCGGCGACTCGGCCAGGCCCACCGCGAAACGCAGTACGAACAGCGTGGTGACGGCAGCGCCAACCGTGGCGAACGCGCCGATAAAGCCCTGCAGCAGCGTGAATAACGACCACAGGAAGATGCTGCAGGCATAGATGCGGCGGGCGCCGAAGCGGTCGAGCAGCCAGCCGCCGGGGATCTGCGCCATCACATAAGCCCAGCTGAAAGCCGAGAAGATAAAGCCCATCTGCACGGCGTCGAAGCCGAACTCCGCCCGCATCGCGGGACCGGTGATGGAAAGCGTGGCGCGGTCGGCGTAGTTCACCGTCGTCACCACAAAGATCATCAGCAGGATCCAGTAGCGGACATTGCTGCGGCGGGTGGCCTGCCCGGCCACGCTGAGGGTATTGCTTGGATTCATGGGGTCTCCGGCGCCGGCCGCGACGGATATGGGCGGCACCCTTATCCGGCTACCGGCCATCCCGAAGCTTTCATGGCCGCGTGATATGTCGTCGTATGACTCGGATTATAGGCAACGGGTTTCTCACGCAGCATTCAGTGTTTACCCGAGGTGAAGTGTTTGTGGAAAATCGATGCGCGCTCTTGTTGCGCGTTCAACGGTATGTCGGCCGCACGCTGTTCGAAGCTAGCTTTCAAGCAGCTTTCAAGCAGCTTTCAGGCCGGCCCAGGTATTTTGCAGCGTTTTACCATGACCCCGGCGCTCATGGGCAGGCCATCGGGATTTCGTGCGGCGCCCTGCTGGTGCCAAACAAATCCACTTGCACAATCGCCAGCCTACTTGTACGATGACGTATCTCGAAAATGTGCGGACCTCCGGAAAGCACCAGAGCCACTGCCCTAAACCCTGCCCTTGCGGCGCTCAGGACCAGCCACCATGACCACACCACAAGAACTCAAGCAGATCGTCTCGCAAGGCCTGCTCTCCTTCCCCGTGACCGACTTCGACGCGCAAGGCAACTTCCGTCCCGAGACCTACGTCGAGCGCCTCGAATGGCTGGCCCCCTACGGCGCCACGGCCCTGTTCGCCGCCGGCGGCACCGGCGAGTTCTTCTCGCTGACGCCGGACGACTATTCCAATGTGATCCGCACCGCCGTGGAAACCTGTGCGGGCAAGGTGCCGATCCTGGCCGGCGCCGGCGGACCTACCCGCATGGCCATTGCCTACGCCAAGGAAGCCCAGCGTCTCGGCGCCAAGGGCATCCTGCTGCTGCCGCACTACCTCACCGAAGCCTGCCAGGAAGGCATTGCCAACCATATCGAGGAAGTCTGCAAGTCGGTTCATATCGGCGTGATCGTCTACAACCGCGGCAACTCCCGCATCAACGCGGAAATGCTGGAACGCCTGGCGGACCGCTGCCCCAACCTGATCGGTTTCAAGGACGGCGTGGGCGAGATCGAGAACATGGTACGTATCCGCCGCAAGCTGGGCGACCGCCTGTCCTACCTGGGTGGCCTGCCCACCGCCGAAGTCTATGCCGCTGCCTACAAGGCGCTGGGCGTGCCGGTGTACTCCTCGGCCGTGTTCAACTTCATCCCCAAGACGGCGATGGACTTCTACCGCGCGATCGCGGCCGACGACCACGCCACCACCAACCGCCTGATCGACGAGTTCTTCCTGCCCTACTTGGACATCCGCAACCGCCGCGCAGGCTACGCGGTGAGCATCGTCAAGGCCGGCGCCAAGCTGGTCGGGCACGACGCCGGCCCGGTCCGCGCGCCGCTGACCGATCTGGACGAGCAGGAACTGGCGATGCTGGACGCGCTGATCAAGAAGCTGGGCCCGCAGTAAGAGGACCGCAGAGCTACGCCGGCGCGTCAGCGCCGGCGTTAGTCATGCCAGTCACCCGGGCGATGCCGGGGAAGCGGACCTGACCACGCCTGTGGCGTGCCAGCGCAAGATCGCATCCCCGGCCAGGCCCAGTTCCGCCAGGACCTCCATGTTATGTTCGCCCGCGCCACCGCATCCGCCGCTCGCCACGCCAGATCCGCCTGCCGGCGCTGCGCGACGCCGCCGGCCAGCGCGCCGGCATGGCGCCGGCCTTCCTGGGCGCCGCAAGGCGCCAGCAGGGCAACCCATCCGGTGCACGTTCGCTGGTGTGAGCCGCCAACCTATCGAGCGGCCGCGGCCTCCCCACCGGCCCCACGCCCAACCCAGTTGCCCGCCTGGCTCTCCAGCCGCGCCCGGATGAAATCCATCAGGGTGCGGGTGGCCAGCGTGGGAAACCGGTTCGGCGCCGTCAGCATGTAAATGCTGTCGCCCACGCCTTCGGGTTCGTATTCGGGCAACACCTCCACCACTTCGCCGCGGCCGATCTGCTGCCACACCGCATAGCGCGGCAACAGAGCAACGCCAAGCCCAGCCATCATCGACTCGAACAGGAAGGGATAATCGCCGGACTGGATGCGCGGGGCGACCCGCAGGATCAGCGGCGTGCCGGCCAGTCTCAGCTTGAGATCAAAGCGCCGCCCGAGCGATGCCGGCGCAATCAGGTCGCAATGGCCAAGATCCTCGGCGCGGCTCACTGGCCCATGCTCAGCCAGGAAGGCCGGCGCTGCGCACAGGCACCAGCCTACCCCGCAAATCCTGCGCGCCACGTGGTCCTCCGGCGGCAGGGAGGTGATCTTCAGCGCCACATCCACCTCGGCGGAAATCAGGTCGCCGATGTAGTCGTTGATCAGCACGCGCAAGGAGATGGCCGGGTATTGCCGGGCAAATTCCAGTAATACCTGCGCCAGGTAGAGATGCCCGAGTCCGGTGGGCAGGCGGATCCGCACGTCGCCGCGCACGGTCTGGCCAAGGCTGTCGATCGAGGTGCCCGCCGCCTGCAGTTCATCGAGCATGCGAACGCCGTGCGCATACAGCAGCCGCCCGGCCTCGGTCAGCTCCACATGGCGGGTGGTGCGCCGCATCAGTTGCGCGCCCATATGCTGCTCAAGGGCCTTGAGACGGCGCGAGACATTGGAGCGGGTCATGCCGCCGCGCGCGGCGGCGGCCGTGAGCGTTCTGGATTCCACGAGCGTGACGAACAGCCGGATCAGGTTCAGGTCGAAGCTGGGATTATTGTCAATCATGAGTCAACACGGGTGGCACAGGCCGACGGATTGTCACGGCCAGGAGTACGCCCTAGCATAAGCCATCCGACGCCACCTTACGACTCTCAGATCCCTGCCGATGGCCCAGACCGACCTGCAATCCGCATTAGCTTCACCTACCGCCTCTTCATCCGAAGCGGTTGACGAACTGCCCTTCTCTGGCCTGCGCATCCTGGATATCAGCCAGGGCATTGCGGGCCCGTATTGCGCGCATATCCTCTGGCAACAAGGCGCCGAGGTCATCAAGGTCGATCCGCCGGCGGGCGACTGGGGCAGGCATGTGGGCGTGGTGCGCGGGGAGCACAGCGCGCTGTCGATCGCGTACAACGCAGGCAAGCGCGGCGTCTGCATCGATGCGGCCACCGACGCCGGCAAGGCGCTGCTATTCGACCTCGCGCTGCAAGCGGATATCGTGGTGCAGAACTTCCGGCCGCAGGTTGCCGAGCGGCTCGGCGTGGGCTATGCCGCGCTGTGCGCGCGCAATCCGGCGCTGGTCTATGTGTCGATCAGCGGCTACGGCGCGGACGGCCCCTATGCCGACTATCCGGCCTCGGACTCGGTGATGCAGGCCGACAGCGGCCTCATGCACACCAACCGCATGGCCGACGGCACGCCGCGCCGCATCGGCATGCTGCTGGCGGACGCGGCCACCGGGCTGTATGCGGCGCAAGCCTGCGCCGCTGCCTTGTGCAGGCGCTTTCGCCGCGGCCTCGGCGCGCATGTCGAGCTAAACCTGTTCGACGCCTGCGTAGCGCTGCAGGCCAACAATATCCTCGAGTACGCCATCCAGGGTGCCGTGGCCGCCGGGCCGGTGAGCGCGCCGAATGGCGTGTTTGCGACCAGCGACGGCAGCCTCACCTTGCTGGCGCTGAACAACGCGCAGTTCGGCAGGCTGTGCCTGGCGCTGGATCGCCCGGCGTGGGCGGACGATGCGCGCTTTGCCGACAATGCCAGCCGCATGGCGCACGCGGCGTGGCTGCAGGACGCCGTGGCTGCGGTGCTTGCCGGCAAGAGCACGGGGCACTGGCTGCGCATCCTTCAGGCGCACGATATCCTCCATGCGCCGGTGCGCGACTACCGGCAAGTGCTCGACCACCCGCAAGCCGCGCAGCAGGAGACGTTCCAGACGGTAGCGCAGCCTGGCCTGGCTACCCTGCCGTTTGCCGGCATCCCGGCCAAGGGCATGCGGCGCGTGCCCACCGCAGCGCCGCGTGTCGGCGAACACACCGAAGCCGTGTTGCGCGAATGCGGCATAGCGCCTGACAAGCTCGCCCGATTGCTGGAGTGTGGTGTTGTCAGGCAGGCTAGCCCTTTGGCTGGCCAAAACACGGCGGGAGCCACGGCATGATGCGCGCCCTGCTCTGCGAGCACTTCGGCAAAGCGCAAGACGTCCGCCTGGCGAGCATCCCGCGGCCGGCGCTTGCGGATCCGCACGCGGTCACGCTTGCCGTGGAATATGCCAGCGTGAGCCACGCCACCGGCCTGATGGTCGCGGGACGCTACCAGACCAAGCCGCCGTTGCCGTTCGTGCCCGGCACCGAGGCGGTCGGCCGCGTAGTGGCTTGCGGCGCGGCCGTCACGCGCCTGCGCCCCGGCGACCGCGTGGTGGCCATTGCCGACTGGGGCTGCTTTGCCGACGAAGTCACGCTGCCGGAGTACACCGTCTACCCCATACCCGATACGCTTGACGCGCTGCAAGCCCTGCCGGTCCCGCTCTCCTACGGCACCGCTTACTGCGGCCTGGTGTGGCGCGGCGCCGTGCAGCCGGGAGAAACGGTGCTGGTGCTCGGCGCCGGCGCCGGCGTGGGGCTGGCCGCGGTGGAAATCGCCCACCAGTTGGGCGCGCGGGTGATCGCCTGCGCCAGCACCGAATCGAAACGCGCGGAAGCCCTGCTGCGCGGCGCTCAGCATGCGCTGGCCCCGGAAGACCTGGCCGCCACAGTCAAGCGCGTAACCGGCGGGCATGGTGCCGACGTGGTGGTGGATCCGGTAGGCGGCGACCTGTTCGACCAGGCGCTGCGCGCGGCCGCTGCCAATGCGCGGATTCTCAGCATCGGCTTTGCCAGTGGCCGCATCCCGCAAGCGCCGCTGAACCTGCTGCTGGTGAAGAACCTGACGCTGCATGGATTTTTTGTTGGCCGCTATATCGGCTGGACCCCCGCCAACGAGCGGGCACAGCATGCGCCTGCGCTGCAGGCCGTCATGCGCACGCTGTGTGCCTGGGCCAGCGAGGGCAAGATTCGACCGACCGTGTCGAAGGTGTACCCGATGAGCGGGCTGGCCGAGGCGCTGGGCGCCCTGGAAGCCAGGCAGATCGTCGGCAAAGTCGCGATAAAAATCAAGGAGACAAATTCATGCCATTCCGATTCAGGGTCCTGAACACGCAACACGGTACACACCGCACCAAGCATCGCCGTTGCGCACGCCATCTGGTCTTGCTCGCGACTCTGGCCACGGCTGCCATTGCCGCCTTGGGCGCATCTCCCACCCGTGCCGCCGACGATTTCCCGCAACGCCCCATCCGCATGGTGCT
The DNA here is from genome assembly GCF_056398185.1 of Cupriavidus sp. 05L310. NCBI lineage: Bacteria > Pseudomonadati > Pseudomonadota > Betaproteobacteria > Burkholderiales > Burkholderiaceae > Cupriavidus > Cupriavidus sp. 05L310. Next base: position 35,861 of record NZ_JBFTOX010000004.1, read on the forward strand.
GCCTTACCCGCCGGGCGGGCCAACCGACTTGCTGGCGCGCGTGGTCGGCGTCAAGATGGGCGACACGCTCGGCCAGACGGTGGTGATCGACAACAAGCCGGGCGCCAGCGGCATGATCGGCGCGGAAGTGGTCGCCAAGGCCGCGCCCGACGGCTACACGATTCTCGCCAATGCCTCGCTGCATGTGATCAACCCGAGCATCTACCCCAAGATGCGCTACGACGCGTTTCGCGATTTTGTGCCCATCACGCAGTTGGCCGAAGTGCCACTGGTGCTGGTGGTCAACAACGATTCGCCCGTCAAGACCGTGCAGGACCTGATTGCCTATGCGAAGGCCAAGGGTGGCAGCATCAACTTTGGTTCGGCGGGAAATGCGTCGGCCCAGCAACTGGCCGGCGAGTCGTTCAAGTTCGCCGCCAATGTCTCGATGCAGCACGTGCCGTACAAGGGCAGCTCGCCCGCGCTGACCGACCTGATGGGCGGCCAGATCCAGTTGATGTTCGATTCCATGCCATCGGCCATGCCGTTTATCAAGGCCGGCAAGCTGCGCGCCGTGGCCGTCACCACGCTCAAGCGCGCGCGTGCCCTGCCGGACGTGCCCACGGTGGCGGAGTCGGGCTTGCCTGGCTTCAATATCAGCACCTGGTACGGGTTATGGGCACCGCGCGGCACGCCGGCCCCGATCGTGGCGAAGCTGGCGGCCCACGCCGCGCTGGCGCTGCGGCAGCCCGATGTGCAGCGCCAGTACGCCGACATGGGCGCCGAGCCGGTAGGTTCCTCCCCCGCCGAGTTCGCGCGCTACACCGTGGCGGAGGGCAACAAGTGGGCCGAGATCGTACGCAAGTCGGGCGCCAAGGCGGATCAGTAGCCATCGCTGCGCTGCCATGGCAAGCGGCAGCGCGGATGGACAGATCCGCCCCCTGGCGGGACAATTGGCACCCCGGTGCCGCCCCCGCTCCATGAAAACCGTCCCGACCTACTCGCTCTACGGGGTCAACTCCAACGAGCCCTTGCTGGAACAACTGCATTTCGAGTCGATCCCGGAGCGCAGCGGCATCAACGACTGGGAAATCAAGCCGCACCGCCACGAGCGCTTCTTCCAGGTTCTCTACGTGCACCAGGGGGGCGGCCGCGCGCTGCTCGACGACCGCGAGTACCCGCTGGGCTCGCGCACTGTGGTGACGGTGCCGCCGCGCTGCGTGCATGGCTTTCGGTTTACGCCTGACGTGGACGGCATCGTGATCACCATGACCGATCACTACCTGCACACGCTGCTGGCTGGCGTGCCGGATGCGCTGCCGCTGTTCGAGCGGCCCTACCACGACCAGTTCGGTGACCCGGCCCGCGGCGAGCGCGATGACGCCACCGTGCTCGCCGGAGCGCTGGAACTGTTTCGTGCGGAGATGAACGCGGTCTCGCTGTGGCGCGGCGCGGCCTTGTCGGCGCTGCTGTCCTTGCTGCTGGTGGGTATTGCCCGGCGCGCTTCGGGCGCGGGTGCAACCGGGGCGCAGCCGGCAGGCAGGACCGCACGCCATTTTCAGCAGTTCCAGCAACTGGTGGAGGCTCGTTTTCGGAACCACCAGGATCTGGCGGGCTACGCCGACACGCTCGGCATCTCGCCCACCCAGCTCAACCGCATCTGCCAGCAGCTTGCCGGCAGGAGCGCGCTGCAGCTGATCCATTCGCGCCTGATCGTGGAGGCGCAGCGCGATCTGCTCTATAGCGATCTCGATATCAAGCAGATCGCCTCGACGCTGGGCTTTGCGGATGCCGCGTATTTCGCGCGCTTCTTTGCCAAGCATGTTGGGCAGGCGCCCAGCGCATTCCGCCAGCACGGGCGCGCCCGCCTGCCGGCGCCGCAAGCCGCGCGCTAGCGCGGCGCTTTACATCGAGAAACTGTCGGAGCGCGCCAGCGGCCAATACTTCTCGTAGAGCTGGTAGCGGAAATTCCCGTTGATCAGGTCTCCCGGCGTCAGGAACTTGAGCAGTTCGGACATCAGCCGCACTTCGTTGGGCGAGATACGCCGCACGATATGGTGCGGCTTGAGATCGGCAGGATGATGCAGGCCGGCTGCCTGCAGGATTTCCAGCAACGCATGCAGCGTCTGGCGGTGGAAGCTGGCTACGCGATCCGCCTTGTCCGGCACAACGATGGCGCGCTGGCGCACCGGATCCTGCGTGGCCACGCCCACGGGGCAGCGGTCGGTATGGCATTTTTGCGCCTGCACGCAGCCGAGCGCAAACATGAAGCCGCGCGCCGAGTTGCACCAGTCGGCACCGGTGGCCAGCGTGCGTGCCACGTCGAACGCGGTAATGATCTTGCCGCTGGCGCCAATGCGGATCTTGTCGCGCAGGTTCACGCCGACCAGCGTGTTGTGGACCAGCAGCAACCCCTCCTGCAGCGGAACGCCGATATGGTCGACGAACTCCAGCGGCGCCGCGCCGGTGCCGCCTTCGGCGCCGTCCACCACGATGAAGTCCGGCAGGATGCCCGATTCCAGCATGGCCTTGACGATACCGAAGAACTCCCATGGGTGCCCGATGCAGAGCTTGAACCCGGTCGGCTTGCCACCGGACAGCGTGCGCAGCCGGTCGACGAACTGCAGCAGGCCCAGCGGCGTGGAGAATTCGCTGTGCGTGGCCGGCGAGATGCAGTCCTCGCCCATGGCGATGCCGCGCGTGGCGGCAATTTCCGGCGTGACCTTGGCCGCCGGCAGTACGCCGCCATGGCCCGGCTTGGCGCCTTGCGAGAGCTTGACCTCGATCATCTTGACCTGGGGCGAGCGCGCCTGCTCGGCGAACTTGTCGGGATCGAAGCCACCGTCCGCGCGGCGGCAACCAAAGTAGCCGGAGGCCACCTCCCAGATCAGGTCGCCGCCTTCGGCGCGGTGGTACGGGGAGATCGAGCCTTCGCCGGTGTCGTGGATAAAGCCGCCAAGCTTTGCGCCCCGGTTGAGCGAACGGATCGCGTTGCCGGACAGCGCGCCGAAGCTCATCGCCGAGACGTTGAAGATCGATAACGAGTAAGGCTGGGCGCGGCCCTCGCCCACGGTGATGCGGAAGTCGGCGGAGGGGATGCGGGTCGGCGCCAGCGAATGGCTGATCCACTCGTGGCCCGCCAGGCGCACATCGATCTCGGTGCCGAAGGGCCGGCTGTCGACCTCGTTCTTGGCGCGCTGGTAGACGAGGCTGCGCTGCTGGCGCGAGAACGGCATCTCGTTGGTGTCGTCCTCGATGAAATACTGGCGGATCTCCGGGCGGATGAACTCGAAGAAGAAGCGCAGGTGGCCCCAGACCGGATAGTTCCGCAGGATGGAGTGGCGCGACTGGCCAATGTCGTACAAACCGACCAACAGCAGCGCGACCGGCGCCGCCAGCCATGCCGGGGAAATCCGTTGCATGGCGGCGAGCGCCGCCAGCGCGAGCAACGCGAGCACGGTCAGCCAGACCGCGCCGTAACGACGAGAAAACATGGGGACTCCTAAAGGCCGGCAGTTGGCCGGCAACCCCGCGATTATCGCCGTTCCTCGCGGCCTGCGCTCCCGCCGGGTTGCACCCCGGGCGCTACCGTTGCCCTGCGTGGTCCGCGGTTTCCGCTTCCGCGCAGAGCGGGGCCAGGCCCGGCGGGTGCCGCTGTGCGCTGTCGTCGGCCTGCACGGCGGCTACGATCTGCGCGAACGCTGCGTCGGCTTCCGGCATCGGCAACAGCATCCACACGTGGAACATGCCCTCGTATTCGTAGTACCGCAGCGGCAATCCCTGTTCCTGCGCGAGCAGGCGGAAGGCGCGGCAGTCGGGCAGCAACACGTCGTGGGTGCCGATGAACAGCGTCACCGGCGGCAGGTCACGCAGGCTGCCGTAGATGGGGCTGACCTGCGGCAGCGTGACGGGATCACCGCCGGCATAGACCCGGCCGCACTCGATGCCGCCTGGCTTGGACAGCATCGGGTCCAGCGGTTCGAGCGCATCGATGCCCGGGTTGCTCCCTGTCGCGTCCACGAACGGTGACATCAGCACCAGCCTGCCGGGCAGCGCGCGCCCGGAATCGCGCGCGATCTGCGCCAGCGCGAGCGCCATGCCGCCGCCGGCCGAATCGCCCATCACGGTCAGGCTGGCGGGCGGCTGGCGCTGCACGATCTGGTCGTAGAGCGGCAGCATCCCGGCAAACACGTCGCGGTAGGTATGTTCCGGCGCCAGCGGATAGATCGGCACGATCACCGTCGCGCCAAGGGCATCCACCAGCTTGCCGATGAAGTCCCAGTGCTGGCTGACGATATCGAATACGTAGCCGCCGCCGTGCAGGTAGAGAATCTGGCGGCCGCTGTCGGCGCCCCGCGGGCGCACGGTGTAGACCTCCACGCCGGCAACCAGTTCCATGCTGATTTCATGGCGCGCCAGCAAGCGCGGCGAGGGATCCGCCCGGCCGATCTTGCGGCGGCGGCGAATCTCTTCGTGCAGCGCCTGCGCACTGGAAAAACGGTGTTTGCGCCGGACCAGGCGCAGGGCTAGCCGCCACAGGCGGTACTGGATGCTTGGCATGACGATCTCCCGGAGTATTGCACCGGCTTCACTCACGGCCGGCTGAGGCGCCGCGGCGCACCTGCGAATGCACACGGCATGCCCGCAGTGCAAACGCCAGATACAAAAAAGGAGCCGGCTAGCGGCTCCTTTTCAAGCTGGAAACAGGCCCCGATCAGGCAGCTGCTGCGTCCTTCAGCTTCTTCAGCGGGCGCACCTTGACCTTGACGCTGGCGGGCTTGGCCGGGAACCAACGCTCTTCACCGGAGAACGGGTCCTTGCCGAAGCGCTTCTTCTTGGCGGGCACTTGCTGGGCCGTAACCTTCATCAGGCCGGGCAGCGTGAACTCGCCTGCGCCCTTCTTGTGCAGCGCGCTGACGATGGTGTTTTCCAGATGAGCCAGCACCGTCTTCACGGCTTTGGCCTCCAGCTGGGTCTGTGCTACCAGATGAGCGACCAGGCTCGACTTGTTGAAGGTTTCCTTCAGCGGACGCGGGGTTACCGCGGCAGCTGCGGGAGCAGCCTTCTTGGCCGGCGCGGCCTTCTTGGCAGCAGCCTTTACAGGTGCAGCTTTGGTTGCCGGTGCCTTCTTGGCAGCGGTCTTGGTTGCAGTCTTCGCGGTCGGATTCGCTTTGGTCGCCATATCTATAAAGATGAGTTGAACAGAATGATGTCGCACGGGATGTGGCATCCGATGTCGCTCGACGCTTCGTCGATCGACTATCGGCGTGCGGCATCGACTGAATCATAGCGGAAACTACGGGACGTCAAGGGGTTTTCGCACATGCCAACGCAAAAACCGGGGTTTTCCCCGGGGTTTTTTGAGGTTTTGTCTCTTGCGGCCTGCCGTTCTGTCGCGCGGACGCAGCAGTGGATAGGTCGCCGGACCCTATATACAAGGGCTAAACGCGTGTTTTTATCTTTTTTGCCACGCGCGCTCCGGCCTCAACCGCGCAGCTCGCGCCGCAGGATCTTGCCGGTCACCGTCTTCGGCAACTCGTCGATGATTTCCACCACGCGCGGGTATTTATAGGCCGCCATGCGCTCCTTGCACCAGGCCTGCAGTGCTTCCGGCGTGACGCTCGCCTGCGGCTTGAGGCTGACGACGGCCTTCACCGTCTCGCCGCGATAGGCGTCTGGCATGCCCACCACGGCCGCCTCGCGCACCGCGGGATGGGTGTACAGAACATCCTCCACCTCGCGCGGCCAGACCTTGTAGCCGCCGGCAACGATCATGTCCTTCTTGCGGTCGACCAGGTAGAACCAGCCTTGCGCATCCATGAAACCGACGTCGCCAGTGTGAAAATAGCCGCCGGCCATGGCCTTGGCCGTCTCTTCCGGCTTGTTCCAGTACCCCGGCACGATCATCGGCCCGCGCGAGATGATCTCGCCGACTTCGCCCACGGGTACCGGTTCGCCCGCGTCGTCGCCGATAAAGGAATCGACGTTGAAGGCGGGCAAGCCGATCGCCAGCGTGCCGGACGCGGGGTCCACCGGTGCCTCCCGGCCGAGCGGCACCACATGGGTGGGCGAATTGGTTTCGGTCAGGCCGTAGCCGTTGTGGATATAGTGCCCAAACTTGCCGCGGAACTGCGCCACCACGCTCGGTGGGATCGGTGCGCCGCCCGAATAGATCTTGTCCAGCGTGGCGAAATGCGCGCGGGTGGCATCGGGATGGTTCATCAGCGCGATGAACACCGTGATCGAGCCGATCGTGAACGCCACCCGCCGGTCGCGGATGGCTTCCAGAATCACGCCCGGCTCGAAGCGGCAGGCCAGCACCAGCGGCGCGGCGCAGATGAAAGCCGCGGCGATGTGGCCCACCAGGCCGGTGATATGAAAGAGCGGCGCCACGCCCAGGATCGGACCGCCTTCGCGCAAGCCGATCCAGTCGCGGTACACCTGCGCATTGAAAGCGACATTGCCGTGCGTGTTCATCGCGCCCTTGGGCACCCCGGTGGTGCCGGATGTGTACACCAGCATCGCGATATCGCTGGCCGCCGGCGTGAGCGGCGCCGGACGCTGGCCGTGATGCGTCTGCACCAGCGCCAGCATGTCGGGCACGCCTTCGGCGGGCCGGCGCCTGGATGCGGCAAACAGGCGGGAATCGTTGCGCGTCTGGAAATCGAGTTCGGAGGTGGTGATCACCGCCGGCAGCGCAAGGGGCATGCCGGCATCGGCCTGGCCGCCGCGCTCCGCTTCGAACAGGCCCTTGACCACGTCCGCGTAGAGGGATTCGTGGCAAATCAGTACTTTGGCGCCGGAGTCCGCCAGCACCAAACGCAGTTCACGCGCGCGGTTCATGGGGTTGACCGGCACCGCGATGGCGCCGAGTTTCCACGCGGCGACCAGGCCGATAACGAACTGCGGTACGTTCTGCAAGTACAGCGCGATACGCTCGCCACGCGTGCAGCCGCGCGATGACAGCGCTACTGCCAGCGCGTCGGAAAGCGAATCGAGCTCGCCATAAGTGAGCGTGGCATCGAAATAGTGAATCGCCGGGCTTGCCGGCGCGCGGCTTGCGGCAGCCCGGAAAATGGTCAGCGCATCGGTAAATTGCGGGGTAATGATGTGCGGCTGGCCGGCGTTGTAGCTGGAAAGCCAGGGCTTTTCTTCATAGGGCGTCATGAGGCACCTCGATATGCGCGGCGGGTAGTGTCAGGATAGCGCTTGGCCGGAACGGAACTGACGGCCGCCCGGCGTGGGATGCCCGTTGGGCACCGCCGCCTGGCAGGCCGCCGGGCCTTACTTGATCACCACCGGGTTGACCGGTGCGCCGCTCCCGTGTACGACCTTGAGCGGTGCAGCCGTATAGAGGAAGGCCCACTGCTTGTCTTCGGCGCAATCCGTCGCCAGCGGATCGAGCTGGGCGATCTCGGTCAGCGTGACGCCCAGGTTGCGCATCAGGGCGTTGTGCAGCGGCAGGGCCACGCCCGATACCGGGTCCACGGTTACCTCGTTGGCGATGGTGTCCGTGACGAGGTTGGGGATTTCCATGCGATGGAACCAGTCGACCAGCTCCGGGCTATAGGTCAGGCCCGGCTCGACGAAATTGCGGTAGAACTCGGCCTGGTCGCGCTTGTAGAAAGAGCCGATCCAGCCGGTGCGGATCACGAGGATGTCGCGCTTCTCGATGCGCGCGCCCTGCATTTCGGCGGCGGCCAGCAGGTCGTGGTGGGTGAAGGTTTCGCCAGGGTCGAGCACATCCTTGCCGCGATGCCGCGCCATGTCGATCAGCACGCCCCGCCCTACCACGCCACGCTCCGCGATCGGCAGGACGCTGGCCTTGTCCAGCCCGCCGATGGTGGACCTGGCATCGTAGCCGTTCCACAGCTGGTCGCCGTACCAGACATGGCCCAGGGCATCGTACTGGGTCGAGCCCTGCAGGTACATGATCATCATGTCGTCAGCGTACTCGCTTTCGCCCGGAAACTTTGGACCTTTGCCGCAAAGGTAATGGCCCTTGTCCATCACGTTCAGGCGGCGCGCCTGCGAGCGCCCCGGCCAGACGGGGTCGCCGGCGGGATTGCCCATCTGGATCTGCAGGGTGAAGGTCTTGCCGGAGCGCACGGAGGCCACGCCGCGCAACACCTCCGCCTGGGTGAGATAGTTCAGCGAACCGACCTCGTCGTCCGGGCCCCATTTGCCCCAGTTTTTCGGCGCATCGCGCAACAGCTCGGCAACCAGCGGGACGTTCTTTGATTCCATGCCATGTCTCCTTGGTGGATTGACCCTGTGGAATCGCACTTCGCGGTCATGCCCGGCGTGCATGGTCCATCATGCTCGGAGCCAATAAATGCGAACGGTCGTGCGTTTTTATTGTGGGTCGAGTGTAGGACCAGGGAACGAACGTTGTCCATACATGGAAAACCCGCCGGAAATCCAGGGAATCCCAAGGGTGCGCGCTCAGTCGTCCAGCCCGAAAGCCAGCAGTGGTCCGAGCACCAGCGCGCCAAGCACGATCATCGACAGGCCGCTGTCCATGTGCTTCCATTCGTGCAGCACAGCCCGGGCATCGGCCTGCGCCCAGAACAGCGCGACAACGCCCGCGAGGACGACCAGCACGGCCGCGGCCAGCGCGAGACCATCGCGCGTGGCGCGGTGGTCGATGCCGGAAGGACTATCATTGGGGATGCGGACGCTTTGCATGGCCTGACTCCTGTTTAGCGGTGAGCGTGACGATGAACGGCGTCCATTGTGGTAACCCCAGCCTGAACCGAGGCTGAGCACGCCGTTCAGCTTCCGTTCAGGCAGGCCCCGGCACACTGCTCCGATCGACCAAGGCTTGCCCGCTCCCGTATTGCCCCGCTTCCTTACACCATTGCTTCCATTCCGCGGCGCGCGTCCTGCGCGCACTGCCTCCTCGCCCACCTGGCCGCCGCGCGCGGCGCGTGCGCTGCTGCCGCTGGCGGCTGCCCTGGCTTTGCTGCTGGCGGCCGCGCCGCCAGCCCATGCCGACAAGGATGCCGACCGCGCCCGGGCGGCCGTGCAGTCCGGCGAAATCCTGCCGCTCACGCGCATCCTGGAAGCGGTATCGGCCCAATACGCGGGCGATGTGATCGGCGTCAAGCTCGACCGCGACGATGGCGTCTGGCAATACGAGGTCAAGCTGCTGCTGCCGGGCGGCTCGGTGGCCAAGCTGGAATACGACGCCAAGACCGCCACGCTGCTCAAGGCCAAGGGACACGGCCTTGAGCAGGCCCGCAAGAAATCCTGATCCCCATGCGCATCCTCCTGGTAGAAGACGAACCCACGCTGGCCGCGCAGATCCATGCGAGCCTGGTCGACGCGGGCTACGCGGTCGATACGGCGGCCGACGGCATCGATGGCTGGCACCTGGGCGCCGAAGAGCCCTACGATGCCGTGGTGCTCGATCTTGGCCTGCCCAGCCTTGACGGGCTATCCGTGTTGCGCCGCTGGCGCGCGGCGCAGGTGAACCTGCCGGTGCTGATCCTGACCGCGCGCGATAGCTGGACCGACAAGGTGGAAGGCATCGATGCCGGGGCCGACGACTATCTCGCCAAGCCCTTCCGCATGGAAGAGTTGCTGGCGCGCATCCGCGCCCTGATCCGGCGCGCCCACGGCATGGCCGCGCCCGAACTCGCCTGCGGACCGGTGCGCCTGAACGCACGCACGGGCGTGGTGACGGTCGATGGCGCCGCCGTGGTGCTGACCGCGCATGAGTTCAAGGTGCTCGATTACCTGATGCACCACCCGGGCGCGATCATCAGCAAAGCGGTGCTGACCGAGCACATCTACGCGCAGGATTTCGATCGCGACAGCAATACGATCGAAGTGTTCGTCGGCCGGCTGCGGCGCAAGCTCGGCGTCGACGTGATCGAGACGGTGCGCGGCCAGGGTTACCGGCTGCGCCCGCCCACCGCCTGATCCATGCGCCACTCCTTAGCCATCCGGCTGCTCGCGGTCGCGGCTGTCTGGCTGGCCGCCGCGCTTGGCGGCACCGGCTGGCTGCTCTCCACGCTGTTCGCGCGCCATGTCAACGAGACCTATGTGCGCCAACTCGACAACCAGCTCACCAGCCTGGCCGCCGCGCTCGACTGGAGTCCCGACGGCAAGCTCGCGCTGACGCGCGCGCCGGCCGATCCGCGCTACGAACTGCCCTATTCCGGCGCCTACTGGCAGGCGCAGGCAAAGGGTGCCACGTTGCGCTCGCGCTCGCTCTGGGATGCCGAGATGCCTGCCACGGTGGGCAACCAGGTGGCGGGCAGCCACGCGGAAATCCGGCCCGGGCCCAACGGGCAATCGTTGCTGGTGGTATCGCGCCCGATCGTGCTGGCGTCGGCGGACACGCCGGTGACGCTCTCGGTCGCACTGGACCGCACCGAGCTGCGCGCCGCGCGCCAGGCCTTCAACCGGTTGCTGGGCTGGTCGCTGACGGCGCTCGGCGCCGGACTGCTGCTGGCGGTGGCGGCCCAGGTGAAATTCGGCCTGGCGCCGCTGGCGCGGTTGCGCAGGGCGCTGGCCGCGCTACAGGCACGCCGCGAGACCCGGCTAGGGGGGACGTGGCCGACCGAAGTGGTGCCGCTGGTCAATGAAATCAATACCTTGCTGGCGCGCAACGCCGATGCGCTGGAGCGCTCCAGGCGCCAGGCCGCCGATCTCGCCCATGCGGTCAAGACACCGCTTGCCATCCTTGCCAACGAAGCCGGGCGGTTGCCCGGCGAGGCGGCCCGCGCCGCCGCCGCGCAGGTCGAAGCGATGCGCCGGCAGGTGGATCGCCACCTGGCGCGCGCACGCGCGGCCGGTGCGGCCGGTGCTCGCGGTGCCCGTATCGAGGCCGGTCCGGCGGCGGCCGAGCTGGCGCGCGCGCTTACGCGCCTGCACAGCGGGCGCGAGATCGTCATCGAAGTGGAAGGCAGCGGGCACTTTGCCGGCGACCGCCAGGACCTGATCGAGATCCTCGGCAACCTGCTCGACAATGCCTGCCAGTGGGCCCGCTCGCGCGTTCGCGTCAGGCTCGCGGAGCAGGCAGGCATGCTCGAAATCGTGGTGGAAGACGATGGTCCGGGCATGCCGCCCGAAGCGCGCGAACTGGCTACGGCCCGCTTCGGGCGCCTGGATGAGTCCGCTGCCGGCAGCGGACTGGGGCTGGCCATCGTCAGCGAGATGGCAGCCCTTTACGAGGGAGGACTGGCGCTAGGCGGCAGCGACCTGGGCGGGCTGCTGGCCCGCCTGCGGCTGCCGGCGGGCCAGGCATGACAGGCCCGCCCTTGCCTGTCAGCAGGCAGCCGTCATCTTGAAGATGCCTTGGGCATTGCCGGCATCGAAGGACAGGTCCAGCGTGCCGCCCGCGGCTTCCGAGGCGGGCACGAAATCGCGCGTGATGAACTCATAGAACGAGCCCGGCACGGTGCGCTTTACCACGGTGCCGTCGGCACCGACAAACCGGCGCTCCACCGGGTCCGCCTTGAACGCCGTCTGCAAGACCCGCCCGGAGCGCGACACTTCCACCGTATCCTTGATCGGACGACCCAGGCCGCGTTGCGCGTCGGCCACGGCGCGCACGTCCGCCACGCGGTCGGTGGCATGGTTGAACGCATTGCCCTCGGTGGAAATCCAGGCCATCTCGGCCGATTCCTTCAGCAGCAATTCATAGTCGGCCAGCGCCGGCTCGGCATGATGACGGTCGAAGCAGGCGGCCAGCTTGGGCACCAGCCGAGCCGCGTCGGCCATCGGCAGGCTGGCATCGCGCTCCAGCACGGCCAGCTGCGCCACGGCATCGTCATCGAGGGGGTCGGCGGACGCCGACACCACGCGCGATACCGCGGCCTGGAATGCCGCGCTGAAACGCTCGGGGTGCAGTTCGCTCAGGAAGTACTGCGCGATGTCGTCCGGCAGGTCGGCATGCGCGTAGGAGCGGCCCGTCATGCCGATGCGATCGAGCGGATAGGTGCCGTTGAGGCGGTAGCCCAGCGGCGCGAGGATGCGGGTGAAGGCGATCTCGCCCGCAGGCAGGTCGCCGCATTCCCACTTGACCGTGCGCAGCGCGCCGTGGTCGAACACTACCTGGCCGCCCGCCTCGATGACGTCGCGCGTATAGGCCATGCCCGTCGGCACGCGTTCGAGGATGCCAGCGAACAGCACCATATTGAGCGCCTGCGCTAATTCGGCACGGCTGGCTTGTTCGCTGCTGGAAGACAGCAGTTGCGGCGAAACATTCATCAATTGCAGCAACTGTGCTGCTTGTGTCTCGCCACAAACGGTCTCGAGGAGGCGTTGCAGATTCGGCTTCGTCATGGTCAATGCGCTGGAATTCGTTTGTTTTCAGGGGATGGCGGGAGCCGACGGCCCCCGGGCGGGTCTTATTGTGCGACCGCGGCAGACTTCGTACAATTGATAACTTCGCACCAACTTCCTTCCAAAAACGCACTATGCGCAAAGGCATTCCCAGTCTCACGGCGCTGCAGATGTTCGAGGCCGCGGCACGGCTTGGCAGTTTTACCCGCGCCGCGGACGAACTGGCGGTAACGGAAAGCGCGGTATGCCGTCAGATCGCCGGCCTGGAAGCGCGGCTGGGCGTGCCGCTTTTCCACCGCATCCGCAAGCGCATCGTGCTGACGCCAGCGGGCGGGACCTATGCCGAGGAAGTGCGGGAGCGGCTCGACCAGATCGAGCAGGTCACGCTGGATGTGATGGCCCAGCGTCCGCGCGGGCGCGCCATCGAGCTGGCGATCGGGCCCACCTTTGCCAGCCAGTGGCTGATCCCGCGCCTGCCGCTGCTCGCCCGCGCCCTGCCTGACCTGACGCTGCACCTGTCGGCGCGCACCGAGGCATTCGAGCTTAGCGATACCGCTTTCGACGCGGCGATCTATTACGGCGAGGGATTGTGGCCGGGGACCGAAGGCGAGCGCATCCTGGAAGAAGGCCCTTCGGTCCCGGTGTGCAGTCCGTCCCTGCTGGGACGCCGCAAGCAACTGGGCCTGGATCAACTGCTTGACCTTCCGCTGCTCCACCTGAACACGCGCTTGCGCGCCTGGAGCGACTGGCTTGCCGCCGCGGGCGCGGCGCAGCCGGCGCAAGCCTTGCGCGGCCCGCGCTACGACCTCTACACCATGCTGGCGCAGGCGGCGGCGGCCGGCGTCGGCGTAGCCCTGATCCCACGCATCCTGATCACCGAGGAACTGGCGCAGGGCCGGCTGGTGGTGCCATTCACCGCGCTGCCGGCCGGCATCGACAATCGCAAGGCCTATTACTTCGCTCACCGGCGCGGCCTGGCACCCGACGACAAGGTCCTGCAGCTACGCGGCTGGTTGCTGGAGTGCGGCGCGCAGGGGGATCCTGTCATTGCGCGTGGGCGATGACGGCCTCGCGTGTCTCCCGCGCCAGGCCTGCGGCAAAGGCGGCTTCCGCCACCAGGAACAGCGGCCCGATCAGCAGTCCGGCCAGATCGTCCACAAACGCCGGCTTGCGGCCTTCGTAATAGTGGCCGACAAACTGGATCAGCCAGCCCGCCACGAACAGGCCGACGCCCCAGGCCAGCCACACGCCGGTGGATAGCGCCGCGATCGCGTCGCCGAGGTACACGAAACCGGCCAGGATCAGTGTCATCGCCAGCCCGAAACCCGCCGACAGGCGCAGGTAGAACAGGCAGGACAACCCGTACACCACCATGGCCGGGGTCAGGTACGCCGGGCCTTCGCCGAGCGTCATGGCCGGGCGGGCCAGCAGCGTGGTCACGGCCAGCACAATCATGGGAATGCCGATGAAATGGGTGAACACGTTGCGCGCGTTGCGGTGATAGGCTGCGTAGTTGGCCAAGTGGTCGATCAGGGTCTTCACGGGGCTCCTCCTGCCAGGGCATCGTTATCGCGGCTGCTTTATGGTGGCCGCCTGTTGTGGCCGTATAGTAATAGGCAGGGAAAAGCCCGTCTGTCCGGTTTCTGACAATCCGGCATGGCGCCGATAAAAGGAGATCATCATGCGCTTGGCGCCCCGCGAACGGCAGGAGCCGTCCCCGGATCCGCTGCGCGTCCTGCGTGGCGGCAGCTGGTTCGGCACCTTGCCGGCGGCTCTGCAGGACACCCTGCTGCGGGACGCCGTCAGCCGCAAGCTCGCGGCCGGCCAGTTGCTGTTTGCCCGTGGCGACGCCTTTGATGGCATCTACGCCGTGGTGGCCGGCACGGTGCAGATCGACACCCACAGCGAGTCGGGCAAGGCGGCCCTGCTCGGCCTGCTGGAACCGGGCAACTGGTTTGGCGAGATCTGCCTGTTCGACGGACTGGCCCGCACGCACGATGCCCACGCCACCAGCGCGGCCACCGTGCTGCACCTGCAGCGCGACAGGCTCTATGCGATGCTGTCCGCGCATCCCGAATGGTGGCGCGAATTTGGCAAGCTGCTCGCAGCCAAGACCCGGGAGGCGTTCCATTACGTGGAAGAAACGCAATTGCTGCCCCCGCTCGCGCGCACCGCGCGCCGGCTGGTGGCCATGGCGCAGGCTTACGGCAACCAGCCCGGACTGGAGCGCCGCTCCGTACACATCCCGCAGGAACAGCTTGGCCAGATGCTCGGGTTGTCTCGCCAGACGGTCAACCAGGCTCTGCGCGAGCTCGAAACGCGAGGGCTCCTGCGCCTGCATTACGCGGACATCGAGCTGCTCGACCTGCCGGCGCTGCTGGCGCTGGAATGAGCCCGCCATGACTTCCCGACACTTCAGCCTGCGCGGCTAGCGCAAGGCAAACATCGACATGACCACATGACTACGCTAGACGACATCCGCCTGCACGCTTATCTCGAGCGCATCGGCCATCCGCAGCCCGGCCAGCCGGACCTTGCGGCGCTCGACAGCCTGATTGCCGCGCACCTGGAGCATATTCCGTTTGAAAATGTCGACGTGCTGCTCGGGCGCCCGATCCGCATTGGCCTGGACGCAGTCTTCGACAAGCTGGTCACGCAGGCGCGCGGCGGCTACTGTTTCGAGCAGAACACCTTGCTTGCCGCCGTGCTGCGAACGCTTGGCTATGGCGTTACAGCGCTCGCCGCGCGGGTGCGGTGGAATGTCCCTGACGATGTGCCCACCATGCAATCGCATATGCTGCTGCGCGTGGAAGCGGCACATCACAGCTATATCGTGGACGTGGGCTTCGGCGGCCCCAACCCGTATCGCGCGATGCCGCTGCCGCAGACGGAGCGAGCCGATGCAGCATTCCCTTACCGCCTGGCAGCGGTGGATACGCCAGGCGCCGCGTTTCATCTCTACGACCTGGAAGTCGGCGGCGCAAATGGCTGGCTCAAGCTCTACCGATTCGATCTTTCGCCGCAGCAGGCGATCGATTTCGAACCGCGCAACTGGTACACCTCAACCCATCCCGACAGCCTGTTCCGCAACGCACTGACCATGGCGCGCTCGCAGGGCGGCAGCCGGCTGACGCTGGTCAACGACGACCTTACCGTACGCGCTGGCGATGGCAGCGCGCAACGCCAGCGCCTGGAAACCCCGGCGGCAATCATCGAAGCGCTGGCGGACAGCTTCGGCCTCGCGCTGGATCCTGCCGACCGGGATCAACTAACGCGGATGCTGCCCGCGTTGATCGCAGCGCGGCGATCAAGCTAGGCGCGCTTCAGCCGGCTTCAGCCAGATTCAGAGCGTACCTCGAAGCCTGCCGCCTCAAGCAGCGCCGGCAGGCCCGCGTCCCCGACCATATGCAGCGCGCCCGCCACGATCAGGGTCGGCACGCGGTCCGCGATCAGCGACCGGATCTTCGGCATCCATTGCCGGTTGCGCGCGTCGACCAGGACCGCCAGCGAGCACGGCCACTGTGCCCGGCGCTGCGCAAGCAGCCTGGCGAACGGTTCGGCTTGCCCCTGCCGCCACCATCGCACCATGTCGGCCGGCTCCGCGGCGGCGAGTTCGGGTTGCTCGGCGAAGAAGGCCAGCATCGACATCTGCTCATCAAGCGGCACGCCCTGCAGCATGCGCAGCGCTTCGGTACCGTCTTCCAGCGCATCCGTCGCCCGTCCTTCCGCCGTGGCGCGCGTCCACAGGAAACGATCGACGCCATGCTGCGCCAGGATGCCGTGCCGCGCGGCCAGCGCGAACTGCAGGTGCATTGCAGCAAACACGGGACGCAGGTGTTCCAGCTCCGCACCGGGCAGCCCGAAGTCCAGCCATAGCGCCCGCACCTGTTCGAACGTGGCAGGCGGCAGATGCTGGCTGAGTCCATCGCCGTCCGGGAAATACGCCGCGCCGAAATCCGGTTGCCGGTCCAGCGCTACCTCGAAGACGATGCGGGCCGACGCGTGCCAGGCTTGCTCAGCGGCCCGCTCCAGGGCCGATAACGGCGCATCCAGCACGTGGATCGCCCCGAGCAGGTAGACCTCGGTATTCCTGATTTGCCAGAGCATGTGGCGCTTGCCTTGTCCTGAATGATTGGTATGGCCGGGCGACGCGTTGCACGCCGGGCACGCTGCAAGCATACCCTTGCGCGCGCATCGCACGCACGTTATGCACCGCGCTCATTGCCAAAAGAAAAAACGCTGATAAGCCGGGCCAGGCGCGGATTTGTGTGTGGACTGCGCGATAGCGCCCAACCATAATGTACCGGGCGGTAGGATTGCCGGACGCGCGATCAGCGGCCTGGCCGCACGGCACCGCCGCATGATCCGCTGTGCAGAACACGCATCCGGCGATGCTGCCAATAGGAAGTTTCGATAGCGCCCTTTACAGAACATCTGGTCCCGCCCCGCGAGGACCAGGACACCAGGAGACACGCATGTCATTGTTCGACCTGACCGGCAAGGTTGCCGTCGTCACCGGCTCTTCACGCGGCATTGGCCGTGCCATCGCGGAGCAGATGGCGGTACAAGGGGCCAAAGTGGTGATTTCCTCGCGCAAGGCCGAGGCCTGCCAGGAAGTCGTCGATGCCATCAATGCCAGGCATGGTGCCGGCACCGCCATCGCCGTACCGGCCAATATCTCCTCCAAGGAAGATCTCCAGCACCTGGTCGACACAACCAACAGCACGTTCGGCAAGATCGACGTGCTGGTCTGCAACGCCGCCTCCAATCCCTACTACGGCCCGATGAGCGGGGTCACCGACGAACAGTTCCGCAAGGTGCTGGACAACAACGTCATCTCCAACCACTGGCTGATTCAGATGGTCGCGCCGCAGATGATCGAACGCAAGGACGGCTCGATCATCATCGTGTCGTCCATCGGCGGCCTGCGCGGCTCGCCCACCATCGGCGTGTACAACGTTTCGAAGGCGGCCGACTTCCAGCTGGCGCGCAACCTCGCGGTGGAGTTCGGTCCGCACAACGTGCGCGTGAACTGCATCGCACCGGGCCTGATCCGTACCGATTTTGCCAAGGCGCTGTGGGAAGATCCGGAGCGCTACAAGCTGTCGACGCAGGGCGCGCCGCTGCGCCGCATCGGCGAACCGGTGGAAATTGCCGGCGCCGCGGTGTTCCTGGCCTCGGCTGCCAGCACCTTCATGACCGGCCAGGCCATGGTGGTGGACGGCGGCGTCACGATCTGAGCCACGCCGCACCCGTTGTTCCCTTTACGGGCTCGCTCCAAGCCTGAAGCTTGAGGCCTGAGCCGGGGCGCACCGTGCCCGCACCCATTGCCGCCCGGCTCTCCGGGTGGGCGATGCGCGCGGGCACGCGTGCCTCGCCGGCACGCCAGAGCGCTGCCCATCCTGCCATGCAGTCAGGGAGGCATCGATGTCGAACAACCCGCAAACCGCTAAGTCCTGGCCGGCCATCAGCCTGGCCGAAGCGCACGCCCGCCTTACCGCTCCCGGCGCCCCTTTCGAAACCGAAACGCGCGTGATCCGGGGCATCTCCACCACCGTCTGGAAAAACGCGCCGGCCACGCTGCGCGACCTTTTCCTGCAAGCCCGCGCGCTGGGTGACAAGACCTTCGTCGTCTATGAAGACGAACGCGTGTCCTATGACGCGTTCGGCCGTGCCGCGCTGACCATCGCGCATGCGCTGATCCGCGACGGCGTGCGCAAGGGCGATCGCATTGCGCTGGCCATGCGCAACCTGCCGGAATGGCCGGCGGTCTTCTACGGCGCCTTGCTGGCCGGCGCCATCGTCACGCCGCTCAATGCCTGGTGGACCGGCGCCGAACTGGAATACGGCCTGGCCGACTCCGGCAGCAAGATCGCCATCGTGGATGACGAGCGCCTGGGCCGCATCCTGGAGCATCTGCCGGGCTGCCCCGCGCTGCAAAAGATCTACGTCAGCCGCGCCACCGCGCCACAGGCCGACGCGCGCATCGCGGCGCTGGAAGGCCTGATCGGCACGCCCGCGCAATGGGCCGCGCTGCCCGGGTTGCCTGTGCCGGACATCCCGCTCCACGCCGACGACGACGCCACCATCTTCTACACCTCGGGCACCACCGGCAAGCCCAAGGGCGCGCTTGGCACCCACCGCAATGCCACAAACGTGGCGGTGGCCGCCGCGTTCAGCCCGATGCGCAATTGCCTGCGCCGCGGCGAAGCCATCCCGGCCCCTGACCCTGCCGCACCGCAGAAAGGCATGCTGCTGTCGGTGCCCTTCTTCCACGTCACCGGCTGCATGGCGGTGCTGAACGGCGCGCTGGCCAGCGGCACCAAGATCGTACTGATGCGCCGCTGGGACGTGGTGCGCGCCATGGGACTGATCGAACGCGAGCGCTGCACGGCGGCTGGCGGTGTCCCCACCATCGCGTGGCAGATCATCGAGCATCCGGAGCGCGAGCGCTTCGACTTGTCCTCGCTGGAAAACGTCAATTACGGCGGCGCACCCGCGTCGGCCGAACTGGTGCGCCGCATCACCGAGGTGTTCCCGCACTCGGCGCCCGGCATCGGCTGGGGCATGACCGAGACCTCGGCCACCTTCACCAGCCACAGCGCCGAGGAATATGTAGCGCGCCCGGAAAGCGGCGGGCCGGCACTGCCCATCGGCGAGATGAAGGTGGTGGATGGACGCGGCCGCAGCTTGCCCACCGGCGAAACCGGCGAACTGATGGTGCGAGGCGCCAATGTGGTGCGCGGTTACTGGAACAAGCCGGAAGCCACCGCGCAGACGTTCATCGACGGCTGGCTCAAGACCGGCGACATTGCGCGGCTGGACGAGGAAGGGTTCGTCTATATCGTCGACCGCATGAAGGACATGCTGATCCGCGGCGGCGAGAACATCTATTGCATCGAGGTCGAGAGCGCGCTGTACGATCACCCGGCGGTGATGGACGCGGCGCTGGTGGGCATCGCCCACCGCACGCTGGGCGAAGAACCGGCGGCGGTGGTCAGCCTCAAGCCGGGTGCGCAAGCGACGGAGGCCGAGCTGCAGGCGTTCGTGGGCGAGCGGCTGGCAGCCTTCAAGGTACCGGTGCGGATCGTCTTCTGCCCCGACATGCTGCCACGCAATGCCAATGGCAAGATCCTGAAATCGACTCTGCGCAAGATGTTCGACGCGGCGGCCTGAGGCCGGGCTTTAACCAGGCACGCATAGCAACCCGGTCGCCGTGAAAGGGGGCACGTCGGCCAGGCTTGCCGGTGCCACGCCGGTCCGACGGGAATAACAGGGAAACACCTATCAGATGCAGACAAGCCATTCATCCAGGCATTTTTCGCCATTCATCAACCGGATCGCGACTTTGTCGGTCCTGTCCGGCGCGTTGATCGCAGCCGGATGCGCCAGCCAGGGGCAAGGTAGTGCCGCGGCCCCGGTGCCGGAGATCCGGCCCGGGATTCTTGCCGGCTACCTGCCGGCGCAGGCACGGCCCGACAGCCTGGCACTCGTACCGCCACCGCCCGCCCCCGGCTCAGCCGCCCAGGCGCTGGACGACGAGATCGCGCGTGCCAACCTGCCCCTGCGCGGTACGGCGCGCTGGCGGCTGGCGGTCCAGGACGCCAACCTGAAATTCCCGCAGGCCGCCGATGTCTTCTCCTGCGCCCTGGACGCACCGGTATCGCAGGAGCAGACGCCCAGGCTCTACCTGCTGCTGCGCCGGACCCTGGCCGATGCGGGACTATCCACCTACGGCGTAAAAGACAAATATGCGCGCGCCCGGCCCTTCAGGGTGAACCATCAGCCGACTTGCACGTCCGCCGAAGAGCCCATGCTTTCCAAGGACGGCTCCTACCCGTCGGGGCATAACGCCGTTGGCTGGGCATGGGCACTGATCCTGGCGGAAATCGCGCCCCAACAGTCGAATGCGATCCTGGCGCGCGGGCTGGCCTATGGGCAGAGCCGGCTGGTCTGCAATGTGCATTGGCAAAGCGATGCGATGCAGGGCCGCATCATGGGCGCAGCCACCGTGGCGCGGCTGCATGCCGACCCCGCTTTCCTTGCGGATCTGGCGGCTGCCAGGTCGGAGCTTGCCGACGTCCGCGCCAAGGGCCTGAAGCCCACCGGCGACTGCCGGGCCGAAAGCGAGGCGCTGGCGCCGCTTGCCAACTAGCAAGCCGCCTTGCCCGCGGCAGGCGGGCAAGGCGGCCGGGGCGATGTTCAGCCGCGGCCGACGAAGGGCATCTTGGTGGCCATCACAGTCATGAACTGCACATTCGCATCGAGCGGCAGGTTGGCCATATGGACCACCGAACTCGCTACGTGCGCCACGTCCATCAGCGGCTCGGGCGCGATCTCGCCATTGGCCTGGGGCACGCCGCGCGCCATGCGCGAAGCCATGTCGGTGGCCGCGTTGCCGATGTCGATCTGCCCGCAAGCGATATCGAAGGCGCGGCCATCCAGCGAGAGGCTCCTGGTCAGCCCGGTGATGGCGTGCTTGGTGGCCGTGTACGGGACCGTATTGGGGCGCGGCGCATGCGCCGAGATGGAGCCGTTGTTGATAATGCGGCCGCCGCGCGGGCTCTGCGACTTCATCAGCGCGAAGGCGGCGCGCGAGCACAGGAAGACGCCGGTCAGGTTGGTGTCCAGCACCGCCTTCCATTGCTCCACCGACAGTTCGTCGATCGAGACCGCCGGCGCATTGATGCCGGCATTGTTGAACAGCACGTCGAGCCGGCCGAACTGTTCGCGGACCTGCGCGAACAGTTGATCCACCGAAGCCGGATCGCTCACATCGCACCGCACCGCCAGCGCCGTATGGCCATCGGCCCGGGCTTGCGCGGCCAGCGCCTGGAGCGGTTCGGCGGTACGTCCGGCGAACACCACCCGGTAGCCCGCCACCAGCAGCGCCTGCGCCACCGCCTTGCCGATGCCGCGGGCGGCGCCCGTGACCAGCGCTACCTTGCCTTGCTGACTCATGCTGTGTTCTCCGGATGGGATTCTTGGTTGCCGACTATTTGACCGGAATCGGCGTTTCCGCCGCCACCGGCACCGCGGTCACGCTGTTCTGCGGGCTGCCGGAAACGATGCGGTCCGAGTAGGTCAGGTAGACCAGGGTATTGCGCTTGCGGTCGACCGTGCGCACCACGTGCAAGGTCTTGAACAGGATCGACATGCGTTCGGAAAATACGTTGTCCTGCTGGCGCAGCGGGCCCTTGAACGTGATCGGCCCGACCTGGCGGCAGGCGATCGAGCTTTCGGGCGGATCTTCGGCCATGCCCAGCGATCCCTTGATGCCGCCGGTGCGGGCACGCGAGACATAGCACGTCACGCCCTGCACCATCGGATCGTCATAAGCCTCGATCACCACCTTGTCGGAGCCGGTCATGCGGAAATTGGTGCTCACGCTGCCGATCTCCTCGGCATGCGCGGCCGGCGCCAGCAGCGCCAGCGCCGCTAGCAGGCGCATCTGGCTGGTATGCATGCGTGCCCCTTCCACCTCAGGACACCTTGCCCGTGATTTCGTCGTGCCGTTTTTCCATTTCCTGGCGAAGCTGGCGGCGCAGCTGGGCCGCGGCAAAGCGCTGGCGCTCGACTTCGTCACGCGGCACCAGCGCCGGCACCTCGGCCGGGGCGCCATTATCGTCCACCGCCACCATGGTGAAATAGCAGCTATTGGTATGGCGCACCAGCTTGCTGCGAATGTTCTCGGTGATGACCTTGATGCCGATCTCCATGGAGCTGCGCCCGGTGAAATTGACTGCTGCCAGGAAGGTCACCAGTTCTCCCACGTGGATGGGCTGGCGAAATACGACCTGATCGACCGACAAGGTCACGACATAGCGCCCCGCGTAGCGGCTGGCACAGGCATAAGCCACCATGTCGAGATACTTGAGGATGGTGCCGCCGTGCACATTGCCGGAGAAATTGGCCATGTCCGGCGTCATCAGCACGGTCATGGAAAGCTGGTGGGACAGGTCGTTCATGATGAAATCCGGAATCTGGAAGCGGCCGGGCGGACCCGCGAAGCGGGTCGAAAGGCTGGTGCCGACGATCGGCAGTTTAACCCGGAACGGGCCCCTTGCCTTGTGGCGGAGCACGTCCCGGCGCACCCCGGCGCCAACAAAAAAGCGGCCTTTCGGGCCGCCTTCTTATCAGCGCTCAAGGCGCGGACTGCTTACTTCTTCTTGTTCACAGCGTCCTTGAACCCTTGGCCGGCAGAGAACTTGACCGTCTTTGCGGCCGGAATCTTGATGGTCTCGCCGGTACGCGGATTGCGGCCGGTACGCGCGGCGCGCTTGCCGGAGCTGAAGCTGCCGAAACCCACCAGCGTTACCGAATCACCCTTGGCAACCGCCTTCTTAATATTGTCCAGAGCCGCATTCAGTGCGCGCTCTGCCGCTGCATTGCTCAATTCGGCGTCCGCGGCGATGGCAGATACCAGTTCACCTTTATTCATGGCTGATTTCCCTTGTTGGTCGTCTTGATCGGAGTGTCTGCCACGCGGCAAATTACCGATCGGCGCAGTCTAATCCGCGCTTTACGCATTGGGCAATCCCCAGTGGCACCAATGCAACGAAAAAAGCCGCAAATCCTTGAGTCAAGCGCCTTTGCGGGGAATTTACCCCCCTTTTCCGCCCTTTCAAATGCGCCCGTTGAGGCTAGGCAGAATTCGAACGCGCGTACGGGCGACGCGCATCCCTTGTGGCGCGATGCGGCTTTGCTTCGTCCGCTCGCTACCACCGCCGGTGCGATGCGCGGATCACAGGCGGCGGCATGCCCCGATTCTGGGCAAGAGCGGTGCAATCTCCCATTATGGTGCATGGGTGTGAGAGGGCTACGCCCCAAATCAATGCGGTGCATCATTTTGGCGCAGGCTTTTGCCTGTCCCCACAGGGACTGCAAGGCGATCGCCCTCGCTGCTATCAACGGGGCAGCCCCCGCAGGCGCGACAATCCGGTGCAAAAGCACCCAACACGGTGCAGATTCCCCGCCAAGATGCCCCACACTGGAATGCTTTTTGCATACCAGTGCTCCCATTTTGAGCACGAGGAATGTATGGACAATTGGAAAAGCGGCACCGACGCCCTGTTCATCCTGCTGGGGGCGATCATGGTGCTCGCTATGCACGCGGGCTTTGCGTTTCTTGAGTTAGGCACGGTGCGCAAGAAGAACCAGGTCAACGCCCTGGTCAAGATATTGGTGGATTTCGCCATTTCCACCATCGCCTATTTCTTCATCGGCTACACCGTGGCGTATGGGGTCGAATTCTTTACCAGCGCCCATGAACTGGCGCAACGAAGCGGCTATGAACTGGTGAAGTTCTTTTTCCTGGCAACTTTTGCGGCCGCCATTCCCGCCATCATTTCCGGCGGGATTGCCGAGCGCTCGCGTTTCAATCCGCAACTGATGGCAACCTTCGTCCTGGTTGGCCTGGTGTATCCCTTCTTCGAAGGCATCGCCTGGAACAACCGGTTCGGCGTGCAAGACTGGATCACCTCCGTCGCGGGCGTGCCCTTCCACGACTTCGCCGGCTCTGTCGTGGTTCACGCCATGGGCGGCTGGATCGCGCTGCCGGCAATCCTGCTGCTGGGCGCGCGCCGCGGACGCTACCAGAAGGACGGCCGCATCAGCGCCCACCCGCCCTCCAATATCCCCTTCCTGGCGTTGGGCGCCTGGGTGCTGGCGGTGGGGTGGTTCGGCTTCAATGTCATGAGCGCGCAGACCGTCGACAAGATCAGCGGGCTGGTCGCCATCAATTCGCTGATGGCCATGGCGGGCGGTACCCTGGCCGCCTGGGCGGCGGGCCGCAACGACCCCGGCTTTGCCTACAACGGCCCGCTTGCCGGCCTAGTGGCGGTCTGCGCGGGCTCGGACCTGATGCATCCGTTGGGTGCGCTGGTGACCGGGGCCATCGCCGGCGCGCTGTTTGTTTACCTGTTTACGCTGGCCCAGAACAAATGGCATATCGACGACGTGCTGGGCGTCTGGCCGTTGCATGGGCTGTGCGGTGCCTGGGGCGGCATTGCCGCCGGTATCTTTGGCAGCCAGGCGCTGGGCGGCATCGGCGGCGTCTCCCTGGGCGCGCAGACGATCGGCACGCTGCTTGGCATCGTCATCGCCCTGGTGGGCGGCACCGTGGTCTACGGCACATTGAAGAAGCTGGTCGGCATCCGGCTCGATGCCGAATCGGAATACAACGGCGCGGACCTGTCGTTGCATCGCATCTCCGCCACGCCGGAGCGCGAAACCAACTGGTAAGCCGCGGCGCGCAGGGGGCTTGCCCCCCCGCGCCATCCGCTGCCGCGGATCCCCGGCCGTTGGCGGCCAGTGGCGCGCTGCGCCCGTGGCGGCCATTTTGTGCTTGAACTTCCGCACGCGGCGTAGCAATAATGCGTTGCCCGCACTCGTGTCTTGCCCCCGATGCGCCCGGGAATCCGCTGCATGATGTTCGTTGCCCGTGTACCTGCCGAGCCAGCAAGGGAGAACCGCGATGGATGCTACAACGCTGCAGAAGCTTCAGGACGTAGTGATTGCCTATGCGACCGAATTCGGGATCAAGATACTTGCTGCCCTCGCCTTCTGGGTGATCGGCCGGTCGCTGATTCATTTCGTGGTGCGGCTGGTGCAGGGGGCGCTGGCCAAGCAGAAGGTCGATCCGACCTTGCTGCGTTACGTCGGGTCCATCGTCACGGTCACGCTCAATGTCGTGCTGGTGATCGGCATCCTGGGCTATTTCGGCATCCAGACCACCACCTTCGCCGCGCTGATCGCCGCGGCCGGCGTTGCCATCGGCATGGCCTGGTCGGGCTTGATGTCCAACTTTGCCGCGGGGGCTTTCCTCGTGGTGCTGAGGCCATTCAAGGTCGGGGATTTCGTCACGGTGGGTGGAATCACCGGCACGGTCAGGGAGATCGGCTTGTTCTGCACCACGCTGGATACGCCCGACAATGTCCTGACCGTGGTCGGCAACAACAAGATTTTCGCGGACACCATCCAGAACTTCAGCGCCAACGCCTACCGCCGCGTTGAACTCAAGGCGCAGCTGGCCGGCAGTACCGACCACATCGCCGCCGCCGCGCTGCTCAAGGAACGCATGGCCGCACTGCCCAACGTGCTGACTGAACCGCCGCCGGACGTGGAGATTCTCGAATTCAACCTGGTCGGCCCCGTCCTTGCCGTGCGTCCATACTGCCATACCGATCATTACTGGCAGGTGTATTTCGACACCAACCGCGTGATCCGCGAGAGCTTCGGCGAGGCCGGATTCTCCGCGCCGATGCCAGCCCAGCTGGTGGTGCTGCAAAACAGCGCGGCCACGTAACCGTGCCGAGAAAGGAGGCGCCGGAAGCGTGGAACCAGGCCGCCCCGCTACGCTACGGCGGCAGCAGTCAGCCGGCGCCGTGCGCCGGTTTGCCTGAACGGCCGAAGACGCGCATCAGTACCGCACCGGTACCGCAAATACCCATGACTACCGCCAGCGGCAATGCACTGCCGTCGCGCCAGAAGCTGACCCCGGCGCCGGCCAGGGTGCCCAGCCCGAATTGCAGCGTCCCCATCAACGCGGACGCTGTGCCGGCCCGCTGGCCCTGCTCGGCCATGGCCAGGGCCGACGCGTTCGGCAGGATGCATCCAAGGCTGGCGATAAACACAAAGAATCCGGCCAGCAACACCGGCAACGGCGCCAGTCCGGCCAGCACCGCGGCGGCCAATGCCAGGCCTGCCGCGCACGGCGCAACCAGGGCGCCGCCCAGCACGTGGTCAAGCGTGCGGTTGCGCACCAGGCGCGCGTTAAGTTGCGACATGCCAATCAAGCCCAACGCGTTGGCACCGAATACGAAGCCGTAATAAGAGGGATCGATGCCATGCAACTCGATCAGCACGAACGGCGACCCCGCAATATAGGCGAACATCCCCGCTTGCGCACAGCCGGCAGACAGCGAATAGCCGACGAAGCCCCGGTCTCGCAGCAGCTCGCCGTAGTTGGCGAGTACGCGGCCAAGGCGCAGTGGCATGGCATTGACGGTGTCGAGCGATTCTTCCATGTACCGGTGGACCACCCACAAGATCAACAGGCTGCTGGCGCAAAGCAGCCAGAAGATGGCGCGCCAGCCGAAGGCCGCGAGCACGGCCCCGCCAATGATGGGTGCCAGGATCGGCGCCAGGCCCATCACCAGCATCAGCGAGGAGAAGGCGCGCGCGGATTCGTGCGCCTCCAGCCGGTCGCGGATCACGGCACGGGCCATTACCATGCCCGCACAGCCGCCCAGGGCCTGCAAGAAGCGCCACAGCATCAGCGCCTCGACGTCGCGCGCGAGCGCGCATCCGGCCGCTGCGAGCGCATAGGACAGCAGGCCAATGTACAGCGGCGGCTTGCGGCCAAAGCGGTCGCTGATCGGGCCATAGAAGGCCTGCCCCACCGCCAGTCCCACCAGAAAGGTTCCCAGCGTGAGTTGCACACGCCCGATATCGACCCCAAGATCGCCGGCCAGCGCAGGGAAGCTCGGCAGGTACATATCAATCGAAAGGGGCGCCAGCGCAGTGAGCGAAGCGCATACCAGGAGCCAAATCGGGAAACGCGCGGACTGTGGGGCGCGGGCGGAGCGAGTCATCGAAACATCCTGAGGAACAACGGGGCGGCCGGAATGGCCACCTGCGCCAATGCGTCAGCGACGCGAGCGGCGCGGGAGCGGTAAGAAGCGTAATTGTTGCATAGCGTAACAAGCCGCGCACCCGACACGCCGCGCGGCGATGATGCAGGCGCGCATCCGCCTGGACGCGCGCAACTGTGATGACAGGCCCGACGGTGCCGGGACATGCCGGCGGCAACGGGCCTCGCCTCGCCGCGGATCGGAGGAGTGCGTGGCTTTCAACCGCAGTAACGCCAAGGGTACAATGCCAGCCTGTCGGACGCCCCGGGCGGACGATCGCGCAGCCCGACGCACCGCGGAAGCCCGGCCACCGAAACGGCTTCCGGCAACGTTTTCCTGCATGAGAACAAGATACACACTGCTTTCTGTCTTACTTACCCTGGCCGCCGGCGCGGCCGGTTTGCCGTGGGCGCAGCAAGCGCGCGCGGCAACGCCGCCAGTCAGGGCCGCCGCCTCCGCACCCGTCGTGGTTGACGAAGCCGATGCGCTGGCGCAAATGCTCAAGGGCGCGGCCACTGGCCAGAACACCGGCGCAGCGGGCGTACCGGAATTGCTGCGCAACACAGCGCGGCCGGACAACATACTGTCGCGGGCCTGCCGACAACTCAACGATGCGCTGCCCATCGAAATCGATGGCGAGACGCGCCTGCGCCGCTGCCAGTCGGTACCGGGCAAACACATCCTCTTCCAGCTTGAGCTGACCAAGTATCGAGGCCCCATGCTGGACCTCGCCAGCTTCGAGCTCAGCTATGCCGCGCCCCTGCAGCGCAATATCTGCGCCAACCGGGATGTGGAAATCCTGACCAAGCTGGGCATCAGCATGATGTTCCGCTATATGACGCGCAACGAGCGGGGCGAGCGCCGCGTGGGCGACGTCTACATCAACGCGCCCATCTGCTCTTCGGCGCTGCGTTAAACCGTTTGATTTCCTTGCCGCGACACCCTGGAGTGCCGGGGCCGGCGGGCGCCCGTTGCGGGCACCCGCTCCCCTCGCAAGACTCAGGCAAGCCGCGGCCGCAGCGGCACCACATTGGCAGCGCGCCGGGGCAACACACGGGTTTCCTTCCATCCCGAATGCGCCAGCGGCGAACCCCAGACCAGTTCATGCAGACTGGCCAGCGCAAAGGGATCGCCCAGCAGCACGTGCTTTTCGGCGGCGCTGAGGCCATCTGGCCCGGCGGTGAGAGCCTGGTGCACCAGCGCGGCATGTTCCTGTTGCGTGGCCTGCGGCTGTACCACCCGGGGCGAGCCGGTGGCGCACATCAATGCATTGGTCACGGGATCGACCACGGCATCGATAAATGCCGGCGGTTCGCCCGCGGCCTCGACGTGCTTCTGCATGGCGGCCATTTCGCGCGGCGGCGTGGCCTCCTCCGGCGTCACGAACAGCCTGGCGCGGCGCAGCGCACGGCCAAACGAAACCCGCGACAGCCACACCGAGAGCGGAATCGAGAAGGCCAGCGAGCCGACGATCGGCAGCAGCCACCAGACAAAATTTGGATCCAGCCACAGCACCAGTCCGCCCCATGCAAGGCCTAGCAAGGTATGCATGCCATGACGGCGAAATGCTTCGCCCCAGGTCGTCTCCGCATCCTCGCGCGGAGGCGATTTCCAGGTAATCCCCCAACCGCTGTATGCCGCCGCCACGAACTTGGTGTGGAACAGCATCCGGACGGGGGCCAGCAAGGCCGACATCACCACCTCGATCAGCATCGAAGCGACCAGGCGCAGCGGCCCGCCATAGTTGCGCGAGTCTTTCATCAGCAGCAGCACGCTGGCGACCTTGGGCAGGAACAGCAGCGTGGCGGTAGCCGAGAACAAGGCCAGCGCCTTTTCCGGATGCCACTCGGGCCAGGTCGGGAACAACTGGTAAGGCTGCGTGAAATACTCCGGCGGTACCAGTGCGTGCTTGGCCAGCATGATGGTGGACAGCACCAGGAACAGGAACCACAACGGCGCCGAAAGATAAGCCATCACGCCAGTGAGGAACACGGCGCGGTGCACCGCGTGGAAGCCCTGCTTCATCCACAGGCGGAAGTTCATCAGGTTGCCCTGGCACCAGCGGCGATCGCGCTTGACCTCGTCAAGCAGGTTCGGCGGCAGTTCCTCGTAGGAACCCTCGAGATCATAGGCAATCCACACGCCCCACCCGGCCCTGCGCATCAGGGCGGCCTCGACGAAATCGTGCGACAGGATTTCCCCCGCCAGCGGCCCCTTGCCGGGCAAGGGCGCCAGCGCGCAGTGCTCCATGAAGGGCAGGATGCGGATGATGGCGTTGTGGCCCCAGTAGTGCGATTCGCCAAGCTGCCAATAGTGCAGTCCTGCGGTGAACAGCGGACCGTACACGCGCGTGGAGAACTGCTGCACCCGCGCATACATGGTCTCGCGCCCCACTGCCAGCGGTGCGGTCTGGATGATGCCGGCGCCGGGGTTGCCTTCCATCAGCTTGACCAGCGTGGTCAGGCATTCGCCGCTCATCACGCTATCGGCGTCAAGCACCACCATATAGCGGTACGCACTGCCCCAGCGGCGGCAGAAGTCGGCCACGTTGCCGGTCTTGCGCTTGACGCGGTGACGGCGCCAGCGATAGAAGATTCGGCCAAAGCCATTGACCGCGCGGCAGGTTTCCATCCACGCATCGGTCTCGGCGGTACGCAGGTCCGGGTCGCCGCTGTCGGACAGCACGAAGAAATCGAAGCGCGCCAGTTCGCCGGTGCGCTCCATCGACTCATAGGTCGCGCGCAGCCCGGCGAAGACCCGGTTCACGTCCTCGTTGCAGATCGGCATGATGACTGCCGTGCGCGCTTCCTCCGCGATGGGTCCGTCCACCGCTGCCGAACGCGAAATCAGATGGCGGTCGCCGCCCTTGGCCAGCACAAGGAAACCCATCATCGCGGTCCAGAAACCCGCGGACACCCACGAGAACAGGATAGCGAAGAGCGCCAGCACGGCGATCTCGAGCGGGTCGGTGCCGTGATAAGGCAGCACCTTTGTCATGAAGTAGGTGGCCAGTGCGGTCTGCCCGGCCACTAGGCCAAGCAGCACCCAGCGGCGATGCGCGCCCGCGGGATGCCACTTGCCCTCGGCGTCGGGACCATCGTGCAAGGTGTCCCAGGTTTCAGGCACGGGTGGGCGGCCAAGCACGCGCCGGCCCAGGTTGCGAAGGAAACCGGTGACGATGTGCGGGGGCCATGCCCGCGGCACCATCGAGCCGCGCTCGGGGGCCGGGCCGGTGTCGATATGCACGGTGCCATCGGCGCGGCGTTGCACCAGGGGCTCGCCCGCCGCTTGCGGGGCGCCGTACGCGAGATTGAGGCGACGCCCTACCGAACCGTAGGTAGCGCCCGCCGGCGACTGGCCAGCGTCTTTAGCCGCGAGTTTTTGCTGCAGCGAATGAATGGCCGATTCGGGATCCGCGTCATCGCCGCAAGCGACATTGTTGAGAAGCTCGCGGCGCAGGTCTGGAGAGACCGGCACGCGATCGAGATAGCGCTCGCATGCCGCCGGGGCCGTGCGCTGCTTTAGCCTGGGGGTAAGATGTAGCTCCACGTCTCGGATAGGGTTGTATTGCCGTTGCGAAGATAGCCGCGCAATTCGACCGGTTTGTTTTCGTCCTTGCGGCGCACGACCATCGTCATGCGCCAGCCGCCGGTTGCTTCATTGCGCTGCGTCGAAGTGTTCAGCAGCTCCCCGTTGCTGTCGGCCGAGATCACCGGATCGATCCGGGTATCCGCAGCCAGTTTCTTGAAGACTGGGCCTTCAAAATCCACCACCAGCGAAAAACTGGTGTCGTCCTGCTTGCGGCTCAGCCCCTGGCCACGCCGCGTTTGTGTCACCCACGACAGCGGCGGCTGTTTTTCGCCGTCCTTCTGCCACAGCAGGCGATATTCGAAATCGAAAGCTTGTTTGGGCTTGGGTGGGTTGTCGGGCACCCAGTACGCCACGATGTTGTCGTTGGTCTCGTCCGGAGTCGGGATCTGCACCAGCTCGACCCGGCCCGAACCCCAGTTGCCCTTGGGCTCCACCCAGGCGCTCGGGCGGCGCTCGTACCACGCGCCGATTTCCTGGTAATTGCCAAAATTGCGGTCGCGCTGCATCAGGCCGAAGCCCTGCGGATTGGTCGCCGCGAACGAGGTCACCAGCAGGCGCTTGGGGTTGCTCAACGGCCGCCACAGCCATTCGCCTGTGCCGAGTTGCACCGAAAGACCGTCGGAGTCATGCACCTCGGGCCGGTAGTCCTGCACCGCCGAAGGCTGGTTCTCGCCAAACAGGTACATGCTGGTCAGCGGCGCCAGGCCAAGCTTGGTGACGTTCTCGCGCATGAACAGGCGCGACTTCACCTCCATGGCGGTTTCCGCGCCCGGCCGGATCACGATGCGATAAGCCCCGCTCATGCGGCGCGAATCCATCAGGGCATAGATGGTCAGTTGCTTGTCCGCCGGTGAAGGCCGCTCGATCCAGTATTCGACGAAACGCGGGAACTCCTCGCCCGAATTGAGCGCGGTATCCACCGCCAGGCCACGCGCCGACAGGCCATACCATTGGTCCTTGCCGAGCGCACGGAAGTAACTGGCGCCCAGGAAGGAAACGACTTCGTCCTTGCTCTTGGCGTTGTTGAGGGGATAGAGCACCCGGAAGCCGGCGAAGCCCAGCGGCTTGAGCTTGGCGGCATCGACCTTGTGCGGGCCATAGTTGAAGGCGGCCGGATCGAAACGAATCTCGCGCGCGCTGCCGCTCACCACTTCGTTGATGCGCACGGGCTGGTCGAACACCATGCCCTCATGGAAGAACGAAAGCTCGAAGGGAAGCTTGGCATTACGCCACTGGAATCGCTCGGGCTTGTACTCGATCTCGCGATATCGCTCGTAGGACAGTTCGCGAAGTTCGCGAGGCAGGTTCTGCGCAGGCGCCTTGTAAGGCGTTCCGGCCAGCTGGCGCGCGCGCGCCGCCACGGTATCGAAGTCGAACGCGTGCGCGGCCATCGCGCACACCGCCAGCATGCCGCCGCACAACCACCTGCCCAGACGCATGGCGCCCGCATTGGCGCGTGCCGCTGTATGGGGTTGGGCAGATTGGATGGTTGGCAGGGTAACGGTTTCGGACATGGATGCCAGTGACAGGCAGAGTTGGAAAATCGGGGTCGATCAGTCACCGCAGCAAAAGGCGGGCCACCATGCGGCCGCGATGACAAAAGCAACGGCGGGATGCTGGCCGCGAAGATACCGGGAAGCACGGATAAGGATCTTGCGGCGCATTGTTTTCACTTGATCAAGCGTATATCGGGCTTGTTGCAATGCGCAAAAGAACCTTAACAATTCGAGCCTGGGAAGTCACGTTTCGATCACGCAACGTTTGCAACAAATTGAAACCCCGGTCGTCCGGACGCCGCTTTCGGTGCCGATCCCGTGCTGGGGCGTCACATGGACAACATCGCTGGATCAGCGCGCGGTGCCGCACAGGGCACGTTGTGTACGCAGCCATTTCTACAGCCCCTTCCCTGGCGCTGCCGCCAGGTCTGATAGCCGGGGCGAGCATCTCGCCGTCGTCTCGCATGCCGCTGCACCCCGCTTCGCTACTTGAGGCCGACGTCCGAATCTGCAACGCTAGGACATGGATTGGACGCCGTCAATGCGCGCGGCGTGGCCCCGTACGGCACTGGAACGGCGCATGGCGCACCTGCGAAATCGTGCACTGCACCCGGATCAGGCCTGCGAACGTTTGAAGCAGACGTTCGGGAAAGTCGGACCAGCTGTCAGCTGGCGTTGTGCGACGGGAAGCCGGTGTGAATACATCCGGGCAAAAAAAGAGAGGCCGCAGCCTCTCGATCAGGTTCCGCCTCGATGCCAGTCCCCCCGGAATGGCGCATGGCGCCGCTGGACATCGGTACCGGGCACGCCGCACCGCGTGATGCAACGCGCGGTGCGGCGGACGCGGGCGGCGTGGCGAACTAGCCCGGCCAGCGCATGCGCGCGGTGGCGCAATGACGCAAGGGCTGCCTGTCGCCTTTCGCTATCGGCGCTCAGGCGCCTTTATTCATCATCTTGTCGCTATCGGGAGGTGCGTGGTTCTTTTTCGTCTTGGCGGGCTTTGTCGCCTTGCTCGAGCTTGCCGCGGCAGGCTTATCGCCGGCGGCGGGAGCCGACGCCTGCGCATATGCACCCGCGCCAAACATGGCCAGCGACAACATCACGATCCACTTCTTCATATCAGCCTCCTGGTCAGCTGTGGAAAGAAGCCTGGCCGTGGCCCTTGGCGGCCACAGGCACCCCGCTTCATCACCATCAACAACGGCACAAGGTCGGGATGGGTTGACGCATCAGCACGCCCATCGACACTGCGGCGCAGCATTGAATGCATCCAGGTGCGCCGGCAAAGGCCTCAATGGCACAACCGGCCCAGCAGTTCGCCGGCAATGGTGCCGGCGTTGGCCGGCTGCGGCATGCCGGCTTGTGGCGCGCTGATGGTGTAGAGCGATTCGCCGCGCGCGTAGCGTTTGGCATAGAGCGTCTGCTCGACCACCGCGTACATGGACGTGGCGCAGTTGAAGACCATGCGCCTGAGCGAGGAGCGGATCGGTTCGCCACTGGCGGTGCGAATCACGCCGGCCGGCGCGTTACGCATGACGGCCACGCCGACCTCGGGCCCCCGGCGGCGCACCGAACTCTTGTCAAAGTAGGAGACCACCCCGTTTGCGCCCGTCAGGGGCAGCCAGCGCTGCGGGTCGGGCGCCGAAGGATCCGGCGCGGCCACCATCGCGCAACCCTCGCGCGGCGTGGAACGGAACACCGTGCCCCCATTGGGAGCCTGGCACTCATATAAACCCGCGGCGGCGGGGCGAACCGTTGCGGTAACCGGTTCGGCATACGCGGCAAGACAAATGCTACTGCCGATCAGCACGGCGGCAGCATGGAATAAGGCGCGCAAGGACATGGACGGACCCTCGTGTAGACCAAAAAACAGCCCGCATTGTCGCATACCGTGCCGCGGCCGCCTTCCGGCAGGCAGCTAGCCCCTCGCTTCAGCCCCCCCCATCGAAGGTGCGTTGCCGCATCATGGATGCAGCGCGATAGCGGCACGCACTCTGCCCGGAGAGTTGAATCAATAATCGCTCAATCCCGATTATTAGGAAAATCCTCAAATCGAAAAAGCCATGGGATTTTGGGGAATTTCTCAATGGCAATAGACCATAGCCACTGACTTCCACCCCTTTCATGACCCTATGCCACGCGCTACCTCATGCGCTGCCAACAGCCACGCCCCGGTGGGCACTGGAGGGCGGGCTTTCGGACGTCCGCTTCGACAGCGCCTCCAGCGCGGCGCGCGAGGCATCGTCGGCCGGGAAAAAGCACTCGATGCGCATTTCCTGCAGCGTGACATCCTGCGGGATGCCCAGCGTGGTCAGCGTCGAGAACAGCGAGGCGCGGAAACCTTCGGCCGCCAGCGCCACCGGCAACATCGGCGGTGGCGTGCGTTCCGCGGCTTCGTCATCGAACAGCGGGACGCCGGCCGGGCCGACCATGTCGGGATGCCATCCGGCAATCCGGTTGAAGATTTCGCGCGCGGTCTGGTCCTGCGCCTGCGTTTGCAATTCCTGCCAGACGCGCCGCAACAGGTAACGCCCCACCTGCCGCGCGTTTTCGATGACCGGCCACAGGCCATCCGGATTGAAGACGGTGAGCATCAGGTTGATGCGCCCGCTGTTCTCCTCCAGCACGGATGGCGCGCGATCGCCCAGCAGTACCCCGATCATGCGGCGGTATGCCTGGTTGGCATCGAGCATGTTCCAGAAGCGATCCAGCACCACCGCCGGATACGGCTCTTGCTTGGACAGGATCAGCGCGACCGCCTGTTGCACCATCTGCAGCGCGGGCGCGGCCAGCCCGTGCTCGCTGTAGGCCGGCGCAAACCCGCCGGCCAGCAGCAGGCGGTTGCGCTGCCGCAGCGGCACGCCGAGCCGGTCGGCCAGCGCCAGCACCATCTCGCGGCTGGGCCGGGCGCGGCCGGATTCAAGGAAACTGATATGCCGCTGGGAGACCCCTGCCGCCAGTGACAGCGCGAGCTGGCTGTAGCCGCGTTTGCCGCGCCAGTAGCGCAGCAGGCCGGGGAAGTCGAGTGCGGTTTCGGAGCTGGGGGTCAGGGTGTCCATGGCCGCATTACAGCATGGCGATGGCCACCTGGCGACTACCTCGGAGGTAATCGCAGGTTCAACGCCCCGTGTCGGGCGACTCCGGCAAGCGTGCGTCCTCGGCGGCATCCGGCAAGTAGATCCTCGCCAGCCCTTTGGTAATGGCTTCGACGATCTGTTCGCGCCGCAACGCGATATGCGCGCTGAGATAGCGCTCGCCCGCCTCCCAGTTCTGGTCCGCCAGGGCGCGCACGATCTCGGCATGTTCGCGCTGGGTGGAATCGCGGCCGATGTTCTCCATGTCGATCCACCGGATGAAGCGGATGCGCTCGTTGAGGCTGGCGAGCATGCGCCTGAGCTCGGCGTTGCCGGCCATGGCGGCAATGCGCATGTGAAAACCCTCGTCGAGCTCGACCAGTTCGCGCACCGGCGTATCCGGCGGGACCGATTTGCTCCGATCGAGATAGGCGCCAACCTCCGCGATAGCGGACGGCGTGGCACGCGCGAACGCCAGGCGCAGGCATTCCCGCTCCACCGCGACACGGGCCTCGTACAGATCCAGCATTTCCTGGATTTCGAGCGGGCGGCGCATATAGCCGCGGCTCGATTCCACCAGGAAACCATCCGTGGCCAGCCGGGTAAGCGCTTCGCGCACCGGTGTACGGCTCACGCCCAGCCGCTCGGCCAGTTCAATCTCGTTGAGGCGCTCGCCAGGCCTGAGTTCATACGAAATCGCCATCTCCCGAAGCGTGGTGAACACGTCGGAACCGCGTCTTCGCCTGACGGTGGAAATAGGCGTCTTCATGCTGTTGTCTGCTTCGCTTCGAAAGGATGGGCGCTGGATCATACCGCGTGCCCGTGGCACGTCCGGCCCGGCGCTGCAATTTTAAGTATACTTAACTGTATTCTAATGTGTATCCTTTGCGCATGCCTGCTCAACTGCAACGAAGACAGGCATGCGCCCGGCCCGCAACCAGGGCGGCGCGCGGCCCCTGGATTTGGAGATTCCCCGGATGACTAAGATGAATGGCGCCGAAGCCATGGTGCGGATGCTTCAACTCAACGGCGTGAAGCACGTCTTCGGCCTGTGCGGCGACACCAGCCTGCCCTTTTACGATGCCCTGGCGCGCCTGGACCACGGCATTGACCACATCCTGACCCGGGACGAGCGCAGTGCCGCCTATATGGCCGACGCCTATGCGCGCGTCACTGGCAAGGTGGGCGTCTGCGAAGGCCCGAGCGGCGGCGGGGCTACCTACCTGTTACCAGGGCTGGTCGAGGCCAATGAATCTTCCGTGGCCGTGTTGGGCATCACGTCGGACGTTTCGGTGGGTTCGCGCGGCAAATACCCGCTGACCGAGCTGGACCAGGAGGCACTCTACCGGCCATTGACCAAGTGGAATACCACCGTCGACCGTGCCGACCAGATTCCCGATGCGGTACGCGGCGCGTTCCGCGCCATGACCACGGGCAAGCCGGGTTCAGCCCATATCTGCCTGCCGTACGATGTGCAGAAGCACGAGGTCGATGCCGCCGACGTCTGGGCCCAGCAGGGGCACGACCGTTTCCCCGCCATGCGCTACGCCCCGGATCCCGCGGAAATCGAACGCGCGGCGCAAAAGCTGGTGGCAGCGCGCGCGCCGGTCATCATTTGCGGCGGCGGCGTGGTGATTTCCGGCGCCTGCGGCGAACTCGACGCGCTGGCCGTCATGCTGTCCGCGCCGGTCTGCACCACGGTCAGCGGCCAGGGCAGCCTGGCCGACACCCACCCGCTCAATGCCGGCGTGGTGGGCGCCAACGGCGGCATCATGGCGACCCGCGAGATTGTCGCCCAGGCCGATCTGGTGCTGTTCATCGGGTGCCGGGCCGGTTCGACCACCACCGAGCACTGGCGCTTTCCCGCCCGCAGCGTGCCGATCCTGCATATCGATGCCGACCCGATGGTGATCGCGGCCAATTACCGGACCGAGGTCGGCATGGTGGGCGACGCGCTGCTGGCCTTGCGCGCGCTGAACCCCGCCGTGCGGGACCGCCTTGCGCATCGCCCGGCGGACGCCGCCGACGGCGTGGCGCTGGCTGGCGCGGCGCGTGCCGCCAAGCTGGCCGCGTTCGCCCCCCTGGCTGCATCGCACGATACGCCGATCAAGCCCGAGCGCGTGGTCGATGCACTCAACCGCCTCCTGCCCGACGATGCCATCGTGGTCGCCGACCCCGGTACGCCTTGCCCGTACTTCTCGGCCTACTACAATGCCAGCCGGCCCGGCCGCCACTTCATCACAAACCGGGCGCATGGCGCGCTGGGCTTCTCCATGTCGGCGGGCATCGGCGCCATCGTCGGCCGCCCCGGCGCCACGGTCGTCTCGGTGATGGGCGATGGCAGCTTCGGCTTCACCTGCGGCGAGATGGAAACCCTGGTGCGGCGCAAGATCCCGCTGAAGATGATCGTGTTCTCGAACTCGGTCTACGGCTGGATCAAGGCCAGCCAGAAAGCCGGCTACGACAAACGCTATTTCTCGGTGGACTTCAACCGCACCGACCACGCCCGGGTGGCTGAAGCCTTTGGCGTGAAGGCCTGGCGGGTGGAAGATCCCGCGCTGCTGGATGCTGCCGTCCGGGCTGCGCTGGAGCATGATGGTCCGGCGCTGATCGATGTGATTTCACAGGAGTTGCAGGACACCGCCGCGCCGGTGAGCCAGTGGATGGGCTGAGGCACAGGGCCGGCAAGCGCGGCCGCCGGCCAGGAAGGACCGCGCACGGGAAGTCACGGACGCCATCAGACGCCAACAGACCAAGGGAGAGGTATTCATGCATTGCCTACGTGTAGCATCCGTCAACCGACGTGCGCTGGTGGCCGGCGTCGCGCTCCTGGCCTGCCTGCTGCCGCTGGCCATCCGGCCCGCGCTGGCGGACAGCGCAACGCCACTGAAGCTGGTCGTGACCTTCCCGCCCGGCGGCAGCACCGACATCGCCGCGCGGATCATCCAGCCCAAGCTGGCCGAGGCGGCCGGCAGGCCGGTGGTGATCGAGAACCGCCCTGGCGCCGCCAGCCAGCTCGCCACCCAGTACGTGGCCCGCTCCGCCCCGGACGGCAACACCGTGCTGGTGAGCTTCGACACCCACGCCATCAATCCGATCGCCAAGTCCAAGCTGCCCTATGACACCTTCAAGGACTTCGTCGGCGTGACCCTGGCGGTACGGTTCCCGCTGGTCATCGGCGCCTCGCCCACCGTGCCCGGCAAAGACCTGCGGACCTTCCTGGACGCCGCCCGACAGGCGCCGAACAAATACAGCTACGCCTCCACCGGGCTTGGCTCGATGAATCACCTGGTCGCCGAGGACCTGAAGCGCCAGGCCAGCGTCGAGTTGCTGCATGTCCCCTATGCCGGCGGCGGGCCCGCCGTGCAGGCCGTGCTCGGCAATGTGTCAAGCCTGACGCTGCTGAGCTACGCGGCGCTCAAGGGCCAGATTGCCGCAGGCAAGATCAAGCCGCTGGCCGTCACCGGCAACCAGCGGCTGCCGGACCTGCCCGATGTTCCGACCGTGGCGGAATCCGGCTTTCCCGGCTTCGAGGCCTATTCCTGGATCGGCATCTTCGCCCCGGCCGGCACCCCGCCGGCGACGGTGCGCAAGCTCACCGAAGCGTTCCAGGCCGCGCTGGCGGACCCTGAAACACACCGCAAGCTGACCCAGGCGGGTTTCGAGGTCGTGGCCAGCGATGGCCCGGCGCTGGACCGCTACGCCCGCGACCAATACGAACGCTGGAATGCATTCGTCAAGAAAGCCAGCCTGAAACTGGAAGACTGAAGGTGCGGAAAGCGGTGAGTATCGCCGCCCTATGTCACCCTGCCGCGCGTTTCGCTCAGGGCCGCGCTCAACCCGTATTTGCGGATCTTCTGGTACAGCGTGCTCTTCGCGATGCCAAGGCGCGACGCGGTCCTGGTCAGGTTGCCGCCGCTGTACGCCAGGGCCTTGCGGATGGATTCCGATTCGGCCATTTCCAGCGAGTACACCGTCTCGGGCGCGCTGCCGGCAAGGCCCTTGGGCAAGCCGGTGGCGCCCGGCATGCCCACCGCGCTGATTTCGAGCGGCAGCTTGTCCATGGTGATCACGCCGCCTTCGGCCATCAGCAAGGAGCCCTCCAGCGCGTTGCGCAATTCGCGGATATTGCCCGGCCAGTCGTAGGCCAGCAGGCACCGGTAAGCGTCGTCATCGAACGAGGCCACCGGCAGGCCGTAGCGCTCGCATAGCTGCCCCAGCCAGTGCGTGACCAGGGCCGGAATATCGTCCTTGCGCTCGCGCAACGGCGGTATCGCGATATTGGTCACGGCGATGCGGTAGAACAGGTCCATGCGGAATTTTCCCGCGGCCACATCGTCGCGCAGGTTCCGGTGGGTGGCGGCGACCAGGCGAAAGCTGACCTTGCGCGGCGTGTTTTCGCCCAGCCGGTAAATTTCCCCCTCTTCCAGCACGCGCAACAGGTGCGGCTGGATATCGAGCGGCATTTCCCCGATTTCGTCTAGAAACAGCGTTCCCCGGTTGGCGGCCTCGATCTTGCCGGGCGCGCCCGATTTGCGTGCCCCGGTGAACGCCCCCTCGGCATAGCCGAAGAGTTCGCTGGCGAGCAGGTCCCGCGACAGCCCCCCGCAATTGAGCGCCACGAACGGGCCATCCGCGCAAGCGCTGGCCTGGTGAATCCCCTGCGCAAACAGTTCCTTGCCGACACCGGTCTCGCCCAGCAGCAGTACCGGCACCCTGGACGGCGCGAGGTGCTGCGCCTTGTCCACGGCGGAGCGCAAGGCAGCACTGCTGCCTACGATCCGTGAAAACGCCGGGGCCAGGCCCGGCCGGGCGGCCGGCACGCCGACAGCACCTGTTGCAAGACGATGCGGCGCGGCAGGGATCACCACGACGAAACCCAGCATCTCACCGTTGTCGCGGATCGCTTCGAAGCGGGTCAGGCGCAGCCATTCGGGGAGTGGTCCGGAGCCCGCGCCCGCCGCGCGGGCGTCCAGGCCGGGGACGGAAAACGCACTGTTCAGCGCCGTGCGCACACCCAGCCGTGCCAGTGCGGCCGGTGCCTGCGGATTGGCCTTGATCAGGCGCCCGCCCGCATCGAGGACGAGCACGCCATCGCTGCGCACCGAGGCAAAATGGCTCATGCAGCGATCCAGCAGGCGCAGGCGGCGCTCCATGGCCAGCTTGGCCAGCCGGCTTTCGATACGGCCGGCCAGCGACACCGTCAACGCCAGGCTATGCCGGCTGTAGGTCTGCGCCAGGCCGGACACATCGATGACCCCAAGCACGCCGCCGTCCAGCGGATCGCGGATGACCGTGGCCGAGCAGGTCCAGCGCTTGATGCCGGCGCAAAAATGCTCGGCGCCGTGAATTTGCACGGGCTGTTGCAAGGCCAGCGCGGTACCGATGGCATTGGTCCCGCAGTTGAGCTCGGTCCAGTCGCAGCCGGGAATCAGGCCCACTTCCCCGGCCGGCTCGACGATGCGCATATCGCCCTCCTGCTGGAGGATCATCCCGTCGGGATCGGCCAGCAGCATGATGGTGCCGGTCTGGGAGAGAAACTCGCGGGTCTGCTGTATCAACGGAAGGCTGGCGCTGAGCAGGCGATCGTTCTTCTCCCGCCGGGCGCGCAGGGCCCCTTCGTCAAGCGGTGGCGGCGCGGCACCGGCACCGGGATCGACCTGGCCCACCAGACAGCGGCGCCAGGAATCGTCGACCACGCAGCGCAATTCTCCGGCACTCGCCTCACCACCGTCGATCAAGTGTTCCCAGGCGGACATGATGCTGGCGTCGTGGTCGGGATGAGAAAACCAGTCCATCGGTGTGCCGGCTTCTTGCATTCCGTGTCTCCTTGCGGGGGCCCGCTCGATGCGGGCTCGGATGGCCGGTTCGCCGGCTCGTTCTCTTGTCTTGTCTTGTCTTGTCTGCTTTGCGGGACCAGGGCCCGCTTCCTGCATGCTACTCCCGACGCTGCCGCCAAAGCCAGCCGGGACTTGCCTACGTGCAAGTTCCAGGCCACGCGCCAGCCATCGGCCGCGCGCCCTGCCGGGCCGCACGCGCGCCGGATCGTCCGCCAGCGACCGGCCGAAAACGAAACGGCCGTCCGAAAATCGAACGGCCGCCAGGCCTTCCGCCCGGGGATGGCCGCTCCATCCCCGGGCCAGAAAGTGGACAAACAATTACTTCCGTGCCGATGCGCGCATCAATCCACGCGCTCCGGCAGCGGCAACTTCACCCAGTCCGTGTAGAACGCATCGATATCCGGCTCGAAGTCGTGGATCACCGGATACCACGGCGTAGGCGCTTCCACGTCGTGCATGGTCCCGCATTTCGGGCAGTAGTACTCGCGGTACACCTGCCATTGGGTATCCGGCGCCATCAGTTGCGGATAGACCTCGGCCATGGCTTCGTCCGTATCGCGCACATAGACGTTGGCGTGCAGCTTCCAGTTCTCCCGATAGTCGCAGAAGACATGGCCGCAGTCGCATTGGGTCACCCAATTCCTGGTCTTGGCTTGCTGCACGATAAACATGTGCGGGCTCAGCGGCAGCACGATGCGATCGTCCCAATCGAGCTTCTTCTGCAGTGCTTCCACGTAAAGCTGGAAGCGCGCGGCATCCTTGGGCATCGACAGCATGCGCAAGGTGGTGTCCCAGTCGAGCTTGCCGTCGACCAGGTTCTTGACCTGTTCACTGGTGTAGGTGGACATATTGAATCCTCTCTGGTGGCGTATTGCCTGATGTCTGTGTTCGCTGGCGTGGGCCGGGCTTCATTCCTCGACCAGCACCACGGTGTTGACGTCGGGCATCTTGGACAGGTCCATGCGGTACTTGGAGCCATAGGTCGGCACGTCCAGTTCGTCCTCGGTCAGGGTCCACGAGTCCGGCAGATCCCAGAACGTACGGAACTGCTGCTCGAACTTCTTCGACAGACCGAAACTGGTGGCGAACATGTGCTGCACCTGGGTCGAAGCGTGCTTGACCAGGATCCGCTCGCGCTCGCCCTTCATCCATTCCTGGACGGGCTGCGAGCGCGCCAGGCGCTGGTTACGGATCTCGACGCGCAGCAGCGCCGTTTCCCTGGCATCCACCTTCCAGATGCCGTTGCCATCCCTGGTCGCCACGGCGCCGTAGACCTTCTGCGCGTACTCCGGCAACAGCAAGGCGTTGTTCAGGTCCCGCTCGATGGCTTCCGCCTCGCGGTCGAGCGGGTCGCCAAAGCCCGGGCCGCCGCGCAGGTAGTTCAGGTACAGGTCGTAGTTGTCGTAGCAGTCCTCGGTGGTCATGCACTGCTGGTCGCGCTTGACTACCGCGCCGGCGTTGAGGTGGTTCTCGTAATCCGGCAGGTCCGGATTGGCATCGCCGCCCAGCGGCAGGCTGTCGCCGGCGGCAATGCGCTCCTTCAGGCCGGTCTTGTGGGCCTCGAAGCGGTAGCCGGTGGCGGCCGGATAGCCGCCCATCAAGCCCCAGTCGCTGTTCATATAGCCATTGCCCATGAAGAACATGGTCCAGTCCTGCGCTTTCCACACCATGCGCAGCGTCTCGAAACCACAGCCGCCCCGGTACTTGCCGTAGCCGCCGGAATTGGCCTTGGCATTGCGCCCCAGGTAGAGCAGTGGCTCGGCCATTTCCCAGATCTCGATGTCGCCCATGTCGCCTTCCGGGTTCCAGATCGCCGCGGCATGATTCAGCCCATCCTTGATGGCGCTGGCGCCGGTGCCGCACGAGGACGCCTCGAAACTGTTGACCGCGTGGATCTCGCCGTCCTGGTTGATGCCGCCGCCCTGCAGCCAGTTGGAGGTGTTGGCGTTGCCGGCATTGACCTCCTCCAGGTAGCCACGGCTGAAGTAGGCCTGCGAGAGGCCGCGCCACATCGCACTCCAGCCTGAGACCAGGAAATGCCAGGCATAGGCATGGCCGGTGCGGCGGTCGTCCGGGTTCATCCAGGTACCCTTGGGCAGATGGAATTCCGTACCGAAGTAAGCGCCGTCGTTGATGCGCTGCGTGGGCACCAGGGTCTGCGTCATCATCACCCAGATGCCGCTGGTAAAGGCCACCTGATGCGCGTTGTACGAGTGCCAGCCCCAGCGGCTCGCGCCCTCGAAATCCAGCCGCCACGAGCCGTCCTTACGGATTTCCATTTCCACCGGCGAATGCATGATCGAATCGAGCTTGGCGAAAGCCGATGAGGTCTGCACGTCCGGATGGTTGTATGGCACGTCGACGAAGGCGACCTTGCGGTACTTGCCGGGCAACGTCATCGCCTTGATGCGTGTCTGCAGGCCGCGCCGCCCCTCCTCGATCACCTCGTAGGAGAACTCTTCGTAGGCTTCCAGTCCTTCGTCCTCGATCACTTCTTCGATCAGGTCGCGGATCATGTGGCAGCCCGCAATGCGGGTACGCTCGTCCAGGATCCAGTATTTCGGCGTGCGTACCGAGCGCTGGCTCTCATGCAGCCAGTCGCGCAACGGGGTGTCGTTCACCCCGGTCTTGCGGCAAGTGATCATGTAGCCGTCGCCGAAGCGCTGCACCTGCCCGGTCGACATCGATCCAGGCGTCACCGCGCCGGTGTCGATCACGTGGGTCACGCCGCCCACCCAGCCGACCAGCTTGCCGTGCGCGAAGATCGGCACGATGGTGGCGATGTCGCAAGGATGGACATTGCCGATCGAGCAATCGTTGTTGGTGAACATGTCGCCGGGATGGATGCCGGGATTGGCCTCCCAGTTGTTCTCGATCATGTATTTGATCGCCGCGCCCATCGTGCCGACGTGGATGATGATCCCGGTCGAGGTCAGCACGCAATCGCCCGCGGCGTTGTAGAGCGTGAAGCACAGTTCGCCCTCCTGCTCGACGATCGGGCTGGCGGCGATCTTCTTGGCGGTTTCGCGCGCATGCACCAGGCCGCCGCGCAGCTTGGAGAAGAGCTTTTCGTAGCGGATCGGGTCCCGCTCGCGGAATTCAAGGCGCGTGAGCCCGTTGTAGTGGCCGGTTCTGGCTGTGCGCTCCAGGATGGCGTCGCGGAACTGCTTGAGCGTTTCGCCGGTCTTGAGCAGGTCGGCGAGGCCGACTTCCTTGCTGGACATCATGTTCATGGCGTGTCTCCTTACTTCACTTCTTTGAGGTGGAAGAGGCGATGCTTGTCGAGCGTGGTGGCAAAGCCCTCGGGCACCACGAAGGTGGTCGCGTCCGACTCGATGATGGCCGGTCCGGTAATGATGTTGCCGGGCTGCAGCGCCTCCAT
This sequence comes from Cupriavidus sp. 05L310, assembly GCF_056398185.1. Taxonomy (NCBI): domain Bacteria; kingdom Pseudomonadati; phylum Pseudomonadota; class Betaproteobacteria; order Burkholderiales; family Burkholderiaceae; genus Cupriavidus; species Cupriavidus sp. 05L310. The sequence goes on from NZ_JBFTOX010000004.1 coordinate 80,153, forward strand.
CTTCCACAGCACCGCGTCGCGCCACTGCTTCTGGCGGTACAGCGGGCGCATTCCCAGGCGGGCTTGCGCAGGCGGCTTCGGCCCGCCTTCCGGGTCTTCCGGCAGCACCGGTTTCTGGGTAATCACCATGCCGCGCATGATCGCGCCGGTGACGGAGAAGCCCAGTTCCGGCGAACGCGCCGAGCTGGCGTACACCCTGCCGTAGGTTTCCTCGAAGGCGTCGACGATCTGCTCCCAGTCCCCGGCCGTGGCGGCACTGACGATAGGCGAGCTGATTTCCAGGTCGTTGAGCTGGCCCATGTACTGCATGCGGTAGCCGGGGCGCAGGATCACGTCTTCGGGCTTGAAGCCGTTGATCTTGAACTCCTCGATCACCTTGGCGGCCAGGTCCGACCACGCCTTCTGGATGGTCTGGGCCGCCTGGGCCTTGTCCGCCTCGGCGGCGTCCTGCGGCAGCGCCAGGTCGACGCTCTTGTCATAGCGGTATTCGAAGTCCGCGCAGGCGCAGCCGAATGCCGAGAAGCCCGCCGCCCACGCCGGCACGATCACGTCCTTGAACCCCAGGCCTTCGGTGTAGCCATAGGTATGGACCGGCCCTGCCCCGCCATAGGAGAAGCAGACGAACTCGGTCGGGTTGTAGCCCTTGGCGCTTACATTGGAGCGCAGGTACTCGCGCAGTTGCAGGTCGAGCAGTTCGATCACGCCCGCTGCCGCATCCTCCACCGACAAACCCAGCGGATCGGCGATCTGCGCCTTGATATGCTGGCGCGCCCGCTCGACGTCCAGCTTGATGGCGCCGCCAAGGAAGTTGTCGGGATTGAGGTAGCCCAGCACCACATGGCAGTCGGAAACCGACACCGTGTCCAGCCCGCTCTCCGGCCAGCACGTACCGACGCGGTATCCCGCGCTGTCCGGACCGAGCTTGATGGCGCCGCTATAGGGATCGAGCCGCACGAAGCTGCCCGCGCCGGCGCCCACCGAGTCCATCGTCACCAGCGGCAGCGACAGCACCAGGCGCGCCATGTCGGGATCGGCGGCAATGGCAAAGTTGCCCTTGGTGATGAGCGCCATGTCGAACGAGGTGCCGCCGATGTCGGAACAGGCGATATTGTCGTAGCCCAGGGTCTCGCCCAACAGCTTGGAGCCGATCACGCCGCCGATCGGGCCGGAGACGATGGTGCGTGCCAGTTCCTTGGCCTTCCAGCTGATGGTGCCGCCGTGGGTGGCCATCACCCGCAGGTCGAACTTGGCGCCGTGCTTCCTGAAACGGTCGCTGACCTTCTTGAGCGTTTGCCGCGAGGGCTCGGCCGCGTAGGCTTCAAGCACCGTGGTGTTCATCCGGTGGCTTTCCTTGCGCTGCGGGTAATAGTCCACCGAGGCGAACACGGGGAGATCGGCGCCCAGCTTCTTGAGTTCCTCGCGCACGATGTCGCGAGCTTGCTGCTCGCTGGTGCCGTTCTTGTGCGATTGCAGGAAGCAGATCACGATGGCCCTTGACCCGGCCGCCACCAGTTCGCGCGTTGCCTGGCGCACTTCGTTTTCGCGCAGCGGTATGACGATCTCACCCTGCACGTCGGTGCGTTCGGTCACGCCGCGGGTACGCGACAGCGGCACCAGCGGTTCGTCGTAGCGGTGCGTGTTGAGATGGATACGCTCCTCCAGCGCGTAGCCCAGGTAGCTCTGGATGGCCCGCCCCATCGAATGGACGTGCTCGAAGCCTTTGTTGACCATCAGGCCCACGTCCAGTCCCTTGCGCTGCACGACGCGGTTGAGCATCGCGGTACCCGAGTACACGCAGGTCAACAGTTCGGGATACACGTCGTCGACGCCGCGCTGCCAGTGCGCAAGCGCGTCCTCCGAGGAGTTGAAGATGGCCAGGGATTCGTCTTCCGGGTTGCTTTGGGCCTTGCCGACGACGAACCGCCCGTCGGCGCGCACAAAGAAGGTGTCGGTCATCGTGCCGCCGGCGTCGATGCCCATCACCTGGACTTGTGATTGCACTTCCATATCCTTGTCTCCTTGCTTTGACAGCGTTCACGGCGGCTGCCAGGCAGCGCCGTTGCCAGACTCACCGCGTGGCACGGTGGTCCGGTGTCTGTATCGCAACCGCTGTGCCAGCCCGCGGAGACAAGCGTTTTTTCTTTTTATATCAATGGGATATCGAATATTCCCGGGCTACGGAAAGTGGGAACAAGCGACTTGCACCGTCTCGAACGTCGTGAATTCGAACGGCGCATCGTTCGGTTTTCGCGCTGCGCGGGGGGCGGCGGCCCGTTCGGCCGCAGATACCGCCGGGCGATGGATAAGCCACTCTGTGCAAGGCCGGAAGCGGTCCTGACACACAGCGATGTTATGCTTTGGGCCTCGATAACTCCTGCGCGCACAGGGCGCGCACCCTGATGGAAATTGCCATATTACTGGCGCTGATTCTGATCAACGGCCTGTTCGCGATGTCCGAAATCGCCCTGATGACGGCTCGCAAGGCCCGCCTGCAACGGCGCATCGAAGAAGGCGACCGCGGCGCCATCGAGGCGATCAAGCTGGGCGAAGACCCCACCCGCTTCCTCTCGACCGTGCAGATCGGCATCACTTCGATCGGCGTGCTTAACGGCGTGGTTGGCGAGTCCACCCTGGCCCAGCCGCTCGGTGTGTGGCTGCAAGGCCTTGGCTTGCAGGCGTCGACCGCCGGTTACGTGGCAACCATCATCGTTGTGGCGGGCCTGACGTACTTTTCCATCGTGCTTGGCGAACTGGTACCGAAGCGTCTCGGCCAGATGGCGCCGGAAACCATCGCCCGCCTGGTGTCACGCCCGATTTCCTTCCTGGCGCTGGCCTCCACGCCCTTTGTCAAGCTGCTCTCCAGCTCGACCCGGCTGGTGCTGCGCATGCTTGGCGTCAAGAGCGGCCGTGGCCCGGCCGTCACCGAAGAAGAGATCCATGCGCTGCTGGTGGAAGGCTCGGAGGCAGGCGTCATCGAGCAGCACGAGCACACCATGGTGCGCAATGTGTTCCGCCTCGACGACCGCCAGCTCACCTCGCTGATGGTGCCGCGCGGCGACGTGGTCTGCCTGGACGTGGAAGTCCCGCTGGAAGAAAACCTGCGCCGCATCGAGGAGTCCGATCACTCGCGCTTCCCGGTGGTGCGCGGCGGCATGCACGACATGCTCGGCGTGGTCAGCGCGCGCCAGTTGCTTGCGCGCCGCCTGCGCGGCGAGCCCACCGACCTGGCCGCCGTGGTGCAACCTCCGGTTTTCGTACCGGAGAGTGTGACCGGCATGGAATTGCTGGAGAATTTCCGCATCTCGGGTGGCCAGATCGCTTTCGTCATCGACGAATACGGCGAGGTGCTGGGCCTGGTCACGCTGCAGGACCTGATCGAAGCCATCACCGGCGAATTCAAGCAGGACGGCGTCGGCGAGGAATGGGCGGTGCAGCGCGAGGATGGCTCCTGGCTGCTCGATGGCCTGATCCCCATCCCCGAGCTGAAAGACCGCATTGGCCTGCGCCACGTGCCGGAAGAGGACAAAGAGCGCTACCACACGCTCTCCGGCATGTTGTTGCTGTTGCTGGGCCGGCTCCCGCAAACCGGCGACACGGTGCGCTGGGCCGACTGGAAGTTCGAGATCGTCGACATGGATGGCAAGCGCATCGACAAGGTATTGGCCTCGCGCGTGCCGCCCGAGGACGGCGCCGACGCCGAAACCACCGGCTGATCACCCTGCCCGCCAGGCCTGGTTACGCCAGGCGCCGGATTTTGAGCTCCGTCAAGCCCCCGCGAATCCGCACTATCCCTGTATCCGCAGCTCTTCGGGCGGCGCCTGCCGTGCCGTATGATCTGGCTGTGCCGTGCCACTCCTGACTGCGGCTTGAGGACAAGATCCCCAGGCCGGGGCACGGATGGCATGGCGGTTGGTGCGGTCACGGCATGGCCGGATCGTGCCCGGATCACGACAGGGACCCCCCATGCATCCTGACGCAGACGACGATGTCCGCTCGGCGGAGGTGGACCCACGGGAAACAAGCGATTTCGCTTGCGCTCTGGCAGCGCGCCGGCAACTATCGCCCGCCACGCAACGATTCGCGGTCCTTGTTATCCACCTGGACCGCTTTACCCACGCCAGCGAAATGCTCGGCGCGCATCTGGCCGGACGGTTGCGCGCGCAGGCAGTGGCGCGTGTAGCCGCGCTGGCGCCCCCGGCGGAGATGACGTGGCTGGGGCAAGCCGACATCGGCGCGGCTGTGCCGCTACCCCTGGCGGCGACCGATTACATGGAAGCCGCGCTGCGCCTGGCACGCGGCGTGGCCGCCGGCCTCGCACGCCCCTTCCTGCAGGATGGGTTCGAATTGTTCCTGGCCAGCAGCGTCGGCGTGGCGCTTGACGAACCCGACAAGCCGGCCGAGCGCAGCCTGCGCGAAGCGTATGACGCGATGCTGCGTGTGCGCAAGCGCGGCGGTGACGGCGTTGCCGCCAACGCTGCCACAACGTCCCGGCCGCTTTCCACGCCGCTGCTGGCTGCCCTCCCGCACGCGCTGGCGCGAAGCCAGCTTGCTCTGAACCTGCAGGCACGGGCATCGTTGTCCACGGGCTGCGTGACAGGCTATACAGCCAGGCTGCGGTGGCAGAGCCCCGAGTTCGGGCGTGTTGCGCCACAGGACTTCCTGCCTGCGCTGGAATCGCTCGGCATGATGGGCGACGTCGCGCGGTGGCTGATGGAAAACGCCCTGCCCCTGCTGAACTGCCCGGGCATCGGCGAACCGGTGGAACTCTCCTTGCTGGTGTCCAGCGCGCAGATGCACGGTACCCCCATGATCGATACCCTGCTGCGCACGCTGGAACGCCGGCATCTGGACCCGGCCAGGATTTGCCTGGAGATCCCCCCCGGTGCGTTGCTCGCCACCGACCGCGTGGCTGCCGCGAAGCTGGCCACGCTGCGGCGCGCCGGCGTGCGCTTTGCCTTGAGCGACTTTGCCGACGCACCTGGCGGCAGCGCGACCCTGGAGCGCCTGCGCCCGGATCTGCTGACCTTCGATGCGCGCTGCATCGGCACGACCGCGCAGCCAAACCAGGAGAGCGCCGGCGCCGCCCGGCTGCAATCCGCCTGCGAGCAGGCACAGCGCCTTGCGTTGCCAGTCTGCGCCAAGGGCATCGAAACGCGGCACCAACTGACCGAGGTGCGCAACTGGGGCTGCAGTGCCGTGCAAGGCTACCTGCTGGCCCAGCCCTTCCCGGCCCAGTGGCTGGCCCAGACACATGCGGCCATTTGCGCCCGTGCGCGCGAGCTGCTGGCGTAGCCAGGCCGCCCCTGCTGCCGCCTCGTCCCCGGAATGCGGCGTCCTGTTGCACGTTTCGCCGGGCACGAACGGTTACAAAATGGCGGGAGTCGCGCTTCATAGTGCCCCGCGACAACGGTAGAATTGCGGCGAATTCAATGATCGAAAGGAGTCTGGCGTGAAAAAAGGATGGATCTTCTGCATTCTGTTTGCCACCCTGCTGGCTGGCTGCAACACCATGGCCGGGCTCGGCCAGGATATTCAGAAGGGCGGCCAGAAGCTCGAAGGCGCGGCGGATCGCAGCAAATAGGATGTGTCGCCGGCACCGGCTCCGGTGCCTGGCGGCGTGGGCCTGGCATGGCGCGACCCGCCCGCCTCCACCCGCCGCCTCGCTCGTCATCCCCGGCCAGCGCGCCGGGGGTGTTACAGCAGCTCCTCCGGCGTGAATGGCGCGAGCACGTCGATCCAGGTGCGCTTCGACCAGCTGGTATCCGGCTCGGTATCCAACACCACTGCCTTGTCTCCCTTGCCATCCACCCATTGCACCGCGCCCTGTCCGGACAAGCGCAGCAGGTAGCTGTTGTCATCGATCGCCCCGGCAAATAGCTGTGCGACTTGCTGCGCCAGCTTCGGGCTGTGGATGATCAGGCCAGTCTCGGTGTTCTGGCTGGCCGAGCGGGGATCGAAGTTCATCGAACCCACGAACAGGTTGGTACGGTCCGCGACCGCGGCCTTCACATGCAGGCTGGCCTGCGACGACGTGTAATCCCCGATGATTTTCTGCGGCCGGCCGGGTCGCGACTTCAGCTCATGCAGTTCCACGCCCGCGCGCAGCAGGTCGGGCCGGTAGCGCCGGTAGCCGACGTGGACGATGGGCGCATCGGTGGCGGCCAGAGAGTTGGTCAGCACGCGCACTTTCACGCCGCGCTTGACCAGATCCGCCATCCACGCCACCCCGCGGTCGCCAGGGATGAAGTATGGCGAGATCAGGATGATCTCCCGGTTCGCCCCGCTGAGCATGCGGCCCAGTTCTTCACCCATGGTCTCGCGGGCGGCGGGCGCCTGGTCCGGCGACACCTTGCTCGGCGCATCCACCATCACGCTGGCGGATGCCCATTCGAGCGCCAGCTTGCCACCACCCGCGAACTGGCGCCCAAGGAAGCTGGCGCGTGCGTCGATTGTGCCGGGCGGCGTCATACCCTGTGCCTCGATGCGCTTGCGCTCGGTTTCCGCGTCGACCAGGGTCTGCTCGGGCCGTGCCGCGCTGGCGCCACCGGCGCCGGCGGCCGCGTCCGCCGTCTCGGCCGGGGTCGCGAGTGTTTCCACCGATACCGCCAGCGGGTTGTTCCAGTATTGGTCAAAGGCAGCGGAGAGCCTGCGCACGGCGGGCCCGGCCGCGATCACGTCGAGATCGACGAAATTGGTATCCGGTGCTCTCAGGAAATAGGCGTTGCCTATGTTGCGCCCGCCGGTCATGGCCAGTGCGTTGTCGGCGATAAACGCCTTGTTGTGCATGCGCCGGTTCAGCCGCCGGACGTCGGTGGCGGAAGAGAGCATCCGCGTGAACTTGGAGAAGCGCCCCGCCGGGAAGGGGTTGAACATGCGCACTTCGATATTGCGATGTCCCGCGAAGCGCAGAAAGGCCCGGTCCTCGCCATCGCTGTGCAGGTCATCGACCAGAACACGCACACGCACGCCCCGCTCGGCGGCGGCCCGCACCTGGTGCAGGATTTCGCGGGAGGATTCGTCGGCCTCGATGATGTAGTACTGGAGATCCAGCGTGCGCGTGGCATGTTGCGCCAGCGAAATCAGGGTGCCGTAGGCTTCCTCGCCGGAGGCGATCACGTGGAAGCCGGACAGGGCCGGGTCGGGCGAGCTTTCCGCGACCAACCGCCCCAGGGCGGTGGTGGCAGGGTCGGACAGGGCGGCGGTTTGCTCGCGTGGAACAGACGGTGGCAGGCTGGCGCAGGACTCGGCGAACAGGACCAGCGCGCAAACCAGCGCGCGGCGCAGCCGGCGGGCCCAGCTTCCCGCGGAGCTTGCCGCGCTACCCGCCGCCTTTCCCGCCAATCGCGCAAACATGCTGCCTCCAGCAGTCCGGATAAGGCAAGCTTAGAACCTGGCGAGGCGGCGTGCTATCCGCCTTTGTCCGACGTCCCAGGCAGGCGTCAGGCGGTCTTGCGCAGCGCGGCAGCCTCCTGCGCCAGCGTACGCACCCGCGCCCAGTCGCCCTTGGCCACGGCGTCCTTGGGTACCACCCAAGAGCCGCCCACGCACACCACATTGGGCAGAGCGAGATAGCTTGGCGCACGCGCGAGATCGATGCCGCCGGTGGGGCAGAAGCGCAACTGCGCGAAAGGTCCGTAGAGCGACTTGAGCATCGGCACCCCGCCCGACGCTTCCGCCGGGAAGAACTTCAGGAACTTGAAGCCGGCCTCCATGGCCGCCATCGCTTCGCTGGCGGTGGCCACGCCAGGCAGCAGCGCCACGCCGGCGCCCTGCGCAGCCACGGCCAGTGCCGGCGTGAGCCCGGGCGAGACCGCGAATTGCGCGCCGGCATCGCCTACGGCCTTGAGGTCCGCCGCTGTCAGCACCGTCCCCGCGCCCACGCAGGCCTGCGGAAACGCAGCCGCCACGGCCTTGATGGCGTCCAGCGCCACGGGCGTGCGCAGCGTGATCTCCAGCACCGGCAGGCCGCCGCCGACCAGGGCTTCGGACACATGCAGGGCTTCGTCGACGGAGGAAAACTCGAGCACCGGGATCACCGGCACGTTAACAAGGCGTTCGATCAGCGAGGGAGATTGAGTTTGCATGGCAGTGGGTGTTCGGTAAGGTCGGACGATGGGACTTGGCGCTTGGGGTTGCAAGCCGGCCTGCCCGGCCGCCCGTTGGGCGGCGCCGGGCGCCAGGCGGTATCAGGCAATCACGGAAACCGACTGGGCCATTCGCGCCAGCACGGTTTCGATAAACGGGATCGGCGCCACGGCGCCGTAGCCGGTGGTGGACAGCGCGGCCGCGACGTTGGCATAGCGCGCGGCCTCGAAGGGATCGTCGCCAGCGGCCAGGCGAGCGACGAAACTGCCGCCGAAGCAGTCGCCGGCGCCGGTGGCATCGAGCGGGCGCACCGGGTACGGCGGCACCAGCGAGCGGGCGTCGGGGGTCGCCACATAGGCACCCTCCTCGCCCAGCTTCAGCGCCACCAGCCCGATGCCGCAGCCCAGCAGGTAGTCTACGATGGCGTCGCGGTCGTTGAGACCAGTCAGCACCGTGATGTCGTCCCAGCTTGGCAGGCATACGTCGGTCAGCGCAAAGGCCTCGCGCATGATGCCGCGTGCGCGTGCGAGCGTCCAGAGCCGCAGGCGCAGGTTGGTGTCGAGCGTGACCTTGCAACCCGCCTTGCGCGCGTGCTCCATTGCCGCCAGGCCGGCGTCGCAGGCGTTGGTGCTGATCGCCAGGCTGATGCCGGAAACATGCAGGTAGCGCGCCTCGGCGATGGCGTGGTGCGGCAGGTTCTCGTGGCTGTAGTGGCTGGCCGCGGAGCCGCTGCGCAGGTAGTCGAAGCGGTGACCGTGCGCGTCGTGCGTGACGAAGTACACGCCGGTCGGCGCACCGGCATCGACGCGCACGTGGCGCGTATCGACCCGCTCCTGCGTCCATAGCGCCAGCAGCCGTTCGCCGAAGGTGTCCTCGCCCACCGCGCTGATATAGCCGGCATGCGCGCCCTGCCGCGCGGCCGCGATGCAGAAGTTGGAAGTGTCGCCGCCAAACCCTTGCAGGTAGCGCGTGGGATCGTCGGGCTGCTGGTTGAATTCAACCAGTGCTTCGCCGAAAGCGAGAATGTCGATGCTCATGGTGCAAGCGTCCCCTGTCGTTGCTGTCGTTGCTGTTCGTTGCTGCTCGTCACTGCTGCCTGCGATGCCGTTTCAGAAAAACGTCTGCACGAGGTCGATCACGCGCAGGTCGCCGTCGAGCACCGGGATATGGCGCCATTTGTCGAAGGTAAGGCATGGATGCGAAATATCAAAGGCAACCATGTCGCCGACCTTGAGATCGTCGCCCGGCCGGATCTGCAGGTATGCGTGCTGGTCCATCATGCCGGTGACTTCCCAGTGCACGGGCACCGGCACCGGGGCCTCCGTGCCGGGGCGGTACACCTGGGCGGGCAGCGGCATGCCGGCGTCGAAGGCGGCGTCGCGCTTGCCCATGCCGATGATGGCGCGGTCAGGCTCGGGAATCGACTGCACATAGGCCCACAGTTGCAACGCCGGGAGCAGGCCTTCGCGCATCTTCTGCGCGACCGGGTTGCTGGCCAGGATGCGTTGCTGCGCGGCGCGGTAGATGCCGACGTCGTGCGTGAGGTAACAGCCGGGGCGCAGCACGATGTCGATCGGCGTGCCGATGTCGGTGCGGGCGAACTCCTCCGCCACTACGTCGTACCAGGCCGAGCCCGCGCCGGACATCACCACCGGGTTGCGGCCGAAGCGCCCCGCCGCGGCCAGTTCGCGCGTCACCGCGACGGTGCGTTGCAGGAACGCGCGGATGTCGGCCTCTTCCTTCAGCACCCCTTCGTAGATTTCCACGCCGGCCAGCGACAGCACGCCGGGCCAGCGCGCCAGCGCCGCCAGCACCGCCTCCTGCTGCCGCGCGTCGCGCACGCCGGTACGGCCGCCTGTCACGCCCAGCTCCAGCAAGACCTGTAGCTGCTGCCCGCGGCCACTGAAATAGGCGCCGAGCTGGTCCACCAGTTCAGGCGAATCCACCAGCGTGAAGAACTCGAAATCCGGATCGCGCAGCAGGTCGGCCACGATTTCCATATTGCGGCGGCCAACCAGCTGGTTGGCCATCATCACGCGCCGCACGCCGTGCGCATAGGCGGCGGCGGTCTGGTGCGCGGTGGCCAGGGTGATGCCCCAGGCGCCGGCGGCAAGCTGGCGCGCGAACAGCTTGGGCGCCATGGTGGTCTTGCCATGCGGCGCCAGCTGCACACCGTACTCGCCCATGAAGCGGCGCATCCACTCCAGGTTATGCACCAGGCGCTCTTCATACAGCACCGCCGCCGGCAGGCTCAGGTCTTCGGCCAGCAATTTCCAGCCTACCTGGCCAGCGTCATCGGGCGCCAGCGGCGCCTCGAGCTTGCCCAGCGCCTTGTTGAGCGGATCGATCGTGCCGGCTTGGTACTTTATTTCACGCATGTTGCCATCATCCTGAAAAATTCCGATTGACGTAATGATAGCCTTGAAATTACGATATTTCACCCTTGTTATAAAGTAACATTCAAAGCTGGCTCCGGGGCAACATCGGCCCGATGGACCCGCTTGCCTCCACCACCGACCTGCCAACCATGTCCGCGCCCTTCGACATCCTGACCCGCATTGCCGAGCGTGGCCCCACGCTGCGCCTGGCCGAGCAGAAGGTCGCGCAAGTGATCCTGCAGGACCTGGCTGGCGCGGCGGCCACCAGCATCAACGAACTGGCGCGCCAGGCCGGGGTGAGCGAGGCCAGCGTGACCCGTTTCGCCAAGGCCATCGGCTGCCGCGACGTGCGCGACCTGAAGCTGCGCCTGGCGCAAGCCACCGCGGTGGGCCAGCGTTTCCTGCAGGCGGAAGTCGCCCGCGCGGCGGAGCCGTCCCCGGCCACGCTGGCCGACAGCATTCATGCGGATATCCTGGACTCACTTGAGGTCAACCGCAAGCTGATCGACCCCGACCATATGGAGCGTGCGGCGCGCCTGTTGCTGGAGGCACGCATGGTCTACGCTTTTGGCATGGGTGGCGGCTCGTCCTTCATGGCCGACGAGGCGCGTTACCGCCTGGCCCGCCTGGGCCGTCCCGTGGCCAGCTACCAGGACGCGCTGCTGCAGAAGATGGTGGCGGCCACCTTGCAAAAGGACGATGTCGTGCTTGCCTTCTCCGCCACGGGCAATGTGCCCGAGATGCTGGCCAGTTGCGATATTGCCCGCGAATACGGCGCGAAGCTGGTCGCGGTGACCGCGCTGGGCTCGCCGCTGGCGGCACGCGCCGACGTGCTGTTGCCGGTGCGCACGCTGGAAACCGATTTTATTTTCAAGCCCTCGGCCTCGCGCTACGCGATGCTGCTGGTGATGGACGTGCTGGCTACCCAGCTCGCCCTGCTCCAGCAGGACCAGAGCCAGGAGCAATTGCGGCGGCTCAAGTACGTGCTCGACGCGCACCGCGGCAACACTGCCGGACCGGATGCCCCGGAAAGCCGCCAGCCGCTCGGAGACTGACCATGCCTGAACTGTTTGACACCCTGATCCGCGGCGCGACCCTGCTCGACGGCTCCGGCGCCGAAGCGCGCCTGGCCGACGTGGCGCTGCGCGCCGGGCGCATCGCCCGCATCGCCATGCTCGAGGACGGTGCCGACGGCATCGATCCCGGCAGCGCCGCGCATGTGGTGCAAGGCGAAGGGCTGGTGCTGGCCCCTGGCTTTATCGACGTGCACACGCACGACGACACCAATGTGATACGCCAGCCCGAGATGACGCCCAAGCTGTCGCAGGGCGTCACCACCGTGATCGTCGGCAATTGCGGCATCAGCGCGGCGCCCGTCGCGCTGCGCGGCGAACCGCCCGATCCGATGAACCTGCTGGGCACCGCCGATGCCTTCCGCTATCCCGATTTCGGCGCCTACGCGCAAGCCGTGCAGGCTGCGCAGCCGGCCGTCAACGTGGCGGCCCTGGTCGGCCATACCGCGCTGCGCAGCAACCATATGGACCGGCTGGACCGCACCGCCACCGCGGCCGAGATCGCCGCCATGCGCGCGCAGCTTGAGGAAGCGCTCGACCATGGCGCGCTTGGCCTGTCCACCGGGCTGGCCTACGCCAATGCGTTCTCCGCCACCACCGACGAAGTGCTGGCGCTGGCCGAACCGCTGGCCCGCGCCGGCGCGCTCTATGCCACCCACCTGCGCAGCGAGTTCGCCGAGATCCTGGAAGCGATGGACGAAGCCTTCCGCATCGGCCGGCACGCGCGCGTGCCCGTGGTGATCTCGCACCTGAAATGCGCCGGCGTCGACAACTGGGGCCGCAGCGCCGAGGTGCTGGACACGCTGGAGCGGGCCCAGCGCTGGCAGCCGGTGGGATGCGATTGCTATCCCTACACCGCCAGTTCCTCCACGCTCGACCTCAAGCAGGTCACCAGCGATTTCGACATCATGGTGACCTGGTCCGAACCGCACCCGGACATGGGCGGCCGGCTGCTGGCCGACATCGCCGCCGAGTGGGAGCTCGGCCTGGAAGATGCCGCGCGCCGCCTGCAGCCGGCCGGCGCGGTCTATCACTGCATGGAAGACGCGGACGTGGACCGCATCCTGAGCCACCCCGCCACCGTGGTGGGTTCCGATGGCTTGCCCAACGACCCCATGCCCCACCCGCGCCTGTGGGGCGCTTTTCCGCGTGTGCTTGGCCATTACGCGCGCGATCGCGAGCTGTTCCCGCTGACGGTAGCGATCCACAAGATGACGGGGCTGTCGGCCGAACGCTTCGGCCTGACTGAACGCGGCTTCGTGCGCGAAGGCTACTGGGCGGACCTGGTCCTGTTCGACGCCGCCACGATTCGCGATGCGGCCAGCTTCACCGACCCCATGCAACCGGCCGAGGGCATCGCCGCGGTGTGGGTCAACGGCGAGTTGTCGTGGCAACAGCGCCGGCCCACCGGCACGCGCGCGGGCCGCTTCCTTGCACGCGGCAAGCCCGCAGGGGCGAACGCCGCAACGCCACAGTAACGAGGCCGCGCGGCCGGCAATCCGCGTGGTGAATCCCGGCCGCGCGCCCCGTGCCGCGCGGCCAGCAATAAACCCAATCTGCAATTTGCTTCAGGAGTTCCCCATGGATATCAAGCGATTTGGCGTCGAAGGCGGCGCCGGCACCGGTGGCCAGCACATGCCCTTTGCCCGTGCCGTGCAAGCCGACGGCTGGCTCTACGTGTCCGGCCAGGTGCCGATGGTGGCCGGCGAGGTGATCGACGGCGGCATCGTGCCCCAGACCCACCAGGCCATCAAGAACGTACTGGCCATCCTGGCCGAAGCCGGCTACGGCACCGAGCACATCGTGCGTTGCGGCGTCTGGCTGGACGACGCGCGCGACTTCGCCTCCTTCAACAAGATCTTCAAGGAATACTTCGGCGCCAACCCGCCGGCGCGCGCCTGCGTGCAGTCGAGCATGGTGGTCGACTGCAAGGTGGAAGTGGACTGCATCGCCTACAAGAAGCCGGCGGCCTGAACCCAGGCCAGCCTGCCACGAACAACCTGAACCGGCCGCCGCCAGCGCGGCCCTTTTCATAGCGGACGCGGGGGAGCCCCGCCGGGCCACCGGCGGACCCCGCACAAAGGAGACAATATGGGCGCCGTAACCGGAACCACACTCTTGCTTTACGCGCTGATCGCCGTGATCGCACTGGTCGTGCTGATCGCGAAGTTCAAGCTCAACCCCTTCATCACACTGGTTGTCGTGTCGGTGCTGCTCGGCTTTGCCGTGGGCATGCCGATGGGCGACATCGTCAAATCGTTCGAGGCCGGCGTGGGCGGCACCCTGGGCCACATCGCGCTGGTCGTGGGCCTGGGCACCATGCTCGGCAAGATGATGGCCGAATCCGGCGGCGCCGAACGCATCGCGCGCACGCTGATCGATGCCTTCGGCGAGAAGAACGTGCACTGGGCCATGGTCACCATCGCCTTTATCGTCGGCTTGCCGGTGTTCTTCGAGGTGGGCTTCGTGCTGCTGGTGCCGATCGCCTTCAACGTGGCCAAGCGCACCGGGACCTCCATGGTGCTGGTGGGCATCCCGATGGTGGCAGGCCTGTCGGTGGTGCACGGGCTGATCCCGCCGCACCCTGCCGCGCTGCTGGCGGTGACCGCCTACAAGGCGGACATCGGCAAAACCATCATGTACGCGCTGATCGTCGGCATCCCCACCGCCGCCATCGCCGGCCCGCTGTTCGCCAAGCTGATGGACCGCTACGTCAAGCTGCCGGATATCAATCCGCTGGCCGAACAGTTCACCGAGGAAGACGAGAGCGTCAAGGCATCGCACCAGTTGCCCGGCTTCGGCATCACGCTGTTTACCATCCTGCTGCCCGTGTTCCTGATGCTGATCGGCAGCTGGGCGGATGTCATCAGCACGCCCAAGACCTTTTTCAATGATTTCCTCAAGCTGATCGGCAATTCGGTGATCGCCCTGCTGATCGCCGCGCTGGTGAGCTTCTACACCTTCGGCAAGGCCCGCGGCTTCAACCGGGAAAACATCCTGAAGTTCACCAACGAGTGCGTGGCGCCCACCGCCATCATCACGCTGGTGGTCGGCGCCGGCGGCGGCTTTGGCCGCGTGCTGCGCGATTCGGGCATCTCCAACGCCATCGTCGACGTGGCCACCGGCGCGCATGTGTCGGTGCTGCTGCTCGGCTGGCTGGTCGCGGTGCTGATCCGAATCGCCACCGGATCCGCCACGGTAGCCATGACCACCGCAGCCGGCATCGTCGCGCCGATCGCCGCCAGCGTGCCGGGCACCCGGCCCGAACTGCTGGTGCTGACCACGGGCGCCGGATCGCTGATCCTCTCGCACGTGAACGACGGCGGCTTCTGGCTGGTCAAGGAGTATTTCAACATGACCGTGGCCCAGACCTTCAAGACCTGGTCGGTCTGCGAAACCCTGATCTCGGTGATCGCGCTGCTGCTGACCCTGGCGCTGGCCACGGTGGTCTGACCATCCGCGGGGCGGCAGCCACAGAAAAGGGGAGGCGCACGCAGTGCCCCTCCCCTTTTTTCATGCCCCGTGCCCCGGTGCCAGTGGTGCCGGCCCGGGGATTCCGTGCCGCGATGTGCTATGGTGTGCACCGCAGCAAATCGCTGGGTGCCGAGGCTGCCCTGCTCGCGGCTGTCATGAATCTTTCATATTTGGAAGCAGGCCCCGCTTCTGCCCCAGCGATAGAATCGAGCCCCAACCGGAGGAAAAGAACTATGCCCAAAAAGCTCAGGAAGACCGAGGAAGCCGTGCCGGCCACCACTACGGCGCCAGGCCTGATCGCCCTGCTCGACCATATCGCCAACGCCACCGCCCAGGGCCAGCTCGACCCCGAGTTCGCCCGCAAGCTGGGCAAGCGCGCCCGCAAGGAGGCCGACGCCCTGATTGAAGACCAGGCCTTCTCCGCCGCCCACGGCGCGCAGATCAAGGCAGCGCTGGCAACGCTGGAAGCCGCGGTATCCGATAGCGAAGGCGGCCTGCTGGGCAAAGCCGTCAAGCGGCTGCGCGACGCCGACAAGCGCGCGGCGGAAGCGCCCGCCAAGTAAGGCGTCTTTCCTGCCGCGCCAATGGCGTGCACATGGCGCGCCGCCGCGCGTGGTTGCCAGGCGCGTAACCGGATCGCGCATTGCCCGGCATACGCGCCTTCGCTCCCTTCCGATGCGAAGCGTGCCGCCGGCTCATCGCAGTGTCGATGCAGGACAGCAAAGCCCCAGGTCTCGCGCACGCCGTAATCCAGGATGGCGAAATCGTCCTCCTCAAGGGCTACGGGGTGCGCGACACCAAGACGCACGCGCCCCGAAACCATTGCCTTGCACCAGGCGCCACTGGACTTGCCACACTGGACAAGTCAGAACCGGCCTACGTCAATCTCCGCGATCCTCCGATAGCCGACAGCGGACCCGCCGACTAAATTGCTCCTATGCCGCGACGGTTCGCGGCGCTTTGCAAGGAGCTGCCTCATGTCGTTCGCGCTCTACCTGGTAGGACTGCTGCTGCTCGTCGGCGGCATAGCGTGGGGTCTCGTTACCGCTGGTGTGGCACAGGTCTATGTGGGCATCGTGTGTATCATCGCCCTCGGCCTGGGCATCATGGGAGCCGTTTCGCGTACGCGTACCAAAGATCCGTCGTAGGCTCGGCAGTGCTTGCGCAGAATCGCGGTCGCCGCTTCGGCCTCGGCGCCAAAGCGGACCAGCAACTGCCAACGGTTGCATGACCTGCCGCCGTGGTTGGCATGCGGAGCCGCTCCGCCTGACCACCGCGATCCGCGTCGGATCGTTCGCATTTTTTCATAGCCTTATTCACCACATCCGCGGACCGGAGCGCCTGCAAGCCATGATCCGCGCGGCCATCGACGGCCGTGTCAGCCTGAATCGCGCCGATGGCGCGCGTTTGGCATGCGCCGCGCGGAGTGCTATGCTCGCCGCGCGCCTGCTGCCGTCGGCAGCAGGCGGCAATTCAACGAACACAAGATTCAAGACCCATGGCTACCAAAGCAAATGCTGTCGTAAAGACCACCGCCAAGCCTGCCGCCAAGAAGGCAGCGCCGGCAAAGAAAGCAGCACCGGCAAAGAAGGCCGCGCCGGCCAGGAAGGTCGCAGCAGCCGCACCGGCGGTGAAACCCCTGAAGGACACCTTCAACAAATCCAGCCTTGTCGCCCACCTCGTCGCCCAGACCGAACTGGATGCCAAGACAGTCAAGACCGTGCTGGCCCATCTCGAAAACACGGTGCTCAGCGCTGTCCACAAGAAGGGCGCCGGCGAGTTCACCCTGCCGGGCCTGCTCAAGGTCGTCGCCACCCAGGTTCCCGCCACCAAGAAGCGCTTCGGCAAGAACCCCTTCACCGGCGAAGACCAGTGGTTCGCCGCCAAGCCGGCAACCGTCAAGGTCAAGGTACGCCCGATGAAGAAGCTGAAAGACGCCGCACTGTAAGCCGTGCCGGCCTGTTGAACGAGGGGAGCCCGCGCGGCTCCCTTTTGTTTCCGCCAACCACTATCCGCAATCGGGCACAGGTTATGGAGATCAAATCCGAGTGGATTTTCGAATGCGAGCCGCGGCATGTCTGGCCGCACTTCCTGCATGCGCGCATGGATACGTCGCGCCCGTTGCTGTTCTGGTTCGGAATTCCCAAGCCAGTGAGCTGCCGGGTCCTGGAAGGCACCGCCGCGGTCGGGAATACGCGCCAATGCACCACGGACCGCGGCACGATCAACCAGCGCATCCTGCAACTGGAGCCGGACCGGCTGCTGCAGTACCAGATGCTGGAAAGTACCGTCTGGTGCCGCGCCTGGGTTGGCAGGCTGATCGACACCTTCACCCTTGAATCGCTCGGGGATGGCAGGACACGGGTCCGGCGCACGACGGAATTCGAAGCCAGAGGCTTGCTGAAGAGACTCAGGCTGGTCGGTCTGTGGGCAGCATTAAGGCAAGCCCATGCCTATGCAGCGAAGAACTGGAGGCGGCTCGCGCAGGGCAGCGTGAGCGAAGGAATCGGTACCCGCCAAGCCGCCTGAAGGCGGTGCGCTTCAGGCGCTGTCAACCGGGCACGATCCCTCAACGATACACAAGAACCGGGATCGTGCCATGCGTCAGGACTTTCTGGGTTTCACTGCCGATCAGCAGCCCCTGAATGCCAGAGCGGCCGTGCGAGGCCATGACGACAAGGTCGCAGCCCCGCTCCTCCACCGCCAGGAGGATCGCCTCATAAGGATGGTCGCCGGTTACACAGACCGTTTCGCACTCCACCCCTGCTTCCTTCGCGGCTTGCGCGATCACGCCCAGGTATTGCGCCGCATGGTGTTCAGCCCTTTGGGCAAAGCGCTCCTGCGCATCCTCGAGCATGTCGACGCGATGGGTAAAGACGCGAAACTCGGGAATGACGTGAATGCCTGTTACCTTCGCCTGGAAGTCCCTGGCGACCAGCATCGCCATTCTGACTGCGGTTTCGGAGAGCGGGGATCCGTCCGTGGGTACCAGAAGATGCTTGAACATGGCTGCCTCCTCGCGACTAGGAAAAGCGGCGTTGCGTAGCGCGGACCTGCCTATGCCTGCGAGTGTGGCAGGACCCCATAAACATGCCCGCACTCATTGCAGTGAACGACAACGAAGATGGGAACATTGCTGTGCGAGAGCTGATGACGGTGGGCAATCTTATCCATCCCTTGCGCGCCGCATGACGGGCACTTGGGCATAACCTGGGGTGTAACAGGCGCGGTCATGATTCCCTCCGGTTGGTCAGGTGAGCGTCTACTTTATCCAGCATACTCAGCATACGCGCGGCCGCTCATCTCTTGCGTACAAAAAGCGGATGGCATCGCGCAGTGAAGCCGAGCTCACGAGGCGATATGGCCGGATATGGCAGGAAGACCGTCCTGATGCGCCATGCTTGCGACACCGGTCGCCGCGCCGTGCCAGGAACAGGCGGAGGTAATTTGGACCGCACCTCCATCGCACCCCGATAGCGAATGAAGCAACCCGACGGCGGCGTTGTTGCGGCACGGACTCAGTCCAGCAACTGGTCGGCAGGCATGTACTCGTAGGCCAGCGCCGTGGCCACTGCCTTGTACGTCACGCGGCCCTCGCAATCGTTCGAGCCTGCCTTCAGGTGCCTGTCCCGCGCCAGCGCGCTTCCACCCCTTGTCCGCCAGTGCGTCCGGATGTCATTGAGATCCGGCCAGACGCCGCCGAGGTACCGGCCCCGCCTCATGCTCAAGAATTGCTGTCTATCCACTGCCTCGCCCATCCGTAAGCCGCCGCCTTCGCATCCGCGGCAGTGGCGGAGTTCCGGCCAATCGATCTGGCATCGTGCACGACAGCCGCGTCTTCCCAGATTTCGCACGATGCCGTGTACGAGCCATCCTTGATCATCTCGCAGAAGACATGGATGACGAACCCCTTGTACTCCATGGTGTCGCGATCCATTGGCTGCCTCCGCTGCCGTCGATCAATCCCGGCTTGTGATGACGCTAGTCATTGTCCTCTTCCGACAAGCGATCAATGACTTTCCGGGCCGCTTGAAAAGCGCACTCCACCGCAACATCTTCCGACCGGGCAAGCGCATCGGCATGCCGCCTGGTTTCGACGCCGTGGATGACGTAAGACCAATCCCAACTATCGGGGGCGGCCTTGAGTGTGTGGATGGAGACGGTTCGGCCTTTGTATTTCAATTCCATGTTTCGCACCCCCACTTCATCGCCCGCGTTTCGATCGCTTCCTTGCAGGCGTCATTCCACTCAGTAAACTGCGGATGGGCATAAAAATCCAGACGCCTCCCACATGGATGGAGGGCGGGTCTCCGCACAAGAGCGTCAGGCAAAACCGCGCAGGTGCTGACCGTGCCAGCATGGATTCGTTTTCAATATTGGCGGCGCCTGATACCCAGCGTTGACGCACGTCGACCGCCCGATAGTTGCCGCGCCGCCGCATACCTCCGAAGGCCCCAACGCACGGCGCCGGCCTTTGCGGCAGCACGTCGCTGCAATGCGGTTTTCAGCGCACAGGCCGCCGCCGATGCGGCTGGTACATTCATCCCCCACCCCCCGCCAGGCAGGCGACCACCTCGGCGTCGTCGATCTGCGGAAACTCCCTGTAATGCGCGCCAACCGCACGAAAATTAGCGGGCGCGGCCAGGCAGACCACTTCATCCGCATAGTCCTCCACCAGGGCCAGGGAATCCGGAGCGGCCACGGGCACGGCGCAGATCAGCCTCGCAGGCTGCTGCTGCCGCACCGCGTGCAGCGCGGCAATCATGGTGGCACCGGTGGCCAGGCCGTCATCCAGCACAATGACCGTGCGGCCGCCCAGCGGAGTTGCGGTGCGCCCGGGCGTGTAGAGCGCACGCCGCCGGCGCAGCAGTTCCAGCTGCTCTCTGCGCGCCTCTGCGATATAGGCCGGATCGGCGCCAGTCTGTTCGGCGAAGGGCGTGACATAAACCCAGCCGCTCTCATCCACCGCACCCACTGCCAGTTCACGCTGGAATGGCGCACCCAGTTTCCTGACCAGCACCACATCGAGTTCGCCGCCAAGCTGGTCGGCCACGATCCTGCCCATCGGTACCGCCCCGCGTGGAACGGCCAGCACCACGGGATGCGTGCCGCGGTAATTCGAAAGCGCTTGCGCCAGCCGCGTGGCGGCTTCGGTCCTGTCCTGGAACATCATGATGTCTCCTGTTCACCGGTTGCCGGGTCCGCGCCCCGCCGCCCTGCCAGGTGTGTGGCGAACCACCCGGCAGCCAGCCGTGCCGCCACTTCCAGTGCGCCCGGTTCCTCGAACAGATGGGTCGCGCCGGCAACGATCTCGAAGTGCTTCTCGCAGGACATCCATGCGTAGGCACGCTCATTCAGGTGCAGCACCTCGGTATCCGCGCCGCCGACGATCAGCAAGGTCGGCGCGGACAATGCCGCGAGCGCGTCATGGCCCGCCAGATCCGGGCGGCCGCCGCGCGAAACCACGGCGTCGATCCGATAGCCGCCACCAGTCATCGCGGCGGCCCGGATTGCAGCCGCAGCACCAGTACTTGCGCCGAAGTACCCCAGCCGCAGTCGCCCAAGCTGCGCCATGCCGCGAACGGCGCGGGTGATACCCTCCAGGCGCGCGGCCAGCAGGCCAATATCGAAACGCCGCGCCAGCCCGACGTCTTCCTCGGCAAGCAGAAGGTCGGTCAACAGGGTGGCAATGCCGGCGTGGTTGAGATGGCCGGCGACATAGCGGTTGCGGGGACTGAGCCGCGAACTGCCGCTGCCATGCGCGAACAGCACCAGGCCGGTAGCAAGCGGCGGACAGACCAGGTCGCCGGGCAGCACCACACCGCTCAGATCGATGTCGATTTGCTGGTGCGAGGTTGTGCTCATCATGCGCTCCAATAGATAGCCGGCTCCCAGACGCTCGTTGCAGATCGTCATGCCGGATGCCCGGCCGCCCCGTTCGCCGAGGCAAAGCCGACGCTTTGCGCCAGCACCACGCGCTGGTCCGCATCGAGACGCATCGCGCCCGCCATGGCGCGCCTGTCCAGCAGGCCGCGCGCCACCGTCGCCAGCCCGGCGGAAGCACAGAACAGGTACACGTTCTGGCTGATGTATCCGGTGTCCAGCCCCATGTAGAACTGGCGCACCGGTTTTGCCTGCTCGTCCATCCTGGACAGGCGAGCAACAAACACCAGGTCCAGCGGCGCCTGCACCACGTAGTCCTGCAGCCCGGTGGTTGCGCGCACGTCCTCCCCGCTAACGAGGCGCAGGCGCCAGGCCGCTGGTTCCAGCACATAGAGGCCATCGGCGAGCGCGAGGTACAGTTCGATTTCCTGCCAGTTGCGCGCCGACGGGGCGGTACGCCGGCCCGTTTCCGGTTCGCTGATGCCGTATGCCGCCCATAGCAGGCTGGAGAGCAACTCCGGCGCCAGCGGCTCACCCGTGAAGGCCCGGGTGGAGTGCCGCAAGCGCAGCGCCTGCATCAGCGGCATGCCGCCTTCCATCTGCGGAGCGGGCAGTTCGACATACTCCGGCACTGCGTCGGATGTCACGATGGGATGGGTCATGCTGATCTCCAGGCATCATCGGGCGGCGCAGGATGGCTGCGCTCAGGCCCGACGACAATGAAAACGTGTGCGCTTGCCTGCGCTGGCGCGGCAGGCAGCGCTTGGCCGTCGGGCCTATCCAGCAAGACGGCCCGCGTGTTGAGTTGCTCCAGGGGCAGTGCCGACATCGTGGCATCCCGAGCGCGCTGATGCGCTTGTACTCAATTTTGCGATGGCGTCAGGTGTTTGATTTGCGCTGGATCAAGCGTTGTGACGTCGCCCGGCAATTACGCCTGCCAACGCCGGGCCACCCGCCCGCAGGGCTTGCGGAAATGCGGACAAGGTATTCTGCCTGGCGGCACAGCGTTTCGATCCAGCCCGTGCCTCCCCGATCCCGCCGGCATGATCGGCACTCAAGTCTGTCTCCCGCCCGCCGTTATTCACCATTGCCTACAGGTGCGTTCGTGATAGCACGGTGCGGCAGACAAAAGAGCGAATGGGCGCCCAAGGCGCCAGTATTTCGCCACCATTGTTATTTCCATTCAGGTAGAAGAAATGAAAAATCTTGGAATTGGGGTACGTCTCGGTATTGGCTTCGGCGTGGTGCTGCTGCTGTCAACGTTCATGACGGTGTTCAGCGTCATGGGCTTGCAGGAAGTCGCTCAACGCACGCACGACATGATGCAGCAGCCGCTGGCCAAGGAGCGCGTCGTCAGCGACTGGTATCGCCTGATGCACACGAGCGTGCGGCGCACGACCGCGGTGGCGCGGAGCGCGGACCCGGGCCTCGGCGCGTTCTTTGCCGCGGAGACGAAGGGCTCCGTCGAAGCCATCGCCGCATTGCGGGACAAGATCGAGCCGATGCTCTCCTCGGAAGCGGAAAGGGCGGCATTCCAGACGATCCAGACCGTGCGCAAGCCCTATAACGACTCCCGCGACAAGATCACCAAGCTCAAGGAAGAAGGCAGCACGGACGAAGCCAACCGGGTGCTGGAAGCCGAGTTCGTGCCTGCCGGCAACGCCTATCTCGCCGAAATCCAGAAGCTGCTCGATATCCAGCGCACCAGCATCGATGCGACCGCGCAGCACATCAACGGGATTTATGAAACCACGCGGAACCGCCTGATCGTGCTTGGCCTGCTGGTGCTGGCGATCGGCGTGGCATTTTCGCTGTGGCTGACCATGGGCATCACGCGGCCGCTCCATCGTGCCGTTGGTTTCGCCCGGAAAGTGGCGGCCGGCGACCTGACCAGCCGCATCGACGCGGATAGCAAGGACGAGACCGGCCAGTTGCTGCAAGCGCTGAACGAGATGAACGGCAATATCCTGCGCATCGTCACCCAGGTACGCACGGGCACGGAGTCCATTGCCTCCGGCACGAGCCAGATTGCCGCTGGCAACACCGACCTGTCCCAGCGGACCGAGGAACAGGCGTCGTCCTTGCAACAGACCGCTTCCAGCATGGAGGAACTGACCAGCATCGTCCGGCAGAACGCCGACAACGCAAAGCAAGCCAGCTCGCTGGCGGTCAATGCTTCCGAAATCGCGGTCAGGGGAGGCGAAGTGGTCGGCCAGGTGGTCGACACCATGGATGAGATCAACGGCGCGTCCAGAAAGGTGGTCGATATCATCGCCGTGATCGAAGGCATCGCCTTCCAGACCAACATCCTCGCACTGAATGCCGCTGTGGAAGCCGCCCGCGCCGGCGAACAAGGCCGTGGCTTCGCGGTGGTGGCCGGTGAGGTGCGCAGCCTTGCCCAGCGTAGCGCGACAGCCGCCAAGGAGATCAAGACACTGATCGGAGATTCCGCCGAGCGCGTGGAAAAGGGCTCGCAACTGGTGGGGCAAGCCGGCCACACCATGGAAGAGATCGTGGGCGCGGTCAAGCGCGTAACCGACATCATGGGCGAGATCAGCGCGGCCTCGGCCGAGCAGAGCGCCGGCATCGAGCAGGTCAACCAGGCGGTCACCCAGATGGACACGGTGACGCAGCAAAACGCCGCGCTGGTGGAACAAGCCGCAGCCGCAGCGGGATCGCTGGAAGAGCAGGCCCAGCGCCTGCAGCAAGCGGTTTCCTCGTTCCGCCTTGTTGCTGCCTGACGCGGACAACCGGCGTTAGCCGGCGCCTCTGCGCGAGGTTCCGCTGGCCAACGCCGGACCGAGACGGCCGCCATGAATGCGCGGCCCTCCCCGATTGCACCAAATCCCCCATCCCCCTAAACTCCACAGCCAGTGCCCGCGCCGGCACGCGCCCGGCCTGGCGCCGGGATCAGGGCGCACCCAACCAGGAGACCATCGATGACCTTTGCCCCCTTGCTGCGCGCCCTTGCGGCGTGCAGCGTGCTTGCCGTGGCGCCAACGCTCGCCCACGCCGCCGACCCCGTCAAGATCGGGCTGATCGCGCCCTTTTCGGGCAGCTTCGCCGACTACGGCAAGCAGATGGAGGGTGGCATCAAGGCGTTCCAGAAGCTCAACGGCGACACCGTGGCGGGCCGCAAGGTGCAGATCATCAGCAAGGACACCACCGGCCCCGCGCCCGATGTGGCCAAGCGCCTGGCGCAAGAACTGGTGGTGCGCGACAAGGTCGATGTGCTGGCCGGCTTCGGTCTCACGCCGGAGGCGCTGGCGGTGGCGCCGGTGGCCGAGCAGGCGAAGAAGGCAATGGTGATCTTCAACGCTGCGTCGTCTTCGGTGACCACCAAGTCGGGCTATATCGCGCGGGTTTCGATGACCTTGCCGCAGATCTCGGCGCCGATGGCCACGTGGGCCATCAAGAACAAGGTCCGCAAGGTGGTGACGCTGGTTGCGGACTATGCGCCGGGCATCGATGCGGAAACCGCGTTCAAGACCAATTTCATCGGCGGTGGCGGCCAGGTGATCGAATCCATCCGGGTGCCGCTGCGCAACCCGGAGTTCGCCCCGTTTATCCAGCGCATCAAGGATGCCAGACCCGAGGCGGTCTTCCTCTTCCTGCCCGCGGGCGAGCAAGGCGTGGCGTTCATGAAGGGCTTTCGCGAGCGCGGCCTGGCCGAGGCGGGCATCCGCGTGATCGCCACCGGCGACCTTACCGACGACCACGTGCTGCCGGCCATGGGTGACGCCACGCTGGGCGTGATCACGTCCTTCCACTATTCGATGGCCCACGATTCGCCGGAAAACAAGGTCTTCCTGAAGGCGTTCGCCGAAGCCAACCCTGGCGCCGGCCGGCCTAATTTCATGGCGGTAGCCGCCTACGACGGCATGCGCGCGATCTACGAAGCGCTGAAAAAGACCGGCGGCGCGACTGACGGGGACAAGATGCTGGCAGCGCTCAAAGGCATGAAGATCGCCAGCCCGCGGGGCCCGATCCTGATCGACCCGGACACCCGCGACGTGGTGCAGACGGTCTATATCCGGCGCGTGGAGAAGGTCGGTGGCGAACTCTACAACGTGGAGTTCGACAAGTTCGACAACGTCAAGGATCCGGGGAAGTAGCCCGCGCGCCGGGGCGCGGTGGCTTAGTGGTGATGGTGCCCTGCGCGCCCTGGCGCTCCTGGCGTGGAGACTGCGGTTTCTCGATGCGGGCAGGCACTTTCGCGGGTGCACGCTGCGTCTGCGCAAGGTCCGCCGTGGCGCCGCCAGGCGCCGGCCCGTCCGGCAGCCCGATGCCCTGCAGGTCGTAGCACATCCACATCGCGCGCTGCGGCACTTCATTGAAATTGCCATCGCTGGCGGCCAGGATACGCGCCCAGACCTGGGGCGTGGAACTGCGCCAGACGCCGCACAGCAGGCGGCGGAAGCGCGGGTCGCGCCCGGCCTGCCGCTCGATGCGCTCGATAAACGCCGGGCCGTGGTATTCGATCAGGTCTTCGAGTTCGCCTGCGGCGAGCGCGCCCAGCACGCGGGGACTCTCCGTATGGGCAAGGACCTCCAGCACCAGCCGCCACAGCCCTTCGGGATCGTTGACGCACAGCCAGTCGCAGGCCTGCCAGACCCAGAATGAGCGTACCTCGTGCCGACCGATGGCCGGGTCGTACCGGCTGTAACGCTTGATATAGGCGCTGACCAGCCGCTTCTGCTCATGGGTTTCCATAGTCCCCCGTCACTACCCGTCTGCAAACATGGGCATAGCCCGATTGCCGGCCACGGCTTTGCCGCCCGTGCCGGCGTGGTTCATCAACGGCCGCCAACCAACGCCAGCCCCCGGTTGACCATGCCGTGGCCTGGCTCAGGCGACCGTCAGCAACCTGTCCAGCGTGACCTTGTCCGCCAGCAACTCCGTGCTGGTCGAAGCATGTACCACCTTGCCCCGGTCGAGCACCATCGCGCGCCGGGTCATGCCAAGCGCCAGGCGCGCGTGCTGCTCCACCACAATCACAGCCATGCCGCCTTCGTCTATCAAGCGGCGGATCACGTTCTGCAATTCCTGAACAATAATAGGTGCCAAACCTTCCATCGGTTCGTCCAGTAATAGCAGTACCGGGTTTACCATTAACGCCCGGCCAATTGCCAGCATCTGCTGCTCGCCACCCGACAACTGGTTGCCCAGATTGCCCCGGCGCTCCTGCAATCGCGGGAAGATCTCATAGACCCGCGCGACGTTCCAGAAGCCCGGCCGCGCCACCGCCGTCAGGTGCTCCTCCACCGTCAGCGACGGGAACATGCAGCGCTCCTGCGGCACCCATCCCAGCCCGGCGGCGGCACGCTGGTGGGCTGCCAGCCGCGACAGGTCGCGCCCTTGCCAGTGCAGGCTGCCGCGCCGCAGCCGCGTCAGGCCCATCAGGGTCAACAGCAGCGTGCTCTTGCCCACGCCGTTGCGGCCCAGCAGGGCCAGGCTCTCACCGGCGCGGAGCGTCAGGTCGATCCCGTCGATCACCACGGCCTCGCCGTAGCCCGCGCACACCCCTTCTGCCCGCAGCAATTCAGTCATGCGCGGCCTCCCCGAGGTACACCTCCCTGACGCGGGGATCGGCGCCGATCTCCGCCGGCGTGCCTTCGGTGAGCACACGGCCGCCGACCAGCACGGTAATGCGCTCGGCAAAGCGGAATACCAGGTCCATGTCGTGCTCGATAAACAGGATGGTGATGTCGCGCGGCAAGCCGGCAATGACGCCAAACAGCTCGGCGCTCTCGCCGGCCGGGATGCCGGCCGCGGGCTCGTCCAGCAGCAGGATGGCGGGCCGGGTGGCCAGCGCCAGTGCGATTTCGAGCAGGCGTTGCTTGCCATAAGGCAGGTTGCGCGTCTCGGTATCGGCATCGCGGTCGAGGCGCAGGCTGGTCAGCACCGCCATGGCCTCGTCGGCCAGCGGTCTCTGCGATGCCACGGTGCGATGCCAGATACGTGTAGCGCCGCTGCGTTCGGCCACCGCAAGCACCACGGATTCCAGCACGGTCAGCCCAGGGAACAAGGTGTTGATCTGGAAGGTGCGCGTCATGCCGCGCCGCACCCGCGCGTGCTGCGGCAGATGCGTGATGTCCTCGTCGCCGAGCCAGATGGTGCCGCTGCTGGGCGGCAAGGCGCCGGTCAGCAGGTTGATGAAGGTGGTCTTGCCGGCGCCGTTCGGCCCGATCAGGGCATGGCGCGCGCCCGGCGGGAAACGCAGCGAGATCTCGCTGTTGGCGGCAAACCCGCCCCAGGACCTGGACAGCCCTTCCGTGCGCAAGATGGCCGTCATGGCTGGTCTCCGTCCGGCTTGCGGCGCATGCCGCGCAAGGCGTCAACGGCGCCCATCACGCCGCCGCGCGCGAACAGCACGGTCACCACCAGCAACAGGCCGATCCAGAACTGCCAGTAGACCGGATTGATGCCCGCCAGCACATCCTGCGCGATCATGAAGACCGCCGCGCCAACCAGGGCGCCGTACAGCCTGCCCGCGCCGCCCAGCACCAGCATCACCAGCAACTCCGCCGAGCGCGGAAAGCCCAGCACGTCCATGCCGACGAACTGCGTGGTCTGCGCCAGCAGCCCGCCGGCCACGCCGGCCAGCGCCGCCGCCACGGCAAATACCGCGCCGAGCCGGCGCGGCACGTTGACGCCCAGCGCGGGCATGCGGCGCGCCCCTTCGCGCATGCCCCGCAGCGACAGTCCAAAGGGGGAGTCCACCAGCCTGCGCACCAGCGCAAACAGGACGAAGACAACCACCAGGCTGTAGAGGTAGGCGGTCTTGCCGAACAGATCGAACTCGAACAACCCGAGCAGCGGCGACATGGTGACGCCCGCCAGCCCGTCCACGCCACCGGTGAGGAAGGCCGCTTTGTTGGCCGCCTCGAACAGCATCAGCCCGATGCCCAGCGTGACCATGAGCCGGGTCAGGTCGCCGCCGCGCACCACCAGGAAACTCGCCAGCCAGCCCGCCACGCCGGCCACCGCGCCCGCCGCAAGCAGACCCGACAACGGCTCGCCCCAGCCATGCGCGGCCAGCAGGCCGGCGGTGTAGGCGCCCAGCCCGAAGAACGCCGCATGCCCGAGCGAGACGATGCCCGCGTACCCCAGCAACAAATCCAGCGACAGCGCGAACAGGCCGGTAATCAGCACCTGGCTGCCGAGTATCAGGTAGCCGGGCAACAGGAACCAGGCCGCCACCGGCAGCAGCCAGAACACGATCTCGCCGGCTCGCCAGCGTCCGTCCGGCAGGCGCGGGCGCAGTACGCCGCCACCCGCGCTGGCCACATCGGATACCTTGTCCAGCGCGCTCATGCCCGCCTCCCGTAGAGACCGGCCGGGAACAGCACCAGCAACAGCACCATCAGCGCATAGATGACGAAGGCGCCCACCGCCGGCACGTAGTACTTGCCGGCCACATCGGCCACGCCCAGCAGCAGCGCCGCCACCAGCGGCCCGCGGATGGTGCCCGCGCCGCCCACCGCCACCACCAGCAGGAAATACACCATGTACTTGAGCGGGAACGAAGGATCGAGGCCCAGCACATCGATGCCAAGCCCGCCACCCAGGCCCGCCAGTCCAGAACCGAGCGCGAAGGTCAGGCTGAATACGCGCTCCACATTGATACCGAGACCGCGCGCCGCCTGCTGGTTGTCCACCGCCGCGCGCACCTGCGCGCCAAAGCGCGTACGGGCCACCAGCCAGCCCAGCGCGGCGGTGATCGCCACCACCACGCCGACCAGGAACAGCCGATAGGCGCCAAGATCCAGCCCGCCAAGCCGCACCTGCCCGCGCAGGAAAGCGGGCAGCTCCACCGGCTGCTGTCCGGGCCCGAACACGTAGGTCGCGGCGGCGATCGCCATGAAGGTGAGCCCGATGGAAAACAGGACCTGGTCGAGATGGCTGGCGCGGTAGAGACGCCGGTACAAGGTGCGCTCCAGCCCCCAGCCCACCACCGCGGCACCCGCGAAGGCCACCGGCAGCGCCGCCAGGAAGGGAACGCCGGCGCGGCTCATCAGCACCACCGCGACGTAGCCGCCGAACATGGCGAATGCGCCGTGGGCCAGGTTGACGAAATTCATCAGGCCCATGGTGACAGAGAGCCCGACACTGATCAGGAACAGCAGGCAGCCGTAGGCCAGCCCGTCGAACAGCACGCCAAGGAAGCTGGCGATCATCGCCGGCCCTCCCCGAGTTGCGATGAGGCCCGTCCACTGCGCTGAGTCATGAAGTCTCCTGTCTTTCCAAAGGGATGGATTGGGTTCACTCGCCCTCGAAGGCGGCAAAGGGCAGCCCGACGTAGTTTTCCGCGAGAGACGCGGCCGCGGCCGGTGAAGCGGCAACGTATTCCAGCTCGGCGCGCTGCAGCCGCGCCATAAAGGGGGTCTGGTCAGGGAAACGATGCAGCAGCGAAGTCATCCACCAGGAGAAATGCTCGGCGCGCCAGACCCGCCGCAGGCAGGTGGCGGAGTACGCCGCCAGCAGGTCTTCGCGGCGTTCACCATAGTGTGCCGCCAGCGCGCGTGCCAGCGTGCGCACGTCGGCCACCGCCAGGTTCATGCCCTTGGCGCCGGTCGGCGGGACGATATGCGCCGCGTCGCCGGCCAGCAACAGCCGGCCATATTGCATGGGCTCCACCACATGGCTGCGCATCGGCGTGATGCCCTTTTGCAGCACCGGGCCTTCGTTGAGCCGCCAGCCGTCGCCGGTCTCCAGGCGGGCGTGCAGCTCCTGCCAGATCCGCGCATCTGGCCACAGGGTGAGATCCTCGTCGGGACGGCATTGCAGGTAAAGCCGCGTGATCTGCGGCGAACGCATCGAGAACAGGGCAAAGCCGCGCGCATGACTGGCATAGATCAGCTCCCGCGCGGCTGGCGCGGCCTCGGCCAGGATGCCGAGCCAGGCAAAGGGATAGGTCCGCTCGAACACCTGCAGCGCGGATGCTGGAATCGCTCCACGCGAGACGCCGCGAAAGCCATCGCATCCGGCGATGAAATCGCAATGCAGCGTGTGGCGCCGCCCCCCGTGTGCAAACGTGACGCCGGGCGCCTTGCCATCGATGCCGTGCAGCGCCACGCCGCTGGCCTCGAACAGCAACGGCGCGCCATCCGCCAGGCGCGCGGCGATCAGGTCCCTGACCACCTCGTGCTGGCCGTACACGGTGATGGCACGGCCCCCGGTCGGCCCGGACAGGTCGATATGGTGGCGGCGTCCGCCGAACAGCAGGTCGATGCCGTGGTGGCGCAGGCCCTGGCGCTGCAGGCGCTCGCCCGCGCCGCAGGCCACCAGCAGGTCCACGGTGCCTTGCTCCAGCACGCCGGCGCGGATGCGCGCCTCGACGTGCTGGCGGCTGCGGTCCTCGATGACCACGGCATCGATGCCGGCGCGGCGCAGCAGATGCCCCAGCAGCAGGCCCGCCGGCCCGGCACCGATGATCGCTACCTGGGTGCGCATCGTGGTCTCCCGTCTCCCGTTCAGCCTCTTGCCACGGCCCCTGGCCGCGGCGCCCGGTCTTGGATGAGGGGCATTTTCAGGCGCTCGCCCCCAATTTGCAATCGGGGGTTCCGGCGATACCGCGCGGGCCGCCGGCGGAAGCAGGAAGGACGATCAGGCTGGCAGGATCGCCACGTACGCCAGGCCGGCGGCCAGGACTGCGCATAGGGGCGAATAGACCCGCGTGTCCAGCCGCGCAAACGGAGAGCCGGTGATGCGCTTGAAGAAACCAACCAGGTGGAAATCGCCCACCGCCCTCGCCAGCATGGCCACCGCCACCAGGCCGATGGCCCATTGCAGGAGCGGCCCCGTGGATGGCGCGGCGAACAGCCCGGCGCGCGCGGCCACCATCGATGCCACCACCGCCAGCCCGACGGCCACCATCAGCGTGCCGGTGCGCGAAGGCGTGAAAGCGGGAACCATCGCAGGCACCGCGGCAGCCCCTTCGCCTGGGGATACCTTGCGCGGAATGCGGGGCACCGCCGCATCCTTGGCCAGGGAGCCGCCCAACGCCCAGTAGACATGCACGCCGGCAAGCAACAGGTAGATGCAGACCAGCAGAAGAGCGACCAAAGCGACCATGGCAGCAGGATTCCTATCTGTGAGAAGATGCCCCGGACCGGGGCATCCAGCTTAATCCAACCGGAGTGCGCGATGCGAAGCCGTGACCATATGCCGCAGCACCGGGAATCCCGGCCGCCAGAATCCGTGCCCACCAGCAAGGAGACCGTCATGCCATCTGATCGACGCAGCTTCCTGTGCCGCAGCATGCTGCTTGCCGCCGGCCTGGCCTTGCCCGTCGCCGCGCTCGCTGCCCCGCCCTCCCCGCCCCCCCTGCGCCGTGCGCTGCCCGGCGGCCGCGAAACGCTGCCGGTGATCGGCATGGGCACCGCCGATACCTTCAACGTGGGTACCGGGCCCGGCGAGCGCGCGCCGCTGGCCGAGGTCATGGCCCTGCTGCTGCAAACGGCCGGCCCGGTGATCGACACCGCGCCCAGCTACGGCAGCGCCGAGGCCGTTACCGGCGACCTGCTGCTGGATGCCAGCGCCCGCGCCAAGGTCTTCCTGGCCACCAAGATCTCGGCGTCGGCCGCCAACGCGCCGGCGCAGTGGGCGCAGTCGCTGCGCGACCTGCGTAGCGAAACCGTCGATCTGCTGCAGGTGCACAACCTGATCGACTGGCGCGACAACCTGCGCTTTATCCGCCAGTTGAAGGAACGCGGCAAGACGCGCTATACCGGTATCACCCACTACCGCGAGGACGCGCACGAGGCGCTGGCCCAGATCGTGCGCAGCGAACGCGTGGATTTTGTCCAGCTCAATTACTCGGTCGCCGAGCGCAATGCCGAACGCACGCTGCTGCCGCTGTGCCAGGAGCGCGGCGTGGCGGTGCTGGTCAATCGCCCGTTCCAGGACGGCCGGCTGTTCCGCGCGGTCAAGGACCGCCCGCTGCCACCCTGGGCCGGCGAGATCGACTGCGACTCCTGGGGCCAACTCTTCCTGAAATTCATTGTCAGCCATCCCGCCGTGACGGCGGCGATCCCCGCCACGTCGAAGCCCAGGAACATGCGCGACAACCTCGGCGCGGGCCTGGGCCGCATGCCCGATGCCCGCCAGCGCGAGCGCATCGCCGCGCTGCTGGCCTGAGCCGGTCATGGCCAGCACCACGCAAGCGGCCCGGCACGGCCTCGGCATCCAGCCCGGCGAAGGCAGCGCGGTGGCGGCCGGCTTCCTGTTCTTCTTCTGCCTGTTCGCCAGCTACTTCATGCTGCGTCCGGTGCGCGAGACCATGGGTATCGCCGGTGGTGTGCAGAACCTGCAATGGCTGTTCACCGCCACCTTCGTGGTCATGCTGGTGGCGATTCCCTGCTATGGCCTGTGCAGCGCGCGCCTGCCGCGCCGGCGCTTTGTGCCGTGGGTCTATGCGTTCTTTATCGCCAACCTGCTGGGCTTTGCCTTGGCCACGCGCGCCGCGCCAGACAGTATCTGGCTGGCGCGGGTGTTCTACGTCTGGCTGTCGGTGTTCAACCTGTTCGTGGTGTCGGTGGCGTGGAGCCTGATGGCCGATGTATTCCGTCCCGGCCAGGCGCGGCGCCTGTTCGGCCTGCTGGCCGCCGGCGCCAGCGCGGGCGGACTCGCCGGGCCGTTGCTCGGCGGCTGGCTGGTGCCGCGCATCGGCCTGACCGGGCTGATGCTGCTGTCCGCCGCGCTGCTGGCGGCCACGCTGCCCGGCGTGGGCTACCTGTTCGGCTGGCGCCGGCGCGCCGGTGCCGGTGTGCCGGCGGCGGACGATCCGGTCCCGGCTCAGGACCCGGCCCGGCCCATAGGCGGCGGGCTTTGGGCCGGCCTGACGCTGGTGGCGCGTTCGCGCTACCTGCTGGGCATCAGCCTGTTCGTGATCCTGCTGGCCACCGCCAGCACCTTTCTCTACTTCGAGCAGGCCAGGCTGGTGGCACAGACCTTTCCCAGCCGCACGCAGCAGACGCAGGTCTTCAGCGCCATCGACGCCATCGTGCAGGCACTGACCATTGTGGTGCAGGTGTTCTTCTCGGGCCGTGTCGCCAGGCGCTATGGCGTGACTTCCCTGCTCAGCGCGGTGCCGCTGGCGGTGGCGGCGGGCTTCCTGGTGCTGGCGCTATGGCCAGCCTTCGGCGTGCTGGCCGGCGTGATGATCCTGCGCCGGGTGGGCGAATATGCATTGCTGCGGCCGGGCCGGGAGATGCTGTTCACGGTGGTGGATGCCGAAACCAAATACAAGGCCAAGAACGTGATCGACACCGCCGTTTATCGCGCCGGCGATGCGGTCAGCGCCTGGATCAAGACCGCCATTGACGGGCTATCCGGCCACCCGGCCGTGGTGGCGCTCACCGGGGCTGCGCTGGCATTGGGATGGGCCTGGCTGGGATGGTGGCTTGGCCGCCAGCATGAAGGCCAGCACGGGACCGCATCGCCGGCGTCCACCGCCCGCCTGGCGGCGGTGCCTCGCGACCGGGGCGGTGCCTGAGTACGCTCGCCAGATACGCCGGGAGGCAAATGCGATACACGGTTCAGGTGTTTTCCTGCACTTCAGCCCCCGCATTTGCCGAGAGTTGTGACGATTGTGACGGATTATTTTTCGAGGAGTCCTGATGAAGTCCGGAATTTCGATGTACAAGGCAGCCGCCCTGCTTACCGCCCTGGCCATCAGTGGCATGGCCTGCGCCGCGCTGCCGCCGCCCGAGCCGCAAACGCCGCAAGGCGAGCGCGCCACGCAAAAGCCCCTGCCGCCACAGCCGCCGCGGCACAAGAAACACAGGAAGCACAAGCAAAAGGCTCCTGACAGGCAGGCCCCGGCGCCGCAGGCTGCCCCGGTACCCGACGCTTCGCCACCTCCGTCGCCGCCGAGTCCGGCGCCCTGATCGCCATGGCTCCAGCGTTACATCTGCTAACCGTGTGGACAGATTCCGGCGACGCCTGACCCCTAAGATGCCTGCAAGGCCAGCCGCTGTCACTGTCGCTGGCCCTCACATGCAGCACAAGGAGTCAGTCATGCGCAAACCCAATCGTGCCGCCCGCATCGTCGGCGCAGGCCTGCTCACCGCCGCGCTGCTGGCCGCGGGTCCTGCCTCCGCACGCGGACGCGGCCACGGTGACGGCGACTCAGCCGGCGCTGTCGCGCTGGCCATCGGCGCCCTCGTCGGGCTGGCCGTGGTCGGTACCGCCGTGGCCAGCCAGCCGGTCGTCATGGCCGCCCCGCCCGCGCCGGCTTATGGGCCGGCTTATGGGCCGCCGCCGGGATATTGCTATCGCGATTACGATCGCGCTTATGTGCCATGCGCGCCACAGCCGGCGCCCTATTACTATCAGGAAGCGCCGCAGCCTCGATACCCAGGATACTGAGCGCGACGGCCCGTCAGATCCGGCGGGCCATGGCACCACCGGCATCCTCGCGCGCCCGCTGGCGCAAAAGCCGAGCCAGGCGCTCCCCGGTGCGGAACTGCGTTTCGAGATGGCGGTGCCGGATGCAGTGGCGCCGTTGTTGCGGGGACCGGCGCAGGCTGGCCCGTCTCCGGGCGGCATGGCGATCCTGCCGGGCGCCCTGCTCACGGGCGGCCCGCCAGCTCCAGGGCAAACACCATGCGCTGCAGCCACTTGCCGCTCTGCGCATCCATCTGGCCAAAGCGGCAGCCGAAATGGTTGTACGCCTCGTTGCCGTGCCATGCCTTTCGATGCCGCACCACCTGCAGCGCAAGCTTCATCGCACCCAGGTCGCCAAGATCCAGGCAGCATTGCGCGATGCTGGTCCCGACCGGCAACTGACCCGGTCCGATGCGCATGGAGCGCAAGCCCACCCCGGATACGGACAGGTCCGCGACTTCCATTTCCACAAGCTGGCCGTCGCTTAACAGGATCTGGCAGCGAAAGTCCCTGTCCTGCTGCAGGCGGACGCGAAAATGCCTGCGGCGCGGAACCATATAGATCCCGGCCGGCAAGGAAGCGAGAAACGCCGGTCCGCCGTCGAAGCGGGTGACTGCCGGCGTGGCGAACCGGAAGTGGAACGTGATATCGCCCAGCGATGCCGAGGCGGCCAGTTCGCTGGCGTTCAGGATCGCTTCCAGTTCCAGGCCGTTGCGGCACCAGGCAAGCACGCAGGTGCCTCTGGATGGGTCGACGGACAGAAAGCACGAAGCAACCCGCCACTCCTGCGCAGGTTGAAGATGGAGCCGGGTACGCACGCGGGCCAGATCCTGCAGGATCTGAAGTATCCGGCCCGGATCGCTGAGCCGTTCGATATGGCTGCCAGCAGCCCACGGGAGCGGCAAAGGCGCGCCTAAGGCGTTCGAGGCCATGATGGTATTGCAGACTGGTCCGGGAACACTGCGGCGCTAGCGCTACGATTCATCGGGACTAACTCATTCAAGGTATTCGATCGGACGTTTCTCGCGACTTTCCAGCTTCGAGGGCATATTCGTTGCATCGCATGTTCCGTTGCATGCCGACCGCTCTAACGGCATTGCCAGACAGGTTCTTGAGAAATCCAGCGCTCTCTTCCCCATCTTTTCCATTCGGCGCCATTCCGCCCTTCCCCGGCGGGCTAAAGATTTGATCGCTCCCGCCGTTAGGAGTCGTTTCGCGGTCACATTTCTTTCCGCTTTCGCTTGCCAGCCTGGGCCTGACTCCGCGCCGGGCCGACGCCTCGCGTCAGATCGTTCACCAGCCATTCCAATCCATGAATAGACTTGACTCCGCTTCGACCAACCCGCCGTCATCGGACGGGTTCCAGTACGCCCTTGAGGGTGAGATCCACGCGATACTGGACATCCTGGCCATGCAGGAGCGCAGCCTCGACTTGCGCTTGCCGGACGGGCGCACACTGCACACGAAAGTACTGTCCGTGGATGGGCCAGCCCGCACGTTTACGCTCCAGGGATACGTCAGCGAGCCTGACAATGAGGCAGTACTGGCCTGCGCGCAAAGCGAACTTTCGACTGTCCTGGATGATGTGTCGCTCACGCTTTGCCTGGGCGCCCCGGCCCGCTCCCTGTTCGCCGGCGCCGCCGCGTTCTCGGTGCCGTTCCCGGAAAAACTGTCCCAGGTGCAACGGCGGCGGGACTACAGGGCGGAGACGCTGGATTACCAGTACACATTCGAGGCCGAGTTGCCTGACGGCACCGGACTCATCCTGGACATTGCCGATCTTTCGGCGTCCGGGGTGGGCCTGCGCTCGCGCACACCAGGTACGAATGCCCTGGCCGTCGGGACGTTGCTGCCCAAAGGCAGGCTGCGCTTTGGCACGCTGGCAAGCCTGGAGATGGGGGTTCGCGTGGTACGTTACCAGTCGGTGCATACCGACGGCGATGCGGTACACCACTACGGCTGCGAATTTGTCGCGTTCGAGCAGGGCGCCCTGCTCGATTGACCGGAGTCATTCAACTGGAGTCATTCATGTCCCACCCGCATCGCGTCGTTGGCGCCCTGCTGCTTTCGATGTTTTCGCTTACCGCACTGGCACATGAATCGCTGTGCGCGGCGGCCGAGAATGTTGCGTTCTCATGCACGGTCAAAGGCAACAAGGTTGTATCGCTTTGCGCTTCGCCGGATCTTTCCAAAACGAAAGGGTACGTGCAGTACCGCTTTGGAAAAAAGGGGGCCGTCGAGCTTGCTTACCCGAAACTCACGGATGATCCGCGCAAGCACTTCCGGTGGGGCGTCACCGCTTACTCAGGTGGCGGCACCGATTACTTCCGGTTCTCCAACGGGGGCTACGACTATGTGGTCTACGCCGGCAGCGGCAAGGGCTGGGAAAAGGAAGGGCTTGTCGTCGAGAAGGACGGCAAGCGCGTCGGCAGCTTACTCTGCCGTGACGGAGGGCTAGGTCCGGACAACTGGGCGGTGATGTATTCCGCAGGTTTGCCGGAGCTGGATCAGAGCAAGCCATCGGATCAATTCGATATGCCCTGACCCTGCCATGACCCTGCCCCGATCCAGGCAAGGGGCGGCAGCGCGCGCTGGTCGACCCTGCGCTGGCCGCGTCGGCCAGTCGGAATCTCTCCGGGCCGATGCCAAAACCCTGGCCGAACCGGCATCCGGACTGCAGCCGCCCGGTCAGCCGTCCCGCCCCGCGCAACCCACGATTTCGGCCAAACAAGGGGCGCCCGAGGCCAAATCCGCCGCCTCGGGCGTCCGCGGCCAACCGCGTGGGCGTATAGTCGTCGCTGACCAACGGTGCCGTGCCTGGCTCGTCCCGCACGGCACTGGTATGCGTCCCCAGACATCGGGCCGGCACGCAAGTTGCCACCACTACCAAGGACAACATCATGAAGACCAAAGCCGCCATCGCCTGGAAGGCCGGTGCCCCGCTGACCGTGGAAGAAGTCGACCTGGACGGCCCGCGCGCCGGTGAAGTGCGGGTGGAGATCAAGGCCACCGGCATCTGCCATACCGACTACTACACGCTGTCCGGCGCCGATCCTGAAGGCATCTTCCCGGCCATCCTGGGCCACGAAGGCGCAGGCATCGTTACCGACGTGGGCCCCGGCGTGACCTCGCTCAGGCCCGGCGACCATGTGATCCCCCTGTACACGCCGGAATGCCGCCAGTGCAAGTTCTGCCTGTCGCGCAAGACCAACCTGTGCCAGGCCATCCGCGCCACGCAGGGCAAGGGCCTGATGCCCGACGGCACCTCGCGCTTCTCCATCGACGGCAAGCCGATCTTCCACTACATGGGCACCTCCACCTTCGCCAACCACATCGTGGTGCCGGAGATCGCCCTGGCCAAGATCCGTCCGGATGCCCCTTTCGACAAGGTTTGCTACATCGGCTGCGGCGTGACCACCGGCGTGGGCGCGGTGCTGTTCACCGCCAAGGTGGAAGCCGGCGCCAACGTGGTGGTGTTCGGCCTGGGCGGCATCGGCCTGAACGTGATCCAGGCGGCCAGGATGGTGGGCGCGGACAAGATCATCGGCGTGGACCTGAACCCCGGCCGCGAGGCCA
Organism: Cupriavidus sp. 05L310; assembly: GCF_056398185.1. NCBI lineage: Bacteria > Pseudomonadati > Pseudomonadota > Betaproteobacteria > Burkholderiales > Burkholderiaceae > Cupriavidus > Cupriavidus sp. 05L310. The sequence continues at coordinate 118,014 of NZ_JBFTOX010000004.1, forward strand.
TGGCCCGCAAGTTCGGCATGACCCACTTCATCAACCCGAACGAGGTGGAGAACGTGGTGGACCATATCGTGCAGCTGACCGATGGCGGCGCCGACTATTCCTTCGAATGCATCGGCAACACCAAGGTCATGCGCCAGGCGCTGGAGTGCTGCCACAAGGGCTGGGGCAAGTCGATCATCATCGGCGTGGCCGAGGCCGGCGCGGAGATCTCCACCCGCCCGTTCCAGCTGGTCACCGGCCGCGAATGGAAGGGCTCGGCCTTCGGCGGCGCGCGCGGCCGCACCGATGTGCCGAAGATCGTCGACTGGTACATGGACGGCAAGCTCAATATCGACGACCTGATCACCCACACCCTGCCGCTGGAGCGCATCAACGAGGGCTTCGACCTGATGAAGCGCGGCGAGTCGATCCGCTCCGTGGTCCTGTACTGAGGCCCGCCATGCTCGAACTACTCTCAGAGCACGGCTGCTTCGGCGGCGTGCAGCGCTTCTATCGGCACGCCTCGACGACCATCGGCCTGCCGATGCGGTTCTCGGTATTCCTGCCGGCGCAGGCATTGATCCAGCCCGAACGGCGCCTGCCCGCGCTGTTCTACCTGGCCGGCCTGACCTGCACCGAGGAAACCTTCATGATCAAGGCCGGCGCCCAGCGCGTTGCCGCCGAGCATGGCCTGATCCTGGTGGCGCCCGATACCAGTCCGCGCGACACCGGCATCGCCGGCGAGGCGCAGGCATGGGATTTCGGCGCGGGAGCGGGTTTCTACCTGGACGCCACGCAGGCGCCCTGGAGCCAGCACTGGCGCATGGAAAGCTATGTGGCGCAGGAGTTGTTCGACCTCGTCACCACCGCGCTGCCCGCCGATCCTCAGCGTGTCGGCATCTTCGGCCATTCGATGGGCGGGCATGGTGCGCTGGTGCTGGCGCAGCGCCATCCCGGCCGCTTCCGCTCGGTGTCGGCCTTCGCGCCCATCGCCGCGCCCATGCGCTGTCCGTGGGGCGAGAAGGCCTTTAACGGCTATCTGGGCGAGGACCGCGCAAGCTGGGAGCAGTACGACGCCTCGGCGCTGATGCGGCGCCAGGCCAGCGCGCCCTTCCCACGCGGCATCCTGGTCGACCAGGGCCTGGCCGACAAATTCCTCGCCGAACAGCTCTACCCCGAAGCCTTCGAGGCCGCCTGCGCCGCCGTCGGGCAGCCGCTGCTGCTGCGCCGGCACGAGGGCTACGACCACGGCTATTACTTCATCTCGACCTTCATCGAGAACCATATCCGGCATCACGTAGCGCAACTCTGACCATGTGCGGACGGGCTGGACCCCGCCCGTCCGCCTGAACAAGGCATCATGAGCAACCTGACCACCATCGAACTCAAGGCCTTTGTGCCCGCCCGGGATTTCACGCTATCCAGGCAGTTTTACCAGGACCTGGGTTTCGTCATGCCATGGAGCGACGACAACCTGGCCTACCTGCATCACGGAAAGTGCTGCTTCATGCTGCAGAACTTCTATGTGAAAGAGCTGGCCGAAAACCTGATGATGCATTTGCTGGTGGAAGATGTGCAGGCCTGGTGGGACAAGGTCAATGCACAGGATATCGGCGGGCGCTACGGCGTCAGGCTCGTGCCGCCACAGGACCAGCCCTGGCAGATGCGCGACTTCGTGCTGCTCGATCCGTCCGGGGTGTTGTGGCGTATCGGGCAGAACCTGGAGTAAGCGCCGGTGCAGGCGGCGCCGCCTGGTAATACGTTGAAACACGCCGGCGCCCGATGAAACGGAATCCGCCGTGCGACGCCTTGCGTTGCGGCGGGCCGCGCTGGTAGTGTCCTGGATCGCTGTCACCGCGTCATCCGAACGCGGCTTGCGGCCAGCCGAAGGACTTCATCATGACCCGCAGCGCCCGCGCTTTTCGCCTGATTCCCGTGGTGGCCACGCTATTGTTGTCACCCGCCGCCTTCGCGCAGGGTTCACCCGCGGCTGGCGACGAAGCCATGAACGCCATCCAGAGCAACTTTGCGCGCATGACGCCTGCGCCGCGCACGGTGGACAGCATCAATCAGGAACTGAAGCAGAACCATGCCGCGCCGATCGGCGCCAGCGGACGTGGCGGCAGCCGCGGCCGGGGCCGCCAGCGCTCGCAGGACAGCGCCCAGAACGGCCCGGGCGGCACTGCGGCCGATACGCCGGCAAGCCAGGATACGGGGCTGCACGCCAACGCGCCGGGCGCTACGGAGGCGGCCGCGGCGGCTTCAGGCAACCAGTAAAGCCCCGCCTATCGCTGCGCCACCCCGAAACGCTCGCGGTAGTCCCGCGGCGTAATGCCCATCTGGCGCAGGAACGCGCGCCGCAGCCCCTCGTCCGAACCAAATCCGGTGCGCGCGGCAATGGACTTGAGCGGCAGATCGCCTTGTTCAAGCAGCCGCCGCGCCCCTTCGATGCGCGCCGACTCGATAAACGCCATCGGGCTGCTACCCGTCTCCCGCGCGAACACGCGCCGGAAATTGCGCTCGCTCATCGCCACCCGGCCCGCCATCTCCGCCATCGTGAAGTCGTGCGTCAAATCCGAGAGTATCCAGTCCTGCACCCCGCGAATGCCGGCGTGGCTGGTGGCCTGGCTGGCCAGATGCAGGCTGTACTGCGATTGCCCCCCTGGACGCTTGAGGTAGACCACCAGTTCACGCGCGAGGTCTAGCGCCAGTTCGCGGCCAAGGTCTTCCTCGACCACGGCCAGCGCCAGGTCGATGCCCGCAGTCACCCCGGCCGAGGTCCACAGGTTGCCCTGGCGCACAAAGATGGCGTCCGCATCCACTTCCACCGCCGGAAAGCGCTGGCGCAGCAGCGCGGCCACGCCCCAGTGCGTGGTGGCCCGGCGCCCGTCGAGCAGACCCGCGGCGGCCAGGAAGAAGGTGCCCGAACACAGCGCGATCAGCCGCCCGATGCGCGGCGCCACCGCGCGCGCCCAGGGCACGATGCCCTGGGCCTCGTCCATGGCGCGCTCGATATCGCGCGCGCCCACGATCAGGGCGATGTCCGGCAGCAGCACGGTATCGAGCCGGGCCGTGGCCTCCAGCGTCATCAGCGTGTCGGAGCGCACCGGGCCGGTTTCCAGCGCGACGATCCGGGTGGCGTAGGCCGGTGGCTGCCCGCGCTGGGCCAGGCGCACATTGGCGTAGTCGAACACCGTCATGGGGCCGACCGCCTCCATGGCCTTGAATCCGGGGTACACCACGATATCCACCCGCCGTGGGGCGGCGACTGCCTGCGCTTGCATCGATCTGACCGGAATGGAAAGCGGCGATCTTACCCCACTGCCGGCCACGCCCTCGCGCCGGTACAAGCATATGCAGCCGCCGCATTAGTCGGTGGGCGTGCAAGCTTGTGCCAACAAATTCGTTCTGTTGCAGTGAACCAGTTCTTAGCATGGTGCATATCGTCCACATCCCGCAGCCTACCGAGGAGTGTCATGCACCAAGAGCCAGAGCAGCCGTCCGCAGTCAACCGTTCCTCGCCCGAGGGCAATCCGCGCAGCACGGGCGCCCTGAACCGCCGCGGCTGGCTGCAGGCCGCCGGCGCGCTCGCCATCGCCGGCGGCGTCGCGCCCTTTATCTGGACCTCCAGGCCCAGCGCCGCCACCGGCCAGCTCAAGCCGGTCAAGCTGGCCTGGAACGCCAGTTCCGTGTGCCTGGCGCCGGTTGCCGCGGCGCTGAAGGAAAACATCTTCCGCAACCACGGGCTGGACGTGGAGCTGATCAACTTTGGCGGCTCGACCGACCAGTTGCTCGAAGCCATTGCCACCAGGAAAGCGGACGCCGGCGTGGGCATGGCGCTGCGCTGGCTCAAGCCGCTCGAGCAAGGCTTCGACGTCAAGCTGACGGCGGCCACCCACGGCGGCTGCATGCGGCTGCTGACCCTGAGCAACTCGGGCGTGACCGACCTGAAGAGCCTCAAGGGCAAGACCGTGGCCGTCAGCGACATGGCCAGCCCGGCCAAGAACTTCTTTTCCATCCTGCTGGCCAAGCGCGGCATCGACCCCGTGCGCGATGTGCAGTGGCGCCAGTACCCGGCCGACCTGCTCGGCATCGCGCTGGAAAAAGGCGAAGCCCAGGCCGCCGCCGACGGCGACCCGCGCACCTACCTGCTGCGCAAGGAGCGCGGCCTGGTCGAGGTCGCCACCAACCTGTCGGACGAATACGCCAACCGCGCCTGCTGCGTGCTCGGCATTCGCGGCAGCCTGATCCGCGAGGACAGGCAGACCGCCTCGGCGCTCACCCACGCCGTGCTGCAGGCGCAGGACTGGACGGTGGCCAATCCCGCAGGCGCGGCGCGGCATTTCGCCGAGTTCGCCAAGGTGCCGCAGGCCGATGTGGTGGCCATGCTCAAGAGCCATACGCACGGCCACCATCCGGTGGGCGCGGACCTGAAGAAGGAGCTGGCGCAATACACCGACGAACTCAAGCTGGTGTCGGTGATCCGGCCCGGCACCGATTCCAGCAAATTCGCGGAGCGCATCTATGCCAACGTTCTCGGCTGACGGGCAGCGCGGCGCGCTGGACAGCGCACAGGCGCTTGCCGGACACGATGCCTTCGACGCGCCCGATGACTTCCTGGCCTTGCCCGCGCCCGCGATCCCGCGTGTCTGGCTGGCCGGCGCACTGGCCGCGGCGGCCTGGCTGGCCGTCGCCGCCGTGGTGAAGTTCTGGCCCGAGCCGGAAGACTGGCCACTGACGCATGAAGCCGCCTCGCTGTTCGCGGGTATCGCCGCCGTGCTGCTGGTGCTGGCATTCGTGCAGCACCGGCTGGGCGGCATCGGCGCCGCGCTGCGCCGTGCCGGACCGTGGCTGCTGGTGCTCGCGGCGCTGACGCTGATCTGGGAACTGGTGACCGCCAAGCTGGGCCTGTTGCCGCGCCCCTTCTTCGCGCCGCCGCAAGCGCTGCTTGAAGTGTTTCTCGAGGACTATGCGCGGCTGGCCGACGCGGTGGCGCACTCGCTGCGCCTGCTGGCCACCGGCTACCTGCTGGGCGCGCTGGCGGGCTTCCTGACCGGCGTGGCCATCGGCTGGTCGAGCCGCGCCGGCTACTGGGTCCACCCGGTGCTGCGCCTGCTGGGGCCGCTGCCGGCCACGGCATGGCTGCCGATCGTGTTCTTCGCCTTTCCCAGCAGCGCCAGCGCGGCCACCTTCCTGGTGGCGCTGGCGACCTGGTTCCCGGTCACGGTGCTGACGTGGTCTGGCGTGGCGGCGGTGGACCCGGCGTATTACGACGTGGCCCGCACCCTCGGTGCCAAAGAGCGCTTCCTGGTGCTGAAAGTCGCCGTGCCCGCGGCGCTGCCGAGCGTGTTCGTCGGCCTGTTCATGGGCCTGGGCGCATCGTTCTCGGTGCTGGTGGTGGCCGAGATGCTGGGTGTCAAGTCCGGCCTGGGCTGGTACCTGCAATGGGCCCAGGGCTGGGCCGCCTACGCCAGCATGTACGGCGCGCTGCTGGTGATGGCGATCCTGTTCTCAGGGCTCATCACCTTGCTGTTCCGCTCGCGGGACCGCCTGCTGGCCTGGCAAAAAGGAGTGGTCAAATGGTAAGCGCCGTGCTCGACGAACCCGCCCGGGCCCAGCCTGCGCAAGCTGCCATCGACACGGCCGGCGCCGCCGGCAACGGCGTGCGCCTGACCATCGACCAGGTCAGCCATCATTTCACGCTGCGCGACCAGGTGCTGCCGGTGCTCAGCCGCGTCAGCCTGACTGCGGAGCCGGGCGAGTTCGTTGCCCTGCTCGGTCCCAGCGGCTGCGGCAAGTCCACCCTGCTGCGGCTGGTGGCCGGGCTGGAGCCGCCACGGCGCGGCACGCTGGCGGTGGATGGCGTACCGATCGGCGGGCCTGACCCGAGCCGGGTGGTGGTGTTCCAGGACCCCACGCTCTACCCGTGGCGCACCGTATGGGACAACGCCGCGCTCGGCCTGGAAGCGCGCGGCTTGCTCGGCAGCCAGCGCGCCCGCGTGGACGATGCGCTGGCACGCGTGGGCCTGACCGACTTCGCCCGCGCCTATCCGCGCCAGCTGTCCGGCGGCATGGCGCAACGCGCCGCGCTGGCGCGCGCTCTGGTCAACGAGCCGCGCCTGCTGATCCTCGACGAGCCGCTGGGCAAGCTCGATTCGCTGACGCGCCTGAGCATGCAGGGCGAGCTGGTAGCGCTGTGGCAGCGCTCGCGCTTTACCGCGCTGCTGGTTACGCACGACGTGGAGGAAGCGCTGCTGCTGGCCACGCGCGTGATCGTGTTCAGCGAACGCCCCGCCCGCATCACGGCGGAACTCAGGATCGACCGCGACTATCCGCGCCATCGCGACGACCCCGAACTGATCCGGCTGCGCCGCGAGATCCTCGGCCTGCTGGGGCTGGGCCAGGGATGGTAAGCCAACGCAGGCGAGGCGGCCATGCCCGATGAGCTCTGGCATCTGCACGGCACCTGGTGGCTGGGGCCCGACCCGCTACCAGGCGGCATGGCGGACGGCATGCGTACGCGTACCCTGCCGCGCTTGCCCTCTGGCATCCCGGCGGCGACAAGGCGCATGGCGGGCGTGATCGCCCTGGCGGCTTGCGCGATCGCCCTGCCGCTTTGGCTCTTCGCCGGCACGCCGTGGCAATCGCACGCCGAACCCGGTCCCCTGCTGCGCCAAGCCCAGGCGCGTGGCGAACTGGTGGTGGGCGTGCATGTGTATCCGCGCCCGACGCCGCCGGGCCGGCCGCTGGTGGCAAAACCCGATCCGGGTGAAGCCGGGCTGGCCGCGGAACTGGGCCGTGCACTGGGCGTCCCGGTCAGGCTGCGGCATTTGCCGGTAGCCAGCGCCGGCGGCAACGAGCACCCCGCTATCGATCTCGCTTTTGGCGCGGCGGCGGACGGCGCGTATCCTCGCGCAGCCTCGGTACGGGCACCAGGCACGCCTCGCGGCACTTTGCTGACCCTGCGCTTCGCGCCGGTAAGCCGGCTCGATGCGCTCGACGGCAAGACCGCCTGCGTGAGCGAAGGCAGCCCTTTCCAGGCGCTCCTGACCCGAGCTGGCGCCGGGCTTCGCCGCTACCCCTCGCCGCTGCAGTCGCTGCTGGCGTTCCGCCGTGGCGAGTGCGCGGCGGTGGCGGAAGATGCCGCGCTGATCGCGCGCGTGATGCGCTTGCCGGAATGGCGCTTCTTCGCGGCGGCGCCGCTGCTGCTCGATGGCGAGGGCGCGACGCTGACGCTGCGCCAGCCTGACGCGCAATCGGCGCGCTACCTGGAGCACTGGCTGGCGCGCTGGCAACGCGACGGGCGGCTTGCACGGCTGCGAGATGCAGCCGCCGGCGACGCCGCCTTCAACATGATGCTGGTCGAGAGCGGGCTGATCTGCCATTGAACATCCACCAGACAAAACAGGAGCAAGAATGCATTTGAAACCCACCGGCACGACCAGCCGGCAGCGGATTTCGGAGTGGCATCGCGAAAGCGGCTTCACGCCCGCCGCGCCAACCCCCGATGCCACCGGTACGGCCGGCGCGGCGCGTCCCCTGCGCACGGACGAAGCCTTGCGCGCATTGTCCGCGCGCTTTGCCGCACGCGCCGCCACGCATGACCGCGACGCCACCTTTGCCTTCGAGAACATCGCCGAACTCCACCAGCTCGGGCTGCTCGACCTCACCGTGCCGCGCGCGCTCGGCGGTGCCGGCGCCGGGCTGGCGGAAGCGCGCCGCGTGGTCCATCACGTGGCTGCGGGCGATCCGTCCACGGCACTGGTGCTGGTGATGCAGATCCTCGGCCATCGCAACCTGGCGCAGGACACGCAATGGCCGGCTGACATCCGCGAACAGGTGCAACGCAGCGCGGTGGAACAAGGCGCGCTGATCAATTCCCTGCGCGTGGAGCCCGCGCTGGGCTCTCCCGCGCGCGGCGGCCTGCCGGCCACGGTGGCGCGCCGGCAGGGCGACGGCTGGCTGCTGTCGGGCCACAAGATCTATTCCACCGGCATCCCGGCGCTAAGCTGGCTGGCCGTATGGGGCCGCACCGACGAGCCCAGCCCGCGCACCGGTGTGTTCCTGGTGCCGCGCGACGCGCCCGGCATCACCGTGTTGCCTACCTGGGACCATCTCGGCATGCGCGCCACCGGCAGCCACGACGTGGTCTTCGACAACACCCCGCTGTCCGCCGCCCATGCGGTCGACCTGCGCCTGCCCGAAGCCTGGGCGGAACGCCATGACCCGGCCTGGGCCGTGTGGACATCCACCCTGCTCGGCACGCTGTACAACGCCGTGGCGCACAGCGCCAGCGACTGGTTTGTCGCGTGGCTCAACCTGCGCGCCCCCGGCAGCCTGGGCGCGCCGCTGGCCACGCTGCCACGCTTCCAGGAAGCGGTGGGCCGCATCGACAGCTGGCTGCTGGCCAACCGCATCCTGCTGGACCGCTTCAGCGCCGATGCCGATGCCGGCGCGCCGGCCAGCGCCACGGACAGCAACCTGCTCAAGCTCAACATCACCGACAACGCCATCGCCGCCGTCGAGCTTGCGGTCAGGCTCGCCGGCAACCCCGCCTTGTCGCGCGGCAACCCGCTTGAGCGCCATTACCGCAACGTGCTGTGCAGCCGCATCCATACCCCGCAGAACGACGCCATCCTGGTGAGCGCCGGCGAGCAGGCGCTGCGCGCCGCGGCGCACGCCAACCCGCCCGGCACCAACGCCTGAGACCATCATGACCCGACCCGATTCCCAGCCACGCCGCATCGCCATCGTGGGAGGCGGCATGGCCGGCACCCTGACCGCCATCCGGTTGTTGCGCGACAGCAGCGCACCGCTCGCCATCCACCTGTTCGAGCCGCGTGCCGAGCCGGGGCGCGGGCTGGCCTACAGCACGCAAGACCCGGCGCACTACCTCAACGGGCCCGCGCTGAACTTCAGCCTTCACCCCGATGCGCTGGAAGACTTCTCGCAATGGCTGGTGCGCCATGGTCACGCCGCCCCCGCCGAGGCCGACAACGCCATCGCTCCGCGCGGCGTGTACGGCGACTACCTGCAAGACACCCTGGCGCGCGCGCTGGCAGGCGCGGCCGGGCACGCCACGCTGGAACATGTGCGAGCGGAAATCACCGACGTGACCATCGGCGTGCCGCACCGCGTGCGCAGCGCCGACGGCCGCGCCTGGGATACGGACCACATCGTGCTGGCCACTGGCGTGCAGCCCGCGCGGCCGGCGCTGGCGCAAGACGACGCGCTCGAAGCCGATGGCCGCTACGTGCCGGACCCCTGGCAGCCCGAAGCACTGGCCCGGCTCGCGAACGCACGCGAGATCGCCCTGATCGGCACCAGCCTGACCATGCTCGACGTGGTCGCCACGCTGGAGCGCCTCGGCTTCACCGGCACCTACCACGCGTTCTCCCGGCGTGCGCTGGTACCCTGGCTGCGCCACAACGCCGGCCCCTGCGACGACTTCCTGGCCGCAGCGGGACCTGTAGCGCTGGCCGCGCCCACCGCGCGCGACGTGGTCCGGCGGGTGCGCCGGCAAAGCGCTGCACTGACGGCGCAAGGCCTCGACTGGCAAAGCGTGCCGCCCGCGCTGCGTACCTACATCGGCCCGCTGTGGGCGGCCGCCAGCGTGCCGGAGCGCCAGCGCTTCCTGCGCCATGTGCGGCCCTTCTGGGACAACCTGCTGCACCGCGCCGCGCCGCCCACGCATGCGGTATTCGAGGCGGTGCGCGCACAGGGACGCCTGCACGTACACGCCGCCCGCGTCACCGCACTGGCGCCGGCCGATGACGGGAACACCGCGAGCGGCTGGCAGCGTGGCGGTCACGGGAGCGAGGGAAGAAGCCACCGCGTGGCCCTGCACCTGTCGCGCCCGCTGCCCGCGCCCTCCACTGTGGACGCGGCCATCAACTGCACCGGCGCGGAGTACGGCTGGCACGCAGGCAACACCCGGCCCCTGGTGCGCAGCCTGCTGGCGCGCGGCCTGGTGCGGCCGGCGGCAGCCGGGTCCGGCCTCGACGGCGACGCGCGCGGCCGCGTATTCGATCGCGGCGGCCGCCTCGTGCCCGGCCTCAGCACGCTGGGCGCACCGCTGCGCGGGGCATTGTGGGAGTCGGGCACCATCATCGACGTGCGCAACCAGGCGGCAGCGCTGGCGGCACGGCTGGTGGAGGAACTCGGACTGACGGCCGAGACCGAGGCGCAGGCGGCCTAGCCGGCAGGCATCCGGCCAAGGGCATGCGCAGCCTGATTCAGCCAACGCTTGCCAAAGGCATCCGGTGCTGGCATATAATCCCGTCCGGGCGCCGGCAGGGCGCCCGCTCCCGCAAAAGCCAGCGCACCTGCCTGCCCGTACCGTACGGCGCCGAGCGATCCAGCCCGGCACCGCCAGTTCGTTGCAAGAACCACAACGTTGACCTTTTTTGCCGCCGCGGGAAACGGCATTGCAAGGACATGACATGTGGCTCACAACGCTCAACGCTCCATCCCGCCTTCCCAATAGCGATTTCCTGCGCCGCCATGCACGCAGGCTGTTGCGCCAGCTCCACGCCGGAGAAGCCATGCAGGCGCTACCGGTAATCCGGCGCATCCACCGCGAGCAGGTACGCGCGCAAAGCGTCGCGGAACTCTACCGGCTGCGCCACACACTACAGCTCAAGCACTGCCTGCAACTGCTGGCGGCCGAACTGGGCTACGCCGGCTGGGCCGCGTGCAAACGCGACATCGACGGCCGCCCCGCCAGGGTACTGGACCGCTACCGTCTCGACCTCTGCGAGTTCGGCGACTACCAGCAACTCTGGTTCGCCGACCGGCAAGGCGCCCAGGCATGGCAAGCGTCCAACGGCGGTTACGTGGTCACGTATGGTGAACAAGCGGCGGTGCTGCTGACGGGCAACGCCATGCCGGCGATGCGTGACTGACCGGGGGAGAACCACGGCTCGGGCCGAAGACCCTGAGAAATAGAGGTAGCAAGGGATTCCTGCCGGCCCGGGAACGGGCCGGCGCTATTTTCGCCTTCCATGCGTAACCTCATCCGCAGGTAGTTCGAGGAGGCGGCGCATCTTCTGGCCGCGCCGGATCGTGAACAGCGTGTCTCAGAAACTCAACTGCATCAATTGCAGTCGGCACGCCAAGTCCTGCGTGACCCCAGCGGCCATTGGCAGGCATGCCCGCAACGTGATTCGTATCGAGTTAGTGTGCAGGCGTCGACCGGCCGCCAAGAAAAGGCCGGTCGCACGCCAGTTGAGCGCAGTAGCCTGCCCCCCTTCAGGTCACCGCTCGGGTGGCAAGCTGCGAAAGCGGGTGACATGGGCGCGAGCCCCTGTTCGCTGAAAACTCGGTTGGCGCATGAAGTGGAGCCGCGATGCTCCCGAAGACGTTCCACCAATCGCTGCCGCGAAGCCTCACTCCCCTGTTGGCGTCACGGCCCTCGACGCTGCTGCCGACCGTTGTTGTCCAGTCACCCTTTGAGTTATCGTAACGCCTCATTGCTATGTTGTTTTCACGGCTTTGATGAATGCGTTGCGTACTAAATCGACTGCTGTTTGCAAGCCTTGGCAGCATCGAAGCGATACTCCGGTTTTCCGTGACGACTCATCACATCGCCCCGGGTCGCAAATGCATGCTGTTGAGCAGCGTATCCCACGCCTGGATCGCGCCGGCCTCGTCGACGAGCGAAGATACTTCTTCCGGCTTCACCCCGCGATCCTTGTCAGCATCGGTCAGTGCACTTCCCAGCCTCAACTGGATCTCGGTGTGCGGTTGCGCCATCGAATGGTGGACCCCTGGCGCCAGAAGATAGAAACGGTATAGCTGGCTCCCACCCTCCTTGATGGAAAACAGCACTTCTTCCGCCTCCATGCCCGCGACCGGGCGCTTGCCTTCGCGCAGAATCTGGACGCTGCCTTGCGCGCGCAACTGCCGACGTAGATCGGGCAGGGTTTTGAGCAGCGACGATTGCTGATCCACATCCACCGCATCGCGCATCTTGATGACAAACGCGGACGCTCGGCCGGGTTGCAGGACAATGGTTTGCTCGGCCAGTTCGCTGTTGCGCGAAGGCCCGCCGATCAGTGCACCCGGAATGCAAAAGCCGCGTTCCGTTGGAACCGTCCAGTCATCGCGGTAAGTGATATTTTGGTATACATCGGTTGAGCGTTGCGTGACCTTCTGTATCCCGCTGCTGCGCTGAACGTCGAACTTCATGGTCAGCATCGTGCTGCCGGCGAGCACGTAACCCTCGGCGGTGAAAGGGTAATCCTCTCTCACCTTCGTTTTGAAAATCAACAGACGGGAATTGGGTGTGGGCGAAACGGCTTGCTCCAGCCAAGGAGCATCGGTCTTATGAAGACCATTGTCCCCCGTTCTCATCATTTCATCGGTGAGCGGGATGGACATGATTCGCTTGTTGGCTCGCAACTCGCTTTCGCGCGCATCGACTCTGTAGTGGAACGTTCCCGGGCTGACATCTCTGGCAATATCAATCTTGTTGCCCCAGTATTCGTATTTCTCGTAGCTGAGTCCGCTACGAGCAGGGCGATCCATCACAAGTCGGCCAATGCACCACGGACGCGGATCGGCAAGCAAGGGGTTGTTGGTCATTTCGGGCTCCACGGGAACCGTCCGCACGCAGGCGGACAGGCTACATATCGACAGGAAGAGGGCCGCGCGCAGTACGCGTGAACTGATCCGATTGGGATTCATTGGGAGGCCACCTTGGTGCTGTGCACAATCTGCGCCACGCTGTACAGGGTGGCCCAGCGTGTCCAGGGATGATCGAAACACTTCTGATGCTCATAGCCACCTTGCACAAAGGCCATCTGCACGCCCGTGGCTTTAGTTTCCGACAGATCCGGTATCACCCCACGGCCTTGCGCTGCGGCAGACCATGCCGGCACGGTGCCATCGCCTGGGATGATGCCGTTGTCTTTCTCTCCCGGCTTTGGCGCGACCGCTTGTTGTTGCACGGTGAGTGTGACAGTTCTTCCCCCGACCACGATCCTGAGTACGCCGTGCTGATCGTCGCCCACCCATTTAGCGGCTCTTAGCTCAGCTTCCCCGACACCTTCGGGAAGGTCGCCCCGCCACACCACCCTGCCCCAGGTTTGCAGGTTTTTCGCCGGTTCACTGAATTCCAGCTTGTCAGGCTCATGCGTGCCATCGGAGCGTTGTGGATCGAGCGCGCCGTCTCCGTACAGCGCATAGGTGTTGGCGTGGTAGTTGTTCATCAGCTCCTTTTGCCGATCCACTACATTACTCATCATTTTTTTAAAGTGTTCATGCACAGTGGAAGAATCCATTTCCTCTTCCAGGCGCTTCTTCACAATCCCTGCCGGATCTAACAACTAACTATCGGGCAACAACCCGTACCACGCGTCGTTGATGTAGAGCTCGTCCAGTGCGCTTTGCTTGGGCAAGGCCATACGTACTTCGCCGGCCTTATCCACAAAGATCCACCACGGCTTGCGATCGTGGTAATCCGGCATCGGCGACAACTCCATCGGACCTTCCGCGTTACTGGCAATCGCCACGAACTCGGCCGCGCAGCGGCCCATCAGGCTCTTGTTGATGAAATCCTCTCCCCCCGTGCGGAACCGTTTGGCAAACAGCGGCGCCCCGGTGGCAGGTTGCGCGCCGTGGATCACGCCGAGCATGTCGTTGGCGCCGCCGCAAAGTTGCGAGGCCATGCGCGCCACTAGGCCGCCCATCGAGTGCGTGATGATGATGGCCTTGTCCGTCCGGTTTTCCCGGCAGATCTCCCGGATGCCCATGATGCGCGTGACCTCCTGGCTCTCGGGATCCTTGAAATCCATGCCGTCCAGCACTTGCTGGCCTGAGACCTGATTCGACTGCAGAAAGTTGTAGCCAATGGCGTAGACGGGATAGCGATAGTTGATTAGTGACTTGAACACGTCGGAGCACGCGTCAATCGGTCCGCCAGGACCATAGGCGCCGTAATCGGATGGGTGCGTGCCAAGCACGGCTTTCAGCGCGGCCTTCTCGCCCTCTGCATCACCGTGTGCCCATTCGCCGTGGAGCTTGCCATCGAGCATGGGGTGGTTGAGTGTGTACTCCAGCCAGGCCAGCGTGGCCTGATAACTCCAGCGGTGCACCGTGCTCCAGCCGCGCCGCCTCGCCTCCTTCTCGCTCAAGCCGCTGTTACCTACTTTGACTGGACCGCGGGGATCAACCACGGCCGGTACGGGGTCGAAGCGTCTCGCGCGCCCGGCGGCGCTGGCGAACCAGCCTGCAATGACAGAAATCGCACCCGAAATGCCCGAAACCACGCCATCCATGTTGGGCGGGTACCACACTTCTTCACCGGTGTCCTTGTTGGCCAGTAGCGAGCCCATCACGCCAGGCAGGAAGATGACCGGAATGGGCGAACGCGGATCAAAGCTTATTTCCTTGCAACGCTGGTCACTATCTGGCGTGAGCACTGCGCGTGCGGAGGCCACGCCATCCGGGTCGAATCCACTGGCAAGCCGGACAACGTCATCACTTCCGTGTCCGGTGTCGGGGACCGTTGCGTTTTGATTGTCTTGTGCGAGCGGATTTACGTCAGGTGTGCTGCTGCTCATAGGGCTACTCATGAGTCTGCCTGGTTTGCGAAGCGTTGGAATGACGTGCCAATACGGGGCCCATCACACGATCCTCCACCCGGAGATCAGCGCGCCATGTCTTGATGGCTCGTCCACGTCAATATCGCGCAATGGATGTGCTTTCCCTGGCCAACGAGAACGATCTGTGCCCCACTTGATCCGCCAAGGGACGGAGCAGCACAGGCTACCGCCAGCCACCTCCAGCAAGTACGCCCAGCGCGCACCGCCGTATGCGTTCCGTTGTTCAACAGGATCCGTCATGGTCTTCGCTCCATTGTCAGCGTGATCGAACTTGACGCAGGACTCTAAACGGCTTTCCTTATGCCATAAATTCCTTTTTTACAATTTTTAAACAAAATAGTACTTTTAAATTAAATTCGTACTAGTCCTATATATCTCGGCAGGTCTCCGTGCTATTAAGCGCGGCGGAATACCTTATTGATCGTTGATCGAGCGGCGGTGGTAGCATTGCCTATTCAATGCACGCCGGTACTGCCCACTAGCCCCTGGGCGTGGCGGCTCAACGTCGTGTAGTTGGTGGGTATTGGGGACTGGCAAGTCGGGAAATGCGAGCACGCGGCTCCCCGGCTGCAGCCGTGTGGAGCGCTCCCAAGGGGGGCACGCCGGCCCGCGCTGCGAAGCGGGCCGTAGCGGTGTGCCAGAGCGTATGGGCCGCCCCGGGCCCTACTTCGCCGCCGGGCGCCTTGTCAGCTGACGGTAGCGCGTCAGCGCCCACAGCGGGAAGTAGGCGGTGTAGCCGTGGTACTTCAGGTAGTAGATGCGGGGGAAGCCCGGCGCATTGTGCGACGGATGCTGCCAAAGGCCGCTGCCAGTCTGGCAGCCCAGGAGGTAAGCGATGCCCCTGCGCACTGTGGGCGTATCCACCTCGCCCACGGCGAAGAGGGCCAGCAGCGCCCAGGCGGTGCAGTTGGGCGTGCTCTCGCCCCCATTGGTGCCCGCCAGCGAGTGGTCGAAGTAGCTGTCGTTGGTCTCGCCCCATCCGCCGTCGGCGTGCTGGCAGCGTAGCAGCCAGTCGACTGCCTTGCGGACATAGGGCTGGCGCACGTCCTCGCCCACCAGCGCCAGGCCCGCCAGCACACTCCACGTGCCATAGATGTAATTGCTGCCCCAGCGTCCCCACCAGGCGCCGTCGGCGCGCTGCGTGCGGCGCAGATAGGCCACGCAGCGCTCGACGGCGGCGGCGTGCGTTTCGCGGTTTCCGCTCAGGCCGATGCATAGCAGCACGCGGCCGGAAACGTCCTCGGTGGGCGGATCCAGCAGGGCGCCATGGTCGGCGAAGGGGATACGGTTCAGGTACTCGCGATCGCAGTTGGCATCGAAGGCGCCAAATCCGCCATTGCGCGATTGCAGGCCCACCATCCATTTCACGGCGCTCGCGACCGCGTCCTGGTAGCGTTCGGGCTGGCCGATCCGGCGCGCGTGCACGGCAAGCATGGCGGCCACCACGGCGCTGTCGTCGATGTCAGGGTAATAGGCGTTGGCGTACTGGAACGCCCAGCCGCCGGGCTGCACCGAGGCCGGCACGTGCTTGCCCCAATCGCCGCGCAGGTCTCGCACCTGCCGCGCTTCCAGCCAGTCGTAGGCGCGCTGCACCGCCTCCTGCGTGCGCGCGTCGGTGCCGGCGTGCTGCAAGGACATGATGCTCCAGGCGGTATCCCACACCGGCGACAGGCAGGGCTGGCAATAGGCCGAGCCGTCGGCGCGGCGCACCACGAGCTTGCGGATGGCGGCCAGGCAGGTAGCGCGGGCCGGATCCGTCTTCGGCACGCCGAGCAGCGCCATCATCTCGTACCAGTACACCATCGGCGGAAAGATGCCGCCCAGGCCATCCTCGCCGTTCATGCGCTCCACGCACCAGGCTTGCGCCCGGGCAACGGCCCGCCGGCGCACCGAGGAGGGAATCAGCGGCTCGATCGCGCGTGCCAGCTTGTCGACCACCAGGAAGGCCTTGCGCATCAGGCCTTCGCGGGAGAAATAGTGCCGCTCGCGCTCGGGCGGCGTGACGAACAGTTCGCTGACCCCGACACGGTGCGGATTGGCGGCCTTGGCCCGCATCGAGCACAGCACCGTCAGCGGTACCAGCGTGGAGCGCGCCCAGTAGGCCATCTTGTCCAGATGCACAGGCGCCCAGCGAGGGAACAGGATCAGCTCGACCGGCACGAAGGGGGTGGCGCGCCAGGGCACCTGCTCGAACGTGGCCAGGAGGATGCGGGTGAACACATTGGCCTTGGCGGCCCCGCCCTGCGCCAGGATGGCGCGGCGGGCCTGGGCCATGTGCGGGGCCTCAGGGTCGTCGCCCGCCGCCTTCAGCGCGTAGTAGGCCTTGACGCTGCATGACACGTCGAGCGCGCCGCCGTGATACTGGTCCCAGCCACCATGACGGTCTAGCCTCTGGATGCTTCGCAGGTAGACCGCCATCGCCGCCTGCAATTCGGCGTCGATTTCGTCCACGAAGTGCATCATCAGGATGTACTCCGCGGTGATGGTGGCGTCCGACTCTAGCTCGAAGCACCAGTGTCCGTCGCGATGCTGGTGGCTTAGCAGGGCCTCGCGGGCCGCGTCGATGGCCCGGTGCAGGTCCGCGCCGGCGCCCGGCGTGGCGGGCGTTTCCTGCTTGGGTGCGCCGGCGTCATGCCAGGTGCCAGGTTGAGCCTTTGGCTGGGTATTCGGTTGGGTATTCAATTGGAAATTCGATCGTGCGTTCATTGCGGCTGGCGCCGCGTCATCTGGTCCAGCTGGCGCAGGACTTCCGCCCTCAGCCCGGGTTCCATCGACTGGCTGCCCAGCAGGTCGGCGAGCCACAGCCCGTCAGCGGCCAGGCGGCAAATCATCAGCCTCGCCGCATCTGCCGCGGGCAGCGGATCGGGGCGTGCGATTTCGGCGATGCGTGGCGCCCAGCGATCGCGCGTATCTGCATCGGTCAGCATCAGCGCCAACAACAGGTGCAGATAGCTGGCGGCGTCCTCTTTCCTCTCTTCCTGCAGCGTCGCCCGCATATAGGCCCGCGCCGCGCGGCCCTCGGCCTGCGTGTCGCTGGCGATCGCGGCGGCCACATCGGCGTTGAAGGTCTCAACCGCGTCGTCGAAGAGCGCGTCCAGCAGCGCCTGCTTATTGCGGAAATGATGCTGCAATCCGCCCTTGCTGACACCGGCACGCGCCGCCACCGCATCCAGCGTCACGGCGCGCAGGCCGGATTCGAGGGCGAGCTGGGCCGCGGAATGCAATAGCTGCGGGCGCAGCACGTCGGGCTGCTTCTTTCGGCGGTGTGCTTGTGTCATGGAGGCGGATCATACCAGCCAGACGGATTGTTTGGCGACAGGATGCGCTACGGGGTGGCACGCCGCGCGCCAGCAACCCGCTGCGGCAGACACGCAGGAGCCGCGTCGCCGCGGCCCCGGCTTGCCAGGGCTAGCGCCAGCGCGAGCGCGCAACCAGCGCCTCGCCCCTCTCACTGCCCCCGCTTATCCCCCACAACCGCATCCATCCCGCTCCTCTCGATCTCCTCTCTTGCCGCAGGCGAAGCCAGATACCGAATCAACGCCCGCCCGGCCTCCGGATGCTCCGCGCCCACCGGCACACCCGCCGCAAAGCTGGTCACCTGCTGCACCGCCTCCGGAATCTTCCCGACAAACGTGGCACCCGCCACCGGCAGCAACTCGCTGACCTGCTGCAAGCCGACCTCATAATCGCCCTGCGCCACCACGCTACCCACGGGGGTCTTCTCAATCCTATGCGCGCGCCCCTTGACCTGTTCCTCGATCCCCAGCTTCTTGAACATCTCCTTCTCGACATACACGCCGCTGGCGCTATCGGAATAGGCAATGGAGCGCGCCTCCAGCAACGTCTTGCGGAACGCATCGACGGTGCTGATATCCGGCTTTGGCGCGCCAGCCCGCACCGACAGGCCGATGCGCGAATCGGCCAGGGCTACCCGGCTATCCGGCACCACCTTGCCTTGCCGGATCAGCTCATCCAGCGCGTAGCCAACCATGATCACCACGTCGGCATGCTCGCCGCGCGCGAGCCGGTTGGGAATCGCCTCGGAGGACTTGCCCATCGACGGGCCCCACGCGGTTGACAAGGTATTGCCCGTGGACTTCTCGAAGCCGGGTCCGAGTGCCTTGTAGGCTGCGGTGAAGCCGCCCGAGTTCATGACCTTGACCTCCTCGGCCAGTGCATTGCCAGCGCCCAGCGCAAGGCTGGCCACGCCGGCCAGCACCAGCGCCAGCAACGGCCGCTTGCGGGAATCATGGGAGTTCGAAGGACGACTGCGGAGGGAGGTGACGACGGGGCTGGGCACTGCGGCGGACGATATGGGCATATGCGCTCTCGATGGGCATTGAAATGGGAAATGGGAACAGACAAAAGACAAAAGACAAAAGTCCTGCCCGCATCGGTCTCCGAGGGCAGGCAGCCCATTCTATGCACGCGCCGCGCGCCGCGATAATGCAATCTTTTTCAGCTTTGATCGCTTTCACGCATCAATGACCGCGCCCGGCCCCGCGCTGGCACCGCCTGCGCGACCATTTCGTACAACGCCTGCGCATGCGGCGACAGCATGCGCCCCCGGCGCCGCAGGATCCCCAGCATGCGGGAGACCGCGGGCTCGCGCAGGGGCACGGCGGCCAGCCCGGAGCGGTCGCCATCGGGCAGCGCCAGCCGCGGCACCGCTGCCACGCCAAGGCCGGCCTCCACCAGCGCCAGCACGCTGCTGACGTGGCGTACCTCGTAGAAGGCGGCCGGCCGCCGCGGCGCCTCCGCCAGGGCGAGATCCAGCATCAGGCGGTTGCCGCTGGACTTGGCCAGGGCCACCAGCGTGTGCCCGGCCAGTTCGGCCCATTTCACCGAGCGCCGCCGCGCCAGCGGATGGTCGCGGCGGCAGGCCAGCACGAACGGATCGCGCAGCAACGGCTCGAACAGCAGATCGGCTTCCTGCGTGCCGATAAAGTTCAGGCCGAAATCCGCCTCGCCGCTGGCCACGCTATGCAGCACGACGTTAGCCCCTTCGTCCACCATCTTGACGCGGACATTCGGATACTGCGCACGAAAACGCCCGATCACCGCCGGCAGGAAATAGTGCGCGGCCGAGGGCACGCAGGCAATGGTCACTTCGCCGGCGCGAGCCGTGGCGGCATCGCCGATGCCAAGTAGCGAAGTCTCCACTTCCGTCAGCACCGCACGCGCCTTGCCGACAAACTCCCGCCCAACCACAGTCAGGGTGACGCGGCGCGTAGTGCGCTCGAACAACTTGACGTTAAGCGCTTCCTCCAGTTTCTCGATGCGGCGCGACAGCGCCGGCTGCGACAGGTTGAGGGCTTCGGCCGCCGCGCGAAAGCCGCCTTGCTCGACCACCGCCACCATGGCCTGCAGGTCGCCGAGGTCGAATCTGATGTGTTGCATGGTTTTCCAGGCTGCGGCAATGAAAACAAGAGGGGAAGGACAGGATGGCGGCAATACGGCCAGCGTCAGGGCATTGATGCGCAGTACCGATCAAAGCGCCCCGCTCCCCATTCTAGTCCCCTGACCTGACAGCCCCGCCGCAAGCCAATGGTCTACCCCCTCTTGCGTAGGTGGGTAGCGGCGACGCCGCTAGGGTATTCTCCCGAGCTTCCCGCCCGCCCGGGCACCCGCACCCAATCACGCGATACAACCGGAGGAAATCAGCAGATGTCGGACCCGTTCGCCCTGCTAGCCGTCACGACGCTGCTCAGCGTCATGATGCTGGCGATCGTCTGGTCGCTGCGCCGCTGCGGCCAGCCCGGCGTGAGGCACTGGTGGCAGGCCAACCTGACGGCCATGGTGGCGCTTGTACTATTTACGCTGCGTGGCCGGGTCCCCGACATCCTGTCGATCGTGGTAGCCAACGGCGCGCTGGCGTGGGCGCTGGCGCTGTTCCACGCCGGCATCGCGCGCTTCTGCGGGCGAGAGCCGCCCTGGCGGGCCATGGCGGCGGCGGCCCTCGCCGTGGTGGCCGGCATCGTGACGTGGCGCTATATCTACAATGACTTCAACGCGCGCGTTGTCGTCGTTTCGGTATTCCATGCCGTGCTGTGCGCCTGCGCGGGGTACGTGCTGGTGCGTTACCGCCCGCGCGCCCGCCCCACCAGCCACTACCTGACCACGGCCGGTTTCGCCTTTTTCCTTGCCGCCGCGCATGCCCTGCGCGGCATCTTGTCGGTGCTCTCGGTCATGGACGACCCGTCCACCATGACCTCGCCCGGACTGAATGCCGCCTTTCTCGTGCTGGGTGCGATGGCCACGCCGGGTCTCACCATGGGCGCGGTGCTGATGATCCACGATGCGATGGTGCACCGGCTCGAAGCCATTGCCAACAGCGACTACCTGACGGGCGCCATGTCGCGCAAGGCATTCGAGGAGGAAGCCTTTCGCGAACTGGCCCGCGCCGCCCGGGGCGGGCACCCGCCGGTGCTGCTGATCGTCGACATCGACCACTTCAAGTCGGTCAACGACACGTTCGGCCATGCCGCCGGCGACGCCGTGCTGGTCGAGTTCGCGCGGCTTGTCACCGCCAGCCTGCGCGCGCCCGACCGCATCGGCCGCATGGGCGGAGAGGAATTCGTCGTGCTGTTGCCAGCCAGTTCGCTGGAGGATGCCCGCCACGTCGCGGAGCGCATCCGCTCGCTGGCCGAGGCCAGCCCCGTCGGCGGCCCTTCCGGCACGGTGCGCTATACCGTGAGCGGCGGCTATGCCGCATGGCAGCCCGGCGAGAGCCTGCAGCAACTCACCGCGCGCGCCGATACCGCGCTCTATATGGCCAAGCTCTCGGGGCGCAACCGCGTGCTGCCGCATACGGCTGCCCCTGACGTCATGCCGCACGCCGCTCCGGCACATGCGGCGCAGCCCTCCGCCATGGGCCCTTCCGGCGAGCGCCAGCGCCGTTAGGGCATCGCGGGCGTCGTGGCCCGATACGCGCCCGGCCGCAGCCCGGTCCAGCGGCGGAACGCGCGGTGGAAAGCCCCGGGCTCGGCAAAGCCCAGTTCGGCGGCAATCTCCGCCAGCGGGCGGCTGGAATGGCTGAGCGCCTCGATGGCCAGGTCGCGCCGCAGTTCGTCCTTCAGTTGCTGGTAGGTGCCGCCCTCCTCCATCAGCCGGCGCCGCAACGACGATGACGACATATGGACATCGTGCGCCAGCCGGTCGAACGTGGGCCACTGTTCCGGCGGCTGGGCACGCAACTGGCGCCGCACGCGGGCCATGATGCTGCCCCGGTCGCTGTACTTGACCACCACGTTGTGGGGCGCGTCGCGCAGGAAGGCCTTGAGGCTGCGCTCGTCCTGGTGGACAGGCTGGTCCAGCCAGGCCGCGTCGAACACCAGCGCCGTGGCCGGCTCGCCGAACGCCAGGTGGCGCGAGTACATCAGCCGGTATTCCGCACTGTAGGCCGGCTCCGGATAGCTGAACGCCGCCAGCAGGACCGGCACGCGCCGGCGC
Source organism: Cupriavidus sp. 05L310 (assembly GCF_056398185.1). NCBI lineage: Bacteria > Pseudomonadati > Pseudomonadota > Betaproteobacteria > Burkholderiales > Burkholderiaceae > Cupriavidus > Cupriavidus sp. 05L310. Next base: position 140,051 of record NZ_JBFTOX010000004.1, read on the forward strand.
AGCAGCCAGCTCATCAACCCGTGCAGCATGATCAGCATGGTCTCCTGGGCAAACACGCCCGGCGGCTGCGCCGATGGCGCCGTGAGCACCAGCGCCGCCCGCCGGCGCTTGCCGGCCCCGCTGCCGCCCCCCCGGCCGCCTTCGGCGCCAGCGCCTTCGCGCTCCAGGCGCACGCCGATATCGTCGAGCAGCAGCCCGAAATAGCGCACCACCCGCTCCAGCCCCTGCGCCAGCGTCTTGCTGCCCGCGACGGCGTGGCACAGCATGGCAAAGCTGCCGCATTTCATGCGGCGCGAATCCTGGCCAAAGAATTCATCGTCGAGCGCGGCGGCCACTTCCAGCCACAGGGCGCTGTAGCTTGCGGCGGACACCCGCGCCTGCGGCACCGCCAGCAGCGCCGGCGCGATGCCCGCGGCCTGCAACACCGGCTCCGGCGCGATGCCGCGCGCTCGCAGGCCCGCGATGGCGTGATGCACGAAGCAAATGGCGACGCTGTGTTTTTCCATGGAATGCAACGATCGGTACGGTACGGTTTGCCTGCCCGGGCTCGCCGGCAGTGGCAAACGAGTTCAGCAAGGTTGGCGGATTCTGGCATAGGAGCCCCCCCGCTGTCTTCCTACACTTGCTGCCATGCCCCCCGCCCACAGCGGGCCACCCGACCAACCGCCAGACGCCGCGATCGCGTGCCAACCCCACGCCGGTCCCGGCGCAACCCGAGCCGCCATGCATCAAGAATTCAGCGAACAGCAAGCCATGATCCGCGACACCGCGCGCGCCTTCGCCAGCGAACGGCTGGCGCCGGACGCCGCGGCCTGGGACCGTGCCGGCCAGTTGCCGCCGGAGGTCGTGACGGAAATGGGCGCGCTCGGCCTGCTCGGCATGATCGTGCCCGAGGAATGGGGCGGCACGTATACCGACTACATCGCCTATGCGCTGGCCATCGAGGAGATCGCCGCGGGCTGCGCCGCCTGCGCCACGCTGATGAGCGTGCACAACTCGGTGGGCTGCGGCCCCATCCTGCACTACGGCACCGAGGCGCAGAAGGCGCGCTACCTGCCCCGCCTGGCCAGCGGCGAGATGATCGGCGCATTCTGCCTGACCGAGCCGCAGGCCGGCTCGGAGGCGCATAACCTGCGCACCCGTGCCCGCGCCACCGACGACGGCTGGGTGCTGTCCGGCTCCAAGCAGTTCGTCACCAACGGGCAGCGCGCCGGCGTGGCCATCGTGTTTGCCGCCACCGAGCCGGAGCAAGGCAAGCGCGGCCTGTCCGCGTTTGTCGTGCCTACCGATACACCCGGTTTCATCGTGCACGCGCCGGAACGCAAGCTCGGCATCCGCGCCTCCGACACCTGCGCCATCACGCTGGAAGACTGCCGCGTGCCGCACGACGCGCTGCTCGGCGAGCCCGGCGAGGGCCTGCGCATTGCCTTGTCGAACCTGGAAGGCGGGCGCATCGGCATCGCCGCGCAAGCGCTCGGCATCGCCCGCTCCGCCTTCGAAGCCGCCTGCCGCTATGCCGCCGAGCGTGTGCAGTTCGGCCGCCCGCTGCGCGAGCACCCGCCGATTGCCAACATGCTGGCCGACATGGCTACCGAGCTGAACGCCGCGCGCCTGCTGGTGCACCGCGCCGCGCATATGCGTACCGCAGGCCAGCCCTGCCTGTCGGAAGCCTCGCAGGCCAAGCTCTACGCCTCTGAACTGGCCGAACGCGTGTGCTCCAAGGCGCTGCAGATCCACGGCGGCTACGGCTACCTGGAAGACTACCCGGTCGAGCGGCACTACCGCGACGCCCGCATTACCCAGATCTACGAAGGCACCAGCGAGATCCAGCGCATGTTGATCGCGCGCACCCTTTGAGCGGCGTGCCTGCTCCTTTCCTGCATTGACCCACCAAAACCCAGAACCGACGGAGACCACCCAATGAGTGCCCAGCCCGCTTCCGCAAATACCGCCGCCGTGCCCACCGTCAAGCTGTTGATCAACGGCGAGTGGGTGGAGTCCGCCGCCACCGAATTCCGCCCGGTGGTCAATCCCGCCACGCAGGAAGTACTGGCGCAAGTTCCCCTGGCCACGGCGGCCGAAGTCAATGCGGCCGTCGGCGCGGCGCATCGCGCCTTTGCCACCTGGCGCCACACGCCGTTGGGCGCGCGGCTGCGCATCATGCTCAAATACCAGGCGCTCATCCGCGAACACAGCAAGCGCATCGCCGCCATCCTCACCGCCGAGCAGGGCAAGACCCTGGCCGATGCCGAAGGCGATATCTTCCGCGGCCTGGAAGTGGTGGAGCACGCCTGCTCGATCGGCACGCTGCAGCAAGGCGGCTTTGCCGAGAACGTGGCCGCCACCGTGGATACCTACACCCTGCAACAGCCGATCGGCGTCTGCGCCGGCATCACGCCGTTCAACTTCCCGGCCATGATCCCGCTGTGGATGTTCCCGATGGCGATCGTGTGCGGCAACACCTTCGTGCTCAAGCCGTCGGAACAGGATCCGCTGTCCACCATGGAACTGGTCAAGCTGGCCGTCGAGGCCGGCGTGCCGGCCGGCGTGCTCAACGTCGTGCACGGCGCGCGCGAGGTGGTCGATGCCCTGTGCACGCACCCGGACATCAAGGCCGTTTCCTTCGTCGGATCCACCGCCGTGGGCACCCACGTCTACAACCTGGCCGGCGCGCACGGCAAGCGCGTGCAATCGATGATGGGTGCCAAGAACCACGCCGTGGTACTGCCCGACGCGCACCGCGAGCACACCCTCAACGCCCTGGTCGGCGCGGCGTTCGGCGCCGCCGGCCAGCGCTGCATGGCAACCTCGGTGGCGGTGCTGGTAGGCGCCGCACGCGACTGGCTGCCCGATCTGGTCGCCAAGGCCAGGACGCTCAAGGTCGGCGCCGGCAGCGAGCCCGGTGTCGATGTCTGCCCGGTGGTATCGGTAGCGGCCAGACAACGTGTAACCGGCCTGATCGAAGCCGGCGAGCGCGAAGGCGCCACCCTGCTGCTGGACGGCCGCAACGTGCAGGTACCCGGCTACCCCGACGGCAACTTCATCGGCCCGACCGTATTCGCCGACGTCACCACGGAAATGTCCATCTACACGCAGGAAATTTTCGGCCCGGTGCTGGTAGTGATCGCAGTCGACACACTTGACGAAGCCATCGCGCTGGTCAACCGCAACCCCTTCGGCAACGGCACCGGCGTATTCACCCAAAGCGGCGCGGCGGCGCGCAAGTTCCAGAGCGAGATCGACGTCGGCCAGGTCGGCGTCAATATCCCCATCCCGGTACCCGTGCCCTACTTCAGCTTCACCGGCTCGCGCGGCTCCAAGCTGGGCGACCTGGGTCCCTACGGCAAGCAGGTGGTGCAGTTCTATACCCAGACCAAGACCGTGACCGCACGCTGGTTCGATGACGCGACGGTGAACGATGGAGTGAATACGACCATCAGCTTGCGGTGAAACGAAGGGCGGCGGGCAAGCTTTCAGAAATTTGAAGGCATTGCCTTCTGCCGGCGCGATGCGAAGCGAGCCCCCCAAGCGATGCGAAGCGAGCCGTGAAGGTGTACCAGGCCGTATGGCGCGCCTTCTTTGCCTACTTTCTTGGCAAGACAAGAAAGTAGGTCGCCCCCCGCAGGGGGGTGAAACCGCCTTTGACTTTAGGTTTTTGACTCTAAAGCAGCCGCCACAGCCAAAACACAACCGATACAAAGAGTAAGGAGCCAACATGCACATCGCCTTCATCGGCCTAGGCAACATGGGCGCCCCCATGGCCCGCAACCTGCTCAAGGCAGGCCACACCCTCACCGTATTCGACCTGAACCCAACCGCCCTGTCAGCACTAAAAGCCGACGGCGCCGCCATAGCCCAATCCGCCCGCAAGGCAGCCGCCGAAGCCGACTTCGTCATCACCATGCTGCCGGCCGCCGCCCACGTCCGCGCCACCTACCTCGATCCCGAAGGCGTCCTCGCCGGCGTCCGCCCCGGCGTCCCCCTGGTCGATTCCAGCACCATCGACCCCGCCACCATCCGCGCGCTGGCCGCAGAAGCCAGCAAGCAAGGCAACCCGATGGCCGACGCCCCGGTCTCCGGCGGCACCGGCGGCGCGCAGGCGGGCACGCTGACCTTCATGGTAGGCGCCGAACAAGCCCTGTTCGAGCAACTGCAGCCTGTGCTCTCCGGCATGGGCCGCAATATCGTCCACTGCGGGGGCACCGGCACGGGCCAGGTCGCCAAGATCTGCAACAACCTCATCCTCGGCATCTCCATGATCGGCGTATCCGAGGCCATGGCCCTCGGCGTCAAGCTCGGCATCGACGCCGGCGTGCTGGCCGGCATCGTCAACACCTCCACCGGACGCTGCTGGGCCGCCGACACCTGCAACCCCTACCCCGGCGTGATCCCGGCCGCGCCGGCCTCCCGCGGCTACAGCGGCGGCTTTGGCGCGGACCTGATGCTCAAGGACCTGGGCCTGGCCGCGGACGCCGCCCGCAGCGTGCGGCAGCCGCTCTTCCTGGGCGCCCTGGCCCAGCAGATCTACCAGGCCGTGAGCCAGGCCGGCGACGGGCAGCTCGATTTCTCGGGCGTGATCCGCCAGTACATGACGCAAGAGGAGCCGTCGGCATGATCGAACACGTGATCGACGGGCATATCGCCCGCCTGACCCTCAAGCGCCCGCCCGCCAATGCCTTCAATGCCGAAGGCCTGCAGCAGCTGCAGCAACTGGTGGGCACGCTGAACGCCGACGAGCGCGTGCGCGCCATCGTCGTCACCGGCGACGGCAACCGCTTCTTCAGCGCCGGCGCCGACCTCAACGGCTTCGCCGACGGCGACCGCGCCCATGCACGGGTAATGGCGCAGCGCTTCGGCGCCGCCTTCGAAGCGCTGCAGAATGCGCGCCCCCTGGTGATCGCTGCCATCAACGGCTACGCGATGGGCGGCGGGCTGGAATGCGCGCTCGCCTGCGATGTCCGCATTGCCGAGGAACAAGCCCAGATGGCATTGCCCGAGGCCGGCGTCGGCCTGCTGCCCTGCGGCTGTGGCACGCAGACCCTGCCCTGGCTGGTGGGCGAGGGCTGGGCCAAGCGCATGATCCTGGCCAATGAACGGATCGATGCCGCCACCGCGCTGCGCATCGGCCTGGTGGAAGAGGTGGTGCCGGCCGGCCAGGCCCTCGACGCCGCGATGCGCCTGGCCGAGCGCGCAAGCCATGTCAGCCCGCGCGCGGCGGCCTACAGCAAGCAACTGGTGCACCTGGCCCGCCAGGGCGTGCCGCGCGGCCCCGCGCTGGCGCTGGAGCGCGAGCGCTTTGTCGACCTGTTCGACGGCGAGGACCAGCGCGAGGGCGTCAACGCCTTCCTGCAAAAACGCGCGCCGCAATGGCGCAATGCCTAGGAGCCACGCCATGCGCCTGAACCCGAACGACGCTGCGCAGGAACGCCCCGCCGCCGCCATGAACGCCGAGCCCGAAGTGCTGTTCCAGGAGATCAACGGCGTCGGCGTGATGACGCTGAACCGCCCGCGTCAGCTGAACGCCCTGTCGTACCCGATGATCGGCGCGCTCGATACGCAGCTTGCGGCGTGGGCCACGCGCGGCGACATCGCCGCCGTGCTGTTGCGCGGCGCGGGCAGCAAAGCCTTTTGCGCCGGCGGAGATATCCGCGCGCTGTACGACAGTTTCCACGCCGGTACATCGCTACGCCAGCAGTTCTTCGTCGACGAGTACCGGCTCGACTACCGCCTGCATGGCTATCCCAAGCCGGTGGTGGCGCTGATGGACGGCATCGTCATGGGCGGCGGCATGGGGCTGGCACAGGCCGCGCATCTGCGGGTGGTCACGGAGCGCTCGCGGGTGGCGATGCCGGAGACCGGCATCGGCCTGGTGCCGGACGTGGGCGCCAGCCATTTCCTGTCCAGGCTGCCGCCGGCACTGGCGCTCTATGTCGGGCTGACCGGCGTGACGCTCGGCGCTGCCGATACCTTGCTGTGCAAGCTGGCCGATATCGCCGTGCCCGCCGCGAGCCTGGAAGGCATCGAGCAGACCCTGGCCGGCATTCGCTGGACGGGCGATGTGCTGGCGGACCTGCGCGCCGCGCTGCCGGCAACGCCCCTTGCCGGCGGCGCCGATGCGCCATTGCAGGCGGCCTTGCCGGCCGTGCTGCGGCACTTCCGTCCCGACGCGAGCGTGGCCGGGTTGCTCGACAGCCTGGCGGCCGAGTCCGATCCGGCTTATGCCGGCTGGGCCGAGCGCACGCTGGAGATCCTGCGCGGACGCTCGCCGCTGATGATGGCCGTGACGCGGGAAATGCTGCTGCGTGGCCGCGACCTTGATCTTGCGGACTGCTTCCGCATGGAGTTGGGCGTGGTATCCCACGCCTTTACGCAGGGCGACTTCATCGAGGGGGTACGCGCGCTGATCGTCGACAAGGACAATGCGCCACGCTGGCGCGTGAAGACAGTGGGCGAAGTCAGCGAAGCCACGGTGCAATCGTTCTTCGATAGTCCGTGGCCGCGTGAATCGCATCCGCTGGCGTCGCTCGGCTGACGCCGCGCACGTTGCACGCCGGCATTGCGCCGGCGTGTCATCGAACCAGAGTCCGACCAGCGGCTGATCAGTCCTTCGGCTTCGGCGCGTGGCCGTGCGGCTGGTGCTCGTCCACAGGCACCTTCACCAGTCCGTCCGTGCGGAACATCGCCTTGATGCCCCGCACCGCCTGCCGGATCCGCGCCTCGTTCTCGATCAGCGCGAAGCGCACGTACTCGTCGCCGTAGTCGCCAAAGCCGATGCCGGGCGAGACGCAGACCTTGGCCTTGGCCAGCAACTGCTTGGAGAATTCCAGCGATCCCAGCGCGCGATACGGCTCGGGAATGCGCGCCCAGATATACATCGAGGCCTTGGGAATCTCCACCGGCCAGCCGGACTCGATCAGCCCGCGCGCCAGCACGTCGCGGCGCGTCTGGTAATGCGCGGCGATCTCCTTCACGCATTGCTGGTCGCCTTCCAGCGCGGCGATGGCGGCCACCTGCAGCGGCGTGAAGGTACCGTAGTCGTGATAGCTCTTCATGCGCGTGAGCGCCGCCACCAGGTCGGGATTGCCGACCATGAAGCCGATGCGCCAGCCCGCCATGTTGTAGCTCTTGGACAGCGTGAAGAACTCCACGGCAATATCCTTGGCACCCGGAACCTGCATGATCGACGGTGCCTTCCACCCATCGAACACGATGTCGGCATAAGCCAGGTCGTGCACCACGAAGATATCGTGCTTGCGCGCCAGCGCGATCACGCGCTCGAAGAAGTCCAGCTCCACGCATTGCGCGGTCGGGTTCGACGGGAAGCCCAGCACGATCATCTTCGGCTTGGGATAGCTGCCACGGATGGCGCGCTCCAGCTCGGCAAAGAAGTCCACCCCCGGCACCAGCGGCACCGAGCGGATATCGGCGCCGGCAATCACCGCGCCGTAGATATGGATGGGATAGCTCGGATCGGGCACCAGCACGGTGTCGCCGCGATCGAGCGTGGCGAGCATCAGGTGGGCCAGCCCTTCCTTGGAACCGATGGTGACGATGGCCTCGGTATCCGGATCGATCTCGACGTCGTAGCGCTCGCGGTACCAGTGCGAAATGGCGCGGCGCAGGCGCGGGATGCCTTTGGAAGCGGAGTAGCCGTGGGTGTCGGGGCGCTGCGCGGCTTCGGTAAGCTTGGCAACGATATGCGGCGGCGTGGCGCCGTCGGGGTTGCCCATGCTCATGTCGATGATGTCTTCGCCACGGCGGCGCGCCGCCATTTTCAGCTCGGCGGTGATATTGAAGACGTAGGGGGGAAGACGATCGATACGCGCGAAGCGGCGCTTGCCTGCGGAGGCGGACATGGATTTTCCTTGAACGTAAGCGCCCGGAACCGTCCGAGCGACGCTGCCGGCCGTTGGTGCGGCCGACCGGAAGATCTTAGCGGCGAATACGCACGGCGTCTACGGGTTTTGCAACGCGGCCGGCGACGCGCCCGCGGTGCGGATCAGCGCCTCGATCTCACTTTCGTTCCACACGCGCACGCCCGCCTCGGCCAGCAATGCCGCGGCCACGCCCTGCCCCGGACGCACGGCGCCGCTGAACGAACCGTCGTAGTGTTCGCGGTTGCCGCAGGACGGGCTCAGCGCCTTGAGCAAGGCATGCTTGCATTGGCGCTGCCGCGCGATCGCCAGTGCGTCGCGCGCGCCTGCCGTGAAGGGCTGCGTGACATCGGCGCCGGTGGCGTCGCGCACGATGGCGGCACCGGCCAGCACATGCGCGCCGCTGCCGCCGACGATCTCGGCGGGCGGACGCGGCGTGGGCAAGCCACCCAGCGATTCGGGGCAGACCGGAATCAGGTCGAAATGCCGCGCCAGCACGGCCAGCACGGGCTCGGGCTGGGCCTTGGCCTGGCCGTCGTAGCGCACCGGCTGGCCGAGCAGGCAGGAACTGACAAGGAGCGCGGGGCGGGAGGAAGAATCCGTTGGCATGGCGATGCGGTGTGGACTACGTATGAATGAAGACCGAAGGATCGGCTACGTCTGCGATGGATTGCGCAGCGTCATGCCGCCTCGCCCACCTTCCTCACCACGGCGTCATCGGGCCCGAGCAGGCGGCCATCCTCGGCGCGCACCTCGAGCTGCCGCACAGGCTTGCCGGCCTGGCCATCCACCAGCACCGAATGCGGCTCGCCCGGCGCGAAGAAAAACGCCTCGCCCCATTGGCGCAAACCCACCACCACGGGAAACAGCGCCCGGCCTTTCTGCGTCAGCACGTATTCCTGATAGGCACTGCCGTCCGATGCTGGCACCTGCTCCAGGATGCCGTGCGCCAGCAGCGTGCGCAGCCGGTCGGACAGGATGTTCTTGGCCAGGCCCAGGCTGCGCTGGAACTCGCCGAAGCGCCGCAGGCCGTCGAAGGCATCCCGCACGATCAGCAGCGACCACCAGTCGCCGATCACGTCGAGCGAGCGGGCCACCGGGCACTCCGCACCTTCCAGGCTGGTTCGCCGGACCATATCGCAACTCCGTCTGCGCGCCGCCGGCACGGCGCCGCGGGCTGCGGCGCGCTGCGCTGGCGCCGGTTCCGGCACCCACGGCGAGGCGGTTGCATTGTAAAACCAGCCGATCCGGTCTTCAACCTCCGCGCGAACGGACGCCGCAGCCGTCAATCATCAGTCGTCGATGTTCTCATGCACGGCGGCGGCGCCGGCCTTCCAGTAGCTGGCGGCGCGGATGCGGCCCTTCTCGATGCCGCGCTCGCCCACCAGGTACTGGCGCACGGCACGGATTGCCGCGCCTTCGCCGGCGGCCCAGGCATAGCCCTCGCCGCTCGGCAGCGGGAGCTCGCGCAGCGCTTGCTCCAGCAAGCTGCCAGCGGTTGCACCCGCTGGCGCGCCGTCGCGGTGCTGCCAGCGGAGTTCGACGTCGGCGCGGCTGGGCAGCGGAATTTCGGCGGCGGCGTTGTCCACCGCCAGCACCACCAGCGCGCGCACGCCGGCCGGCAGTTCCTCCAGGCGCCTGGCGATCGCGGGGAGCGCGGTTTCGTCGCCCACCAGCAGGTGCCAGTCGAAGCCCTCGGGAATCACAAACGAGCCGCGCGGGCCGCCCACGCCGAGATGCTGGCCGGCCGCAGCCTGCGCGGCCCAGGTGGAGGCAGGGCCATCGCCATGCAGCACAAACTCGATGTCGAGTTCGCCCGCGACCGGGTCATAGCGGCGCGGCGTGTAATCGCGCGCCGCGGGTTTCTGCACGCCTTCGGGAAAGACCGGGCCGTTGGGGCCGGCTACCGGCAGTATGGGCTTGTCCTGTCCGGCCGCCGGGAAGAACACCTTGACGTGATCGTCGAAGGACGCGGAGACAAAGCCTTTCAGGTCGTCGCCGGCCAGCGTGACGCGCAGCAGTTGCGGGGAGACGGCCTGGGTACGCACCACTTGCAGCAGGCGCATCTTGAGTTCATGGCGAACGCGTTGCACGGTGAGGTCGCGAGTATGCATGGATCTCCTTGATGACTGGGAGTTGGAATTCGGGATATGGAGTGTCGGGAACCGGGTCAGCACTCAGGTAGCGCCCTGCCCGGCATTGATCTCCGCCGTGGCCCGCGCCAGGATGGCGGCGATGCGGCGCTGCTCGGCCGGCGTGGCCTCGGTGCGCATCAGCAGCGCGCGCTTGAGCGCCAGGCGCGCCTCGACGAACTCGGGCAGCCACCCGCCTTCGGCTTCACGCTCCTCGCCGCCCTCCGCCCCTTCGCCTGACAGCGCGCGCCGCACCCACTCCATCTTGCGCGCCACGTGCTTGAGCTTGTTGAGCATCAGCGCCAGCCGCTCGCGGTTGGCTTCGAGATGCGCCCGGCCCGGCTCCGCCAACTGGTAGCGCTTCTTGTTGCCCTCGGTATCCACGGTGGCATAGCCGACTTCTTCCAGGAACGTCAGCGCGGGATAGACCATGCCGGGGCTGGGCTTGTAGAAACCGTTGGTGCGGGTTTCCAGTGCCTTGATCAGTTCATAGCCATGGCTGGGCTTTTCCTCCAGCAGGGACAGCAGCATCAGCTGGAGATCGTCCGAACTGAACTTGCGGCCGCGGCGCCAGCTATCGCCGTCACCGTCGAAGCCGTCGCCGCCGCCAAAGAAGCCGCCCGGACCGCCGCCATGGCGATGGTGGCCAACAGCATGTATGGCATGGCGCGCCCCGGGCAACGAGGGATGGGCGGAGAAATGAGACGACAGGTGAGCCAGCATGCGATGGCTAAGCCTGCCCAGAAGCGGATGGTGACGCACGATCGCAACCCCTACTATCGAAAGACATATCGTAAGATATATATCTTAAGTAAGGATGTCAAGGCGATCCTGGCAGGCGCGGCCAGGGGAAACCGGCCCGCCGGGCCTGCGCCATTGCGCGCGCAGGCCGGTGAAACGCGGAGGGCCAGCGCCTGAAGCGCCGGCCCTCCGAGCCTACTTGGCGCCCTTTGCCGTGGTGTAGCTCGCGATCAGGTTGCGATAGTCTGGAATGTGATTGGAGAACAGCGTGCCCAGTCCCTCGATATCGTTGCGCCAGTCGCGATGCAGCTCGCAGGCGATGCCGAACCAGCTCAGCATCTGCGCGCCGGCTTCCGCCATGCGGCTCCAGGCGGCATTGCGGGTGATCTCGTTGAAGGTGCCGGAGGCGTCCGTCACCACGAAGACGTCATAGCCTTCGGCCAGCGCCGACAGCGCGGGGAACGCCACGCAGACCTCGGTCACCACGCCCGCGATGATCAGTTGCTTGCGGCCGGTGGCCTTGACCGCCTTGGTGAAGTCCTCGTTGTCCCAGGCGTTGATCTGGCCCGGCCGCGCAATGTAGGGGGCATCCGGGAAGGTCTGCTTCAGTTCCTGCACCAGCGGCCCGTTCGGACCATCTTCGAAGCTGGTGGTCAGGATGGTAGGCAGGTTGAAATACTTGGCCAGGTCCGCCAGCGCAAGCACGTTGTTCTTGAATTTGTCGGGCTCGATATCGCGGACCAGGGATAGCAGGCCAGCCTGGTGATCGACCAGGAGGACGGCGGCCTGGCTCTTGTCCAGGCGCTTGTACGGGGTAGTCATGCGAATCTCCTTTTTGAGGATTAACGATTAACAACGGTCAATCGCGATGAAGGCTCATCGATTGACGTTCAGCCGCGCCGGGAATCCAGCGTTTCGCGATCGGATGCAAACTGCCTGGCTGCCGCGGCCCCTGAGGGCCGCCCCATCCTGATGCGCGCTTACCGCACGCGCCTCTCCTGCACTGCCTCGATACGCCCGAAGCGGCCGCTGCGCAGGTCCTGCAGCGCCTGCGCGATTTCTTCCTGCGTGTTCATCACGAACGGCCCATAGCTGGCCACCGGTTCGTCGATGGGGTCGCCATGGAGCACCAGCACCACGGCGGCGCTGGTAGCCTCCAGCGCAAAGGCGGTGCCCGCGCGGCCAAGCAGCACCATCTGCCCGGCCTGCGCGACCTGGCTGCCGTTGACCCGCACACTGCCGCGCAGCGCAACCAGCGCCACGGTGCGGCCCTCGGGCGCCTGCAAGTCGACATCCGCGCCCTCGCGCAACTGCAGATCCCAGACATCCATCGGCGTGAAGGTGTGAGCGAGTCCGCGCGCGCCCTGATGTTCGCCGGCAATCACGCGCATCCGGCCAGCGCCGCCCGGCAAGGGCAGCGAAGGAATGTCCGCCGACAGGATGGTCTGGTAGCCCGGCGCCGCCATCTTGTCGCGGGCGCGCAGGTTCACCCACAGTTGCACCATTTCCAGGGTGCCGCCGGTGCGGGTGAAAGCTCCCGAGTGGAACTCTTCATGCAGGATGCCGGACGCCGCCGTCATCCATTGCACGTCGCCCGGGCCGATGCGTCCGCCCTGCCCGGTGGAGTCGCGGTGTTCCAGCTCGCCCTGATAGACGATGGTCACGGTCTCGAAACCGCGGTGCGGATGCTCGCCCACGCCGCGCTTGCGGGTGGCGGGCGTGAATTCGGCCGGGCCGGCATGGTCCAGCATCAGGAACGGGCTCATGTGGCTGCCAAGGCTCTGCTGGGAGAACAGCGTGCGGACTGGAAAGCCGTCGCCCACCCAGTGGGCATGTGGGCTGCTATAGGTGCCGATGATCTGCTTCATGAAGCTTCCTGGACGATGGGGGCTGACTGCGCCTCTGTTGAAGAAAAGCTTAGGCGGTCCCCAGGCCCGTCGGTAGTCGGCGTGCGCTATCCTCAGTGTCCTATTGATAGGACGATGCCCCCGATGCACCCCGACCTCAACGACCTCTTCTACTTCGCCCAGGTGGTGGATCACCAGGGCTTCGCGCCGGCAAGCCGTGCCCTCGGCATTCCCAAGTCAAAGCTGAGCCGCCGTATCGGCGTACTCGAAGAGCGCCTGGGCACGCGCCTGATCCAGCGCTCGACCCGGCATTTCTCCGTCACAGAGATCGGGCAAAGCTATTACGGCCACTGCAAGGCCATGCTGGTCGAGGCGGACGCCGCGCAGCAGGCCATCGACCTGACGCGTTCCGAGCCCCAGGGCATCGTCCGCCTGGCTTGCCCGGTGGCGCTGCTGCACGCGCGGATCGGCGCCATGGTGGCGGAGTTCATGGCGGCTTACCCAAAAGTGATCGTGCATCTGGAGGCCACCAACCGCCGCGTGGACGTGATCGCCGAGCGCATCGACGTGGCGATCCGGGTCCGCGTGCCGCCCTTGCGCGACAGCGATCTGGTGATGCGCACGCTGGGCAGGCGCGCCTGGTGCCTGGTCGCGAGCCCCGCGTTGCTGGCCGAGCGCGGCCTGCCCGCCGTGCCGGCCGACGTGGCCGCGCTGCCGACGCTCGACTGGGGCCCGCCGCAACCCGCGCATAGCTGGCAACTGGAGGGCCCCGATGGCGCCGGCATGGAAATCCGGCACAGCCCGCGCCTGGTCACCGACGATATGCTGGCCCTGCGCCTCGCCGCGCTGGCGGGGGTCGGCGCGGTGGCATTGCCGAGCATGGTGGTGGAGGACGAGCTGAAGCAAGGCCGGCTTGTCATGCTGGTGCCGCAATGGCGGCCAAGGGGCGGCGTCATCCATGCCGTGTATCCCTCGCGCCGGGGGCTGCTGCCCGCGGTGCGCGCCCTGATCGATTTCCTGGCCCTGCGCTTCGAGCAGATCGTGGAGGAATAACGCCAGCGGGCAAGCCGGCGTGTTACCGGCGGCGGTCCCGGCACAGTCTTGTCGGCGCATTCCGCCAGCCGCTTCCGACCTCGGAACGGCTCTGCGCACAGCCCGCTAGAACACGAGCGTCGCCGTGCCCATGAAGGTTCTGGTACTTTCCATGCGATTCTGGCTCGCCACCGTCGGCACCCAGCGCAGGCCGAGCGAAAGCGTGCTCTTGGCAGCGATCCTGGTGTCGTAGTTGATGACCGGCCCGATCGCCCAGTCGTGCCCGCGGAAGCCATTGAGGCGATCCGCGGTGGGTCCGCTGTCGTTACCGAGCTGCTGCGTGGTGCCGACGATCAGCCCCGCGCTGAAGGATTTGGTGAACAGCTTGCGCGCCATGACGTCAAGCGTGAAGAGCGGCGCATTCTGGTAGTTGGTGGCGTTGTTGCGCGTGTAGAACTGCAGGCCGGAAACCACATCGAACTGCCACCCCTGCTCGGGCAGGATCTTGGTGTACGCCACCTGCGGCACAAAGGTCCAGTTGTTCAGGCCCGTGTTGGCCAGCGCGTTGGCATCGTAGCTGCCCGTGGGCGCCCAGATGTTCAGGCTCAGCGCCACGTGCTCGGTCTGGGAGAAGTGATAGCCGGCGATAACCGGTGTGAAGTAGATATCGAACAGGCCGGACGCGGTGTCCTGGCTGCTACCGTTGAAACGCCCGAGCGTCACGTTGGCACCCACCTTGTTCCACAGATAGGGCAGCGTGAAGCTGGAGGCAAAATTCCACGCGCCGGTCCTGGTGTCCCAGACCTTCATGATGGTGGCCAGCGTAAAGGCTACCTCGCCGCTGATGCCGAGCGAGGCCTGCCCCCCGATCGGCACCTGGCGTCCGCCGTCGACAGAGCCATTCAGGTACATCTCGGCCAGGTTGACAGCCAGGATCGGCTCCGGCGATACGATGCCGGCATTCGGCACCACGCTGGTGCCGGAAATGGGTCGGCCCAACGCGCCCTCCGTGGCATGCGCCGACACCGCAGCGAGCAGCAGTGGCAACACAATGGCGAGAGGCTTCGTCTTCCTGGGGTGCATTTAGGTTTTCCCTTGTAGTCGGGTGATCGGCAATCTTGTGTTGGCCGGCCGCTGGTTGCGCGCATCGCACCGCTCCGGCAAAGGTTACAGATTTTGCCCGAAAAGCGGTTTCGCCAGAATTGGTGTTTTTCCCGCCAGAGAAAAAAACCCTCGGCCGGGGTGGTCGAGGGCTAAGTGTGAAAAGGCGGGTCGCGAGGTCCGCCCCAGCCGCAGATCATGAGCAATCAGGCGCATGGCGCAATCACCTGACCGGGTGAGGTTCGTCACGCTGCCTGCCTTGCCCGGACTCGACATCGGCAACCAGCACGCGATAGAGATCCCGCGCCAGCGCTCTCGGCTGGGCAGCGCGACGGGCCGCGGCCGGGGCCACCACGCACAAGTGGACTGACGGGGGTGGCATGAATGGCACCGCCGGCTCCAGCACCGCGAGATGTCTTTCGGCCAGGTATCCCGGCAAGCCCACCTCGGGCAGCAAGGTCACGCCAAGCCCGGCGGTCAGCAAGTCCATCAGGACGCCGGCAGACTGCGCGCGAACGCGTGGCTCGCCGCCGGCCAGCACCGCGCGGAACCAGACGCCGAGATCCGCGGAAAGGCCCGGCATGCTGTCTTCCAGCAACCACGGCCAGGCATCAACCCTGGCCGCCATGAATTCGGCGTGGCGCAGGCGGGAGCATACGGGCACCATCCGGCAGCGCATTTCCACGCAGTCCGTGACCACCTGGAATGCGTCGTCCGCGCCAAGGGAAAGCCCGAGATGGATGTCCGCGCGGCGCAGTGCCTGCATCAGCGCGGCGTCCGTCGCCATGGGCACCAGCATGGCATCCATCAGCGGATGCATCCTGCGGACATGGCCAAGGACGTGCGGCGCCACCAGTTCCGCCACGCCCGAGACACCGATACGCAAGCTGCCGGACGCCTGCACAGCCGGCTCACCCGCGCGGCCGCCAACGAGGCTCGCCCAGATATCCAGCATGCCGCGCACCTTGGGCGCCATATCGACAGCCAGCGGCGTTGGACAGAGCGCCCCGTCGGACTGGACATGAAACAAGGTGCCGACCCGCTCTTCCAGCGAGTGCAACTGGTAGAGCACGGTAGCGCGGGATACCCGCTGCCTGTCCGCCACGAAGGCAATCGAGCCGGCATTCAGCAGGGCGATGAATGTCTGCAGCACGCGCGTGTTCACCCTGCGGGCAGGCATGCAGCTTCGCGGATCCCTTGCCGCGCCCACGCTTTCCTGCCCGCCCGTCCCATCTGCGCCGGGCACCCTGTCCGCCGATGTGATCGCATTCGATTGGCGCGAATCAAGGGCTTGGCGCATGGATGGCTCCGGAGCATCGTGATGAAACTGGCGCCTGCCCTGGCATCAGGCCAGTGCCCCACCTACCTGAGTCCGATATTTTGGAAAATTTGGTTTCCAGTCTCGGCGGCCGTGCTGGCGCGCTAGTCCTCAGTGACGAACTTTAGTTCCATCGTTTCCAATATCAACATTTTCCCCATCTGAAATCTATCGGCGTGTGTATTGAATTCTTCTGGAGGGGAAACGGGGGTCGATTGACGCTACATGCGGCGAATTCGCCACGCTTCGCGCAAACGAGGCGGTACTTTGCCTTGCTGCGCTGCGGAATGCCCCAGCCGTCCGCGCTTCTGGTCCGGACGGCTACCAAATTTTGCTAAATCTGGCGGGACCGGGACCGGCATGCCGCACAGGAGGAAATCCGGCTACTCTGTGCGACCTCTGGCGCCTTAGATGCGGAAATCCGCCGCCATGTCTGCATCCGTACGCGCCTCCAGGCGGCCAGAGCGGCAAGCGGCGACAAACACGTCATAGTCGCGCTCGACCTGATCCGCATACGCGTTCGAATACGCCAACAGCGCATCGGCCATCGCATCGCTATTGCCAAGGTAGCCGCTGATCTCCAGCGCCATCCCGCTGGCCTTGGCATGGGCTCGCGCCAGCACCCAGCCGCACACCGCCGCGAACTCGCTGAACAGTTCGATATCCATCAGTTCGATCTCGGGCGACAGCTTCATGTCGCGCAGTTGCCGCATATAGAAATGCCGGCCGGACGGCCCGTTGTTCCAGCCAAGGAACACGTCGCTGGCCGCCTGCATCAGCCGCTGGCCCTCCACCACACGGCGGCCTTCATGCGTCACCGGCGGCGACTTGAAATAGCGCGCCACTACCGACTGCGTGGCCTGCTTGCTTTGCAGGAAGAGCGGCTTGCCGTGATTGTCGATCATCAGGATGATCAGGCAGCGCGTGCCGACGCTGCCCACCCCCACCACCTTGAAGGCGGCATCGTGGCGCGTGAAATGGCTGAGCAACTGGCGCCTGTCTGGCGCCATGGTACCCAGGTATTCCTTGAACGCCCTGTCGAAAGCCTTGTCGGTGTCGGTGATCTTCATCCAGTCGTCCTCGGGGGAGAACAGCGTGTTCTCGCCTCGTATGTGGAAGATCCCTGGCGGTGCGTCGCGGATAACCCAGCGCTCGCCAACCCGCTCCGACAACTTCGGCAGCAGCGCCTGGCTGGCGCGCTTGGTCGCGCGCGCCATGCCGCGCTCCAGGGCTTTGTGGATCTGCGGCGAAGGCGTCTCGGCCATCAGCCGCTCGAAGGTGATGGCGTCATACCAGGTGTCGAGAATGCCCATCCCGGCATAGTTGGCCATGCGCTCCTGATAGCTGCGCACGATGCGGTAGACCAGGTCGTCGATCACGCCCCGCTTGTGGCGCAGATGCCGGCCCGCCACCACGAAGCTGGCGGTAAGCCGCTTCAGGTCCCATTCCCAGGGCCCGAGGCTGGTTTCGTCGAAATCGTTGAGGTCGAACAGCAGCGAGCGTTCAGGGCTGGCAAACCCGCCGAAGTTGGCCAGGTGGCAGTCGCCGCAGATCTGGATGGGGATGTCTGAATTCGGCGTACCGGCGAGGTCATGCGCCTGGATGATGGCGCTGCCACGGTAGAAGGTGAAAGGCGATTCGATCATGCGGCCATAGCGCAGCGGCACCAGCCGTTCGACACGGCCGGCGCTGTTGATCTCCAGCAACCCGACGGGATCTCGTTCGACGCTGCCGACCGCGACATGCGCGCTGCGGGGAACGTGTTTGCGCGTGACTTTGCCGCGTTCGCGGCGGGATTCGATGTCTTCAGGGGTGTCCACAAGCTTTCCTTGGATTACGGCTCTGTCTTTTGCGTTTCCGGGTGTTGTTGCCGGTATGGATTTCCATGCTTGTCTATCTCCAGGCATAGGCGATGCCAGCGCCATAAGTGATCTGGTTGCGCGTGCCGCGCTGCGTCACGATAGGACTGTCTCCGGCACTGCCGGTGAGCCGCTGTCCGTAGACCATGGCGCCGGCGTACCAGTTCTTGTCGATCTGGAAAACCAGCGCAAGCCAGCCGGTCACCTGCTGCAATCCGCCGCCGGGCGCGTAGACGGGCAGGCCGCTGCGCGCGGCATCGTCCGGCGTCACACCGTAGTAGGTCTGGTTGAAGCCCTGGCTCACCCAGCTTGCGCCCAGCCCGGCCCCGGCATATACCCGCGGATGCAATGGCACCCAGCCGCTCCCGTTGACACTGAGGCGCGCACCCGTGTAGACCACGCCCGCATTTGTCACCACCGCCACGCTGCCGCGCAGCCGGTAGGGAATGCTGCCCTGGTCCAGGTACTCGTAGCCGATGAAGCCGCCCGCCTCCACCGTGGTCTTGATTTCGTGAATCTGGGAGACCACGGGATCGTCGACATCCTTGCGCCCCAACCGGAGCGCCCCTGCGGGCCCCCACTGGAAGCCGGTGACGCCACCAAAGTTGTATTGCGCATAGGGTCCGTACCATTCGAACAGGTGGCCGCCTGGCGTGACATAGCGCACCCCCGGCACCACGCCGATCATGCGGTCCTTGCCGCCGGCGTATTCCGTCGTGGAGCCAAAGCCGGCGCCGACCATGTTCGGCAGGGAATTCGGCAGGTCCACCGGCCCGGCGGCGGCCTTGCCGGACATGACGGCTGCCAGCAACATGGCGATCGACAAGCGCAGCGCGCCGGCGGTGCGCCGCCCGGCCGGGGGGGATGATGCGAAACAAGCCTGCAGCGGAGGTGGAAGCATTGTGGAATCGCTCCGGATGGAAACCAAGCTTAGACCAGCCATGGCGGCGTGCTTGCTAGCCACTGGCCGGATTGAGCGGTGGCAAAGATCTCGCCGCATGATGACCGGAACGCGTGGAGCGGCGCACCAGCCCCGCCCTGGCTTCATCCAGTGCCTTGCCCAGCGCGGCTGGCGGCACATCGCCTTGTGTGGCCGCCGCGCCATAGCGGCTGGACAGCAGTTGCTCCCCCGCCGTGGCAAAAGTCGCGCTGCCGGCGGCGCGTTCGGCATCGCCAAGCGCCGCGGGGCGCCCAAGCACAGCGGGCGCGCGCCGGGCCACCCGGTCGAGCCAGGCGTACAGGCTGCTCACCAGTGCGCTGGCGTCCTCGCCCTGCTGCGCGCGCCGCAGCCGCGCAAAGGCGGCGGCCTCGGAGCTTGCATAAGCCAGCCGACGCTGGCGCCGCCAGGCCTTCAGGCGCCCAACCGCGCGGATCAGCCGGGGCAACAGCAGCCAGGCCGCCAGCCCCAGCACCACCAGCACTGCGGCGCAATAGGCTAGCCATTGCGGATCCAGGCGCGCATGGCGTCCCGGCAGCGCCGCCAGGGGCTCGCCCGGAATGCCAACCGGCGGCTGGTAGCCGGGGTTGGCGGAAGCGGAAAACCGCAATGGGGGCACCGTGGCCGTGCGCAACTTGCCAGCACGGATGTCCCACCATTGCACGCTCACCCCCGGCAACTCGTAGCGGCCGGACTTCTGCACCAGATAGGTGGCGGCATCGACCCGGCGCCCGCCCAGAAAACCCTGTCGCTCCTGGCTGATGTCCTGCACGCGGGGCGCCTTGGGATAGACCGCGAGCCCCGACACCGGCCCAAATGGCGTGGGCGGCAGCAGCATGGCCTGCACGCCGTCGGCGCTGATCTCGATGGTCCGCGTAAAGGCGTCGCCCTGCTTGAGCGTGCGCAGGTCATGGTCGATGGACTGCGTCAATTCCAGCCGCGATGTCCCGATAGCGTTCTCCGCGCCGGCCGGGCGCGGCACCGTCTTGACTTTCAGCGTCAGCGCGGGGGTGCGCACCTTTACCACCCCGCTCACCTGCCCTACCTGCAGCGTGAGTTCCAGCGGCGCAATGGCAAGATCGCCGCCGGTCTGCGGCGTGACGATGTACGAGCGCGATACGCCGAACCACTTCACGCCCTGGATCTCTTCGCTCAGGTTGGTGGCATCGTCGCCCGGCGGGCTGACGATAGCGCCGGGAATCTCCAGCACGGGAAAGACCGGCGCCTCGGTGAACCAGTTGGTAGTCAGCGCGTCCACCACCAGCTTGACAGGCTGGCCCTGCGCCACCGCGCCGCCTGGCTCCAGATGCGCGCGCGCCATCGACCGCGGCCCGTCAGCCAGGACCGGCAGCGCGATCAGCAGGCCCAGCAAGGCGACAATGGTGGTGTAGAACAGGAGGCGTTTCATGGCGCGGCCTTGCCCTGCGCCGGCTGCTGCGCCTCGATCTGGAACTTCTGGCGCAGGAAATCCGCCGGCGAAATCTGCAGGTTACGCATCCATAGCTCGGCGTTTTGTTGTTGCACGCGGCTCATATCGGCCTTTTCCTTCTTGCCGCCATCGTCCTTGTCGTCGAACTGGATTTTGTCCGGCGGCGTGTCCGGCGCTTCCTCGCCGTCGTCTTTCTTCTTCTTTTTCTCCTGTTCGATCAGCGCCGCGATGAGGGCTCGGTTGGCGATGGCCTGCGCAAATCCGGCGCGCCCCTTGAGCGCGTTGTCATAGGCCGAAAGCGCACGCGGATAGTCCTTCAGCTGCGCATAGCAGTTACCCATCATGAAAAAAGCATCCGGGGTGGCCAGGGCGGCAAACGCGGTCAGCGCGCCCGCGAAGTCGCGCGCGCGGTAGCTGGCCCAGCCACGCCATATCGGGTCCTGGAAATGCGCCGCGGCGGCGGTGTAATCGCCGCGCTCGAAATGCCAGCGGCCTTGCTGGTCGGGGGTGAGGAAGGCATCCAGGAAAAACGCCTTGATCGATGCCGTCGTGAGGACCACCGGCGCCGCCACCGCCGGGCGCGGTGCCTGCACAAGCAGGGCCACCAGCAGCGCAGGCAGCCAGCGCACCACCCAGCCGCGCCGGAACCAGAAGGCAGCCAGCAGCGCGATGGGGATGGTCAGGACGTAGCCCGCCTCCTTCCAGCGCACCTCGGCGTTCTTCTCCTGCGCGGCCTGCATATTGCGCACCGCGCGGCGCTGTACCCAGTTCACATCGTCGTCGTCCAGCGTCAGGCTGGCCAGCGGGATGTCGGCATCGGACGAGAGCGCCTTCAGCGCCGCCAGGTCCAGCGTGCCCTGCACCGGCCGGCCCTGCTGGTCGGTAGCCACACGGCCATCAGCGGTACGGATCGGGCCGCCCTGGGTAGTGCCGGCAGCCAGCACCAGCACCTGCACCTGGCTATTGCGGGCGAGCGCGGCAAAAACGGGGATTTCCGCCCGGTCGAAGCCATCGGTGATGAACAGCACGGTGCCCGCGGCCGACTCCCGGGCCAGCAGGGTGTCGGCGAGCGCCAGCGCGGCGGCGGCGTTCTTGCCCGCGCGCGGCATCATGCCGGTATCCAGCGCGTCCAGATACAACGCCATGAACTGCGGGTCATCGGTAGGCGGCACTACCATGTGCGCCGTGCCCGCGTACACCACCAGCCCGGTGCGCGAGCCCGCGCGCAGCTGCATCAGGTCGCGCACCTTCTGCTTGCCGCGCTCCAGCCGGGTGGGCGCCAGGTCCACCGCGTCCATGCTGCGCGACAGGTCGATGGCAACCACCATCGGCGCCTTGTCCTCGGTAAACGGCGGCGGCTCGCGCTCCCAGGCCGGCCCCGCCGCGGCAAGGCCGATCAGAACCAGCGCGGCGCACGCGCCGTGTACCGGCCGCAGGCGCCAGCCGCGCCCGCCATCGACGATCAGCCGCTCCAGCAGGTGCGGGGCGATCACGCCCCGCCAGCGCCGGCGTGGGTCGGAGAACCGATGCCAGGCGAAGACAATCAGCAACGCCGCCGGCATCAGGAGCAGCCACAGGGGGCGCAGGAAATGGAACTCACCGAAATCCATTCAGTGCCCCGGTTCCGGCGCGACGCCCTGGCCACGGTCCACCAACGGCTGGCGGCGCGGCCGGCGGATGGCGCTCAGCAATAGCATGACCGCGTGATACAGCAACAGCAGCATGCCCGCCGCGGCGAGCGGATAGTAGAAAAGATCGCGCTTGGGCTGGTGCGACTGGCGCTTTACCTTGACTGGCGTGATCCGGTCCAGCGTCGCGTAGATGGACTCCAGCCCGGCCAGGTCCTCGCCACGGAACGAGCGGCCTCCCGTCATGCTGGAGATCTTCTGCAACGCACCCAGATCGACCTTGTTCTCGCCCGTGGCGTTGATGTCGCCGATGCCGATCGTATGGATGATCAGCCCCTTGTCCCTGGCGATCCGCGCGGCCTGCTCCGGCGGCACCTTGCTGGCAGTGTCGTTGCCGTCCGTCAACAGGATCAGTACCTTCTCCTGCGCGGGCGATTTTTCGGTCATGCGCACGCCCACGCCAATGGCGTCGCCAATCGCCGTCTGCGGGCCCGCCATGCCGATCTGGACTTCGGCGAGCAAGGCCTTGACGCTGTCGTGGTCCATGGTGAGCGGCGCCTGCGGGAACGCCGCCGCGCCAAACACGATCAGGCCGATGCGGTCTTCCTTGCGGCGGTCGATAAACGTGCTGACCACCTGCTTGACGGCGGTAAGCCGGTCCACGCGGTGGCCGTCGGCTTGCGCGAAATCCCTGGCCTCCATCGATTGCGACAGGTCGATCGCCAGCATCAGGTCGCGCGCCGGCTCGGTGCGCTCGATCGGCGGGTCCACCCGGACCGGCATGGCCAGCGCGGCCACCACCAGTGCCCAGCACAGCGGCGCCAGCAGCCGCTGTGCCCAGTTGCGGCGCATCACCACCGCGCCCTCGGAGGGCCGCAGGCCGGAGCGTTCAGCCATTTCCTCGAAGAACGGCACGCGCACGGCAGGCATGGTTTCCCGGTAAGCCGGCAGCAGCAGCCAGACCAGGATGGGCAACAGCAGGACCAGCGCGGCCCACGGGTGGTCAAAGGTGAGCATGGTGCTGTCCGATCCAGTCGCGCAGCAGCGCAATCAGCGCCGTCACTTCGGCAGCCGGCGGCGGGCGCTGCCCGTAGGCCAGCTCCGGCAGCAGCCGGCCAGGGCCATTGCTGAAACCACCGCCGCGCCAGGTGCCATCGAGATAGTCCAGCCATGCCTGCGCGGACAGGCTCGCCACCTGCGTGCGCGGCGCGAACGCCAGCACCACGCGCTTGACCAGCGCGGGCAAGGCGGCAAGCGCGTCGCGGCGGCTGTCGGCGCCGGCCGCCGCGGCCAGGCCGGCTTCAATGCGCGCCAGCTCCGCGAGCGCGTCGCGCCGGTAGCGGTTTGCCTGGCGGCGCCGCCAGGCGCGCCAGGCCAGCAGCCCGCCCAGCGCCAGCAGCAAGGCGGCCAGCACGGCCCAGCCCCAGGTCTGGGGCAGATAGGACGCAGGCGGCGGCAAGGCGATTTCCTGCAGGTTTGCCAATGTGCCGGCGGCCTCCGGTGCGCCTGCACCTGGCTGCACGGCATCGGTGGCGTAGGAACGGGTCAGGTCTGCCATGGAGTATCCGCCGCGCGCCTCAATGCCGGCCTGGCGCTTTGCCGCGCGGCGCCAGGCGTCCCAGGAAATGCCGCAACTGGGCCAGGGCCTCACCCTCCGTGTCGATCGGCATCATCGGCACGCCGCTGCGCTTGAGCAGTTCGGTGACCTCGTGCAGGCGCCCGGTGAAGAAGGATTCGATCGGCTCGCGCGTGGTCTTGTCGCCCATGTCCAGCTCGACCTGCAGATGCCCTTCGGTCACGACCATGCGGCCGGTGTGGTGCGGCACCGCCTGGAACAAGGGATCGAACACCATCGCCGCGATCACGCTGTTGTGGCTGGACAGCTGGCGCAGCAGGTCCTGGGTACGCTGGCCGGCGCCCGCGAAATCGCTGATCACGCAGATGAGGTGGTCGTGCCCGGCCAGTTGCAAGGCGCGCTCCAGCGTGCGGTCGAGCTGGCCGTAGACGGGCCGCGCCGCGCTGTCGGCGTGCAGCGCCTGGTTCATCCGGGCGATGGCGCCCAGCACGGCCTGCACGCGGGCACGGCTGCGCAGCGGCCGGATCAGCGTGGTATCGGAGTCGTTAAACACGATCGCGCCCACGCGGTCGCCCGCCTGCAGCGCCATCCAGGCGCACAGCCCGGCAAACTCCGCGGCCAGCACCGATTTCATCGCCCGCCTGGAACCGAAGAACATCGGCATGCGCTGATCCACCACCAGCAGTACCGGCAGGTCGCGCTCCTCGGTATAGACGCGCACCAGCGGCTTGCCCATGCGCAGCGAGGCCTTCCAGTCCAGGTGGCGGACATCGTCGCCCTGCTGGTAGCCGCGCAGTTCTTCGAAGTTCAGGCCGCGCCCGCGAATGCGCGAGCCGTGCTTGCCCGACAGCACACTGGCGTGCGGCTGGCGCATGGTGAAGCCCAGGTCCCGCACGGCCAGCTCCAGCCGGGCCAGGTGCGCGACGTCGACCCACACGGTGCCGAGCTCGCTCCCGCGCACCACCGGCATCGCGGGATCCTTCATGCGGGCACGGCCACGACTTCGACCAGTTTGTTCACCACCGCGTCGGTGTCCAGCCCGTCCGCGCTGGCGTCGTAGGACAGGATCAGCCGGTGCCGCAGCGTGGGCAGCGCCATCGCACGCACATCGTCGGGCGTCACGTGATCGCGTCCGTCCAGCCAGGCGTTGGCGCGGGCCGCGCGGTCCAGCGCTATGCCGCCGCGCGGGCTGGCGCCCAGCGCGATCCATTTCGCCAGTTCGGCGTCAAAGCGGGCCGGCGTGCGGCTGGCATTGACCAGGTCGATGATGTAGCGGTCGATCGCGTCAGCCACGTGGACACCGTGGATCTCTTCGCGCGCGGCAAAGATCGCCGACTGCGGCACCCTGGCCTGCTCCGCGTGGGGCGTAGCGGGCGCCGCGCTGCCCGTCTCCTCGCCGCGCACGAGGCGCAGCACATCGCGCTCGTCGTCGGCTGCGGGATAGGTGATCAGCACCTTCATCAGGAAGCGGTCCATCTGCGCCTCGGGCAGCGGGTAAGTGCCTTCTTGCTCGATCGGGTTCTGCGTGGCCAGCACCATGAACAGTTCAGGCATGGGATGGGTGGTGCCGCCCACCGAGACCTGGCGCTCCTCCATGGCTTCGAGCAGCGCGGATTGCACCTTGGCCGGCGCACGGTTGATTTCGTCGGCCAGGATCAGGTTGCCGAACACGGGGCCCGGCTGGAAGCGGAAGCTGTTCCTGCCCGCCTCCTGGTAAAGGATGTCCGAGCCGGTGATGTCGGCGGGCAGCAGGTCCGGGGTGAACTGGATGCGGCGCATCTGCGCGTCCAGGCTCGCGGCCACGCTCTTGACCATGCGCGTCTTGGCCAGCCCGGGCACGCTCTCCAGCAGCAGGTGGCCGTTGGCCAGCAGGCCGATGACGATCTGCCGGATCACTTCGCCCTGCCCTTTGATGGACTGCTCCACATGCTGCTGCAGCGCCGCGATTGCCTCTCTGGAACTCATTGTCCAAGTCTCTCGTAGCCTCGGCCGCAGGGCCGGGGTAAGTCGCGAGAATGGCCCGCCAGCAGGACCGGCGGGCCACATCGTTACACAACAGCCGCGGCTACTTTTTCTGCGACCTCAGCTTCTCGATCCGCTCGTCCACGGACTTGCGCACCTGGTCCACGCTGAAGCTGGCTGGCTTCTGGCTTGGCGGGTAGGCCACGAAGGTCTCGAGGAACACGGATGCCTTCATGGTGGCGATGCCGGTCAGGTAGGCGTTCTTGGTCATCCAGTCGTAGTACTGGTCAGAGGCGACATCTGCGCGCTCATAGGGGTCCATGCGCAAATTGAAGATCTTTGGCAGTCGCAGGCAGGTGAAGGGATTGGCCCAGACCTGCATGCCCCCCGGCGCGCGTTGCTCGCAGAAGACAGCCTTCCAGTCGCCAAAGCGCATGGCCACCAGATTGCCGTCATCGTCAAAGTAATAGAACTCTTCGCGCGCTCCCTTCGCATTCTTGCCTGTCAGGTAGTCAAGCTGGTTGTAGCCGTCCAGGTGCACCTTGAAACTCTGCCCGGATTTCGGCGACCAGCCCTTCAGCAGGCGATCCTTGACGGTGGTATCGCCCACGGCGGCCAACAGGGTCGGGAACCAGTCCAACCCGGAGAACATCTCGTTGGAGACTGTTCCCGGCTTGATGCGCCCCGGCCATCGCACCATGGCGGGCACCCGGAACGCCCCCTCCCAGTTGGTGTCTTTCTCGCTGCGGAACGGGGTGGTTGCCGCATCCGGCCAGGAGAACTGGTTGGGCCCGTTATCGGTCGTGTAGACCACGATGGTGTCTTTGGTGATGCCCAGGTCATCCAGTGTCTTCAGCAGCTTGCCCACATCCTCGTCATGCTCCAGCATGCCGTCGGCATACTCGTTGCCGGGCATGCCGCTGCGGCCCTTCATGGAGTCGCGGACATGCGTGAACAAGTGCATGCGGGTGGTATTCATCCAGACGAAGAATGGCTTGTTGTCCTTGGCTTGCTTCTTGATGAACTCCTGCGCTGCGGCAGTAGTCTCGTCGTCGATCGTCTCCATCCGCTTCGTGGTCAGCGGGCCGGTGTCCTGGACCTTGCCATCGGCGAACGAGTGGATCACGCCGCGCGGCGAGAAGTTCTTCGCGAACGGGTCGTTCTTGTCCTTCGGCCAATAGGGGCGCTCAGGCTCCTCCTCGGCATTCAGGTGGTAGAGGTTGCCAAAGAACTCATCGAAGCCATGCGCTGTCGGCAGGTACTCGTTCTTGTCCCCAAGGTGGTTCTTGCCGAACTGCCCGGTGGCATAACCTTGCGCCTTCAATGCCTGGGCAATCGTGATATCGCCCTTCTGCAGGCCCACCGGCGCACCCGGCGCGCCGACCTTGCTCAGGCCGGTGCGCAACGGCGTCTGCCCGGTGATGAAGGAAGAGCGGCCCGCCGTACAGCTGTTTTCGGCGTAGTAGTCGGTAAACATCATGCCCTCGCGCGCGATGCGGTCGATGTTTGGCGTCTTGTAACCGACCACACCCATGCTATAGGCGCTGATATTGGTCTGCCCGATATCGTCGCCGAAGATCACAAGGATATTCGGCTTCTTGGCGGACGTGCTGTTCGGCGCGCTCGCTGACGCCTTGGCAGGCGCGTCCGCTGCCATTGTGGTGGTTGGCGCGGTTACCAGCCATCCGGCGGCCGCGATCGGCACCGCCACCGCGAGCGCGATAGCCGCTCGCTTCAGTGAGCGATTGATTCGCATGTGTGCTCCTCCTCTGTTACCCGACCGCTGCCGGCGGCCCCGGTTTCCCCAATCCGTGTTCTCGAATCTCTCGTTGCTCAGTCCCGCATGCCCAGCATGCGGCGGAAGTACTGGTTGGCCTCGCCGCCCTGCACGGCCAGCCCGATCTCTTCCCGCCAGCGCTGCCGGTCGCCGGCGTAAGCGGCAAGCGTGGCCGCGTAGAAGTGCATCAGCCGGCGACGCTCCTGATCGATATCCGCCTGAAAGGCAGGGTCTGCGCCGCGCAACGGCGGTGCCATATACAGATCCAGCAAGGCGGGCAGCACGCGCGATATCTCGTCGCGCCGCACCCAGCCCGCGTATTCGATCAACGGCCGATCGTCCGTCACGGCCGGCGCGCCGGCGGCGTAGCGCTCCAGCCCTTCCCGTCCCGTCACCCAGGTGGCGAGCAGCGCGGCGGGCGAATTGATGCCGACCTCGCGCAGGGCGCCGGCCACGGCTGGCTGGTTGAAGCGCGCCTGGATGCGCGCGGCGTCCAGGTCCAGCGGCGCATCCGAGCCCACCAGCAGCATCTCGTGCACCTCGGTCGTCCAAAGCGAGGCGTGCGGGAACGCGTCAAGGAAGCTGCGCACCAGCGCGCGGGAGTCTTCGTCGTTCTGCGTGGCCAGCGGCAGCCACTGGGCAAACAGCCCGCCCGGCTGCAAGCGGCTGCGCGCCAGCTCGTAGAAATCGCGCGAGTAGAGATTCACCACGCCGGCAGCCGATGGCGGCGGCGGCTCCAGGGTGATCAGGTCGTAGCGCTCGGGGCTGCGCAGGAGTTCATGGCGGCCGTCGCGCACGCGGATGTCGGATCGGGGATGGCGGCTGACGTCGTAGTTGCCCCGGAACTCCGGCACGGCACGCACCACCGCGGGCAGCAGCTCGGCCGTGACGCGGCGTTCCAGCCCCGGGTATTGCGTGAGCGCGCCCGCGGTAATGCCGGTGCCAAGCGCAACCACCAGCGCCGAGCGCGGCTCCTGCGTGTGGACCAGCAGCGGCAGCAAGGCCTGCAGCCGCATGTAGCGCAGCGACCCGATGGCGTCGCCCGAGTTGGAAACACCTGAGATGTACAGGCGCCGAAAGCTGGCGCCCGGCCTGCCCTGCTCGATCACGGCGACCGTGCCGCCAGGGCTTTCCTCGTAGGAGACCAGGGTGCCGTCCTTGGCCTCGGCCAGCAGCCGCGCGAGGCGATCGGGCGGCGTCAGCACGGCGGCCACTGCCACGCAGACGCCGATGCCCAGGGCGGCCGCGCACAGGGCGGGCCGCACGCCGGGGCCGCGCAGCACGGCAACCGTGCCCACCGTAGCCGCCGCGGCGGCGAGTATCCCGAGGGTATGGACAAGGCCTAGCGCCGGCACAAGCACGAAGCCGCTCAGGAAGGTGCCGGCGATGCCGCCCGCCGTATTGAGCGCCAGCACAACGCCGACGTCGCGGCCGATATGACCGGGTTCGGCACACAAGCGCAAGGCTGCGGGAAACGCCGCACCGAGCAGCATCGTGGGCGCAAACACCACGCACAGCCCCGCCAGTGCAAAGCGCGCGCACATTGCGGCCAATTCGCTGCCCGTGGCCGCCATGACCACGCCTGCCAGGCTCACCTGCAACTGGACCAGCCAGTTCCCGAGCCCCGCCAACTGCAGCAGCGCGACCAGGCCCGCGAGCCCCACCAGCACGCCAAACACGCCCCACGGATCGCGCACGCGGTCGGCAAAACGGGCGTAGATGGCGCTGCCTGCCACCAGGCCGCCCAGGTAGGTGGCCAGCACGATGGTGAAGGCAAAGCTGCGCGTGCTCATGAACTGCACGATGATCTGCGACCAGACGACTTCATAGCCGAGCGCGATGCCGCCGGCCACGGCATAGAGCCCCACCGCCAGCCGTGCCCGCGCTTGCGGCGCGGCCACGGGTGCGGCCGCGGCGGCATCGATTGCCCGAGGCGCGCTGGCGCGGCCAAAGCCAAACGCCGTTGCCGCCAGCGCCAGGTTGACCAGCGCAGCGGCCATGGCGGCGCCACGCACGCCAAACGAAGGCACCAGCATGAAGGTAGTCAGCAAGGCGCCGGCCATGGCGCCCAGGGTATTGGCGGCGTAGAGCCCGCCGCCGGTACGCGCCACCTTGCCCGCCGGCGGCGCGCAGGCCGCCATCAGCGCGGGCAAGGTGCCGCCCATCAACAAGGCAGGCGCCCCGATCAGCGCGAAAGGCAGGCACCAGGCCAGCAGGCCGGCGCGGCTCTCGATCGCCACGAACCACGGTGCCGCCTGCGCCAGCCCGAGCGTGGCGCCAAGGCCCAGCACCGCGATGCCGAGTTCCAGCGCGGCGTAGAACATCAAGGGCCGTGCCGCGCGGTCCGCGCGCCGGCCCAGCGCCCAGCCGCCGCAGGCCAGGCCGAGGAAGAACGCGCTGACACCCGTGGTGACGGCATAGACGTCAACGCCAACGATCAACGCCACCTGTTTGATCCACAGTACCTGGTAGACCAGCGCGGATGCACCGGAGGCGAACAGCAGCGCCGCCAGCAAAGCCCCATGCGTCTCTGCCGCTTCCAGCGCCAGGGGCCGTGACGGCATTGCGGGCCGTCCCGGTGGCGGTGCCGCCATCGCGGCTGAATGTGCCCGGTTCCTGCTCATCTGTCCCAGCCTCCGCGTGCATCCCATCCCGCGCCGTGCGGGCGCCGCCGCCCCGCTACAAGCGACCGGTCCCGATCCGGCTCATGCGTGTCATGCCTTCCCTGTCAACGAACCGCGATTCGCCAGGCAGCAGGCGAAAAACTGCCACCGGCACGCAGGCCCCTGCCGCGCCGCGCTTCGGAAATGGTTCCGCCCCGCTCAGCCTGGCCGCGGGCCACCTGCGGCAGCCTGTGTAGCGGGCTTGCCGTCCCTGGCCTGCTTCCACTGTGTGTCGTCCACCACCAGCCGGAAGCCGAGGTGCGACATGCTGTTGTACGGATCGGTGCCGCGCCTGGCGCTGGGGCGATAGCTCAGGCAATAGTCTTCATTGCAGAGGAAGGACCCGCCGCGCGTGACGCGGCGCGGTGCGGCCACGGGGACGCCGGGCTCCGAGGGATCCCACGAATCGGCCGGGCCGACAGGGTTCTCGATCGGCCTGGCGCTCACGGCTTCGCGCCGGAACTGGTCGGCGCGGTACCAGTCCGCCACCCACTGCCAGGCGTTGCCGGTCATGTCGGACAGGCCGTAGCCGTTGGCCGGGAACGTGCCCACCGGGCTGGTGCCGAGCGCGCCGCCGGCCTTGGCGCTGACCACCGGGAACGGCTGCGCTTGTTGTCCCTGCCAGACGTTGGCCATCTGCCGGCCTTCCGGGGCGAACTGGTCGCCCCAGCCATAGGTCGCCTGTTCCAGCCCACCGCGCGCGGCGAACTCCCATTCGGCCTCGGTAGGCAGGCGCTTGCCGGCCCATTTGGCGTAGGCCTGCGCGTCTTCATGGGAAACCTGAACCACCGGATGATCGTCCTTGCCGGTGATATTGCTGTCGGGGCCGCTGGGATGCCGCCAGTCCGCGCCGGGCACATAGCGCCACCAGCGCGAGTAATCCTGCAGCGGCACCGGCCGGTTGGTGCCGACGAACACCATGCCGCCCGCCACCATCGCCGAATCGGGCGGACGCGGCGTGCCGGGCGGCAACTGCACGCGCAGCGTCTCCCAGTCCGGTTTGCGCTCGGCCGTGGTGACATAGCCGGTAGCGCGCACGAAGGCGGCAAATTGCGCGTTGGTGACGTGGTGGATATCCATCCAGAAACCATGTACGCGCACCTTGTGGGCCGGCCGCTCGTTGGCCTGCGCCAGCTTATGGTCGCTGCCCATCAGGAATTCCCCGCCCGGCACCCAGGCCATGTCGCTGGGGCCGCGCGTGCCATCGCCGAATACCGCTTTGGCCCGCAACTGCGCGGTGCCGCGCGCCTGCCACCAGGCTGCGCCGCCGCCCACCGCCGCGCAAGCCAGCACCGCCGCGCCGATCCACAGCGCGCGGCGCCAGCGCGCGGGCGCCGGCCCCGCCACCGTCACCGCGGCCGGGGCCGTCCGGCGGGATTGACTGTCCTTCTCTCGACGACGATTCATGGTTGCGGTCCGCAATAGGCTGGCCACGCCCCAGCCTGGGGCGTGCTTTTAGCATGCCAGAGCAAGCCGGGGGGAGAGATGAAAATTTTTGGCACCGATGTTAGGGAATTGTTGTGGGAGCCAACGTGGCGCTCCAGCCGCGACACCTTGCGCTCCCTACTTGCCGAACGTCATGTTCAAGCCGGCGAACACCGTCCATTGCGGCTGCCCCGGACCGTGGTGTGCCACCGAATACTGGGGCTCGACAAACACATTCATGATGGTCTTGCCCTCCTTCCACGCCTTGCCGAAGCCAAGGCCCACCGGGATGTAATAGGCGTCGTTCTGCAGGTTGAAAGTCCATATGCCGGTGGAACGCGCATACCAGCCACCCGGGAAATTGAAGATACCGAAGGGCTGGAACGTCAGCGTCTGCACGGTCGGGCGCGAGCTCTGCCCGGCAAAGGAGTGCTGCCATTGCACCAGGGCACCCAGCAGCCGGGCCGGAGTGGGATCCACCACCACGGCGGCCAGGCCGGCCTGCCACTTGCCGGTGCCGAGCTCCGGCGAGGTTGCGGTGGGCATGGTCAGCAACGGCCCCACGCCGATCTGCGTGCCCTGGGACCTGAGCAGGAAAATATCGAAGATATTGATGTCGCCAAGTCCCGTGGTGTAACTGCCATCGGCCTGCGGGCGCGTGCTGACCGGCACCGTGGCGCGCAGGATCTGCGGCACGCCCACCAGATTGCCGGGCAGGATGGGCAGCGTGCCGCGCAGCAGGAAATCGTTGGTGTGCACGTTGGTGTCGTACACCCGGGGCGAGTAGTAGTTCTGCAGATTGAGCGAAGGCGCCGGGTTGAGCGGGTTGTTGCTCTTGTTGGCGTCCTCCGCGGCGGATTGCGCATGCAGCCCCGGCGCGGCGCCCAGTGTCAGTGCGAGCATGGCGGCCTGTCCGCAGCGCAGCAGATTCGTCTTCATCGTTGCATTTCCCCGGAAATTCCTGCTTGCTGCCAGCTGAAGAACCCAACTGGCGCATCAATCACTCAGGGCGATGCTGACATAGGCTGCCGAGGTGCGATATACAGAACTTTTCCCATGTGATCTGAAAATTTTCGCATGGCGTCCACGCCGCAGGGCGATGGCTTAAGGTGGCGGGACGTAACCGAGCCCGCCGTCGCCCCCAACGCCTTTCATGCAGAATCCGAACCGCTTTCCTGCCACACAAGCCTTGCTTGCATGCGGACTGCTCGCGCTCGCGGCGGCAACCGCGCACGCCCAACCCTCGCCGCAGAACAGCCAGAAGCAAGAGAAGGACCCGAAAGCGCTGAGCTTGTTCGACCCTGAAGACGGCATGCTCGACGCAAGCGACCTCCTGCTCAACCACAAGGGCGCGCTGCCGGTGCCGACCCTCATCACCGAGCCGGCCATCGGCTACGGCGCCGGCCTGGGCCTGCTGTTTTTCTCCGAATCGATGAAGGACGCCGCCGAAAAGGCGCAAGCCAGCGGGCAGGGTCCGGCACCGCCCAATATCACCGCGGTGGGCGGTGCCTATACCGGCAACGGCACCTGGGGCGTGGGCGCGGCACACTTCCATACCTGGGATGGCGACCGCTACCGCTACCTCGGCGCGCTGGCCAAGGTCGATGCGCAACTCGATTACTTCGGCTTGCTCAACCAGGCGCGCGCCTACCAGCTGGAGGGGCTGTTCCTGGTGCAGCAATTCATGGCGCGCATCGGTGACTCCCACTGGTACGTGGGGCCGCGCTACGTCCTGTTCGACTCCACCGCCACCTTCAAGGGCCCGGTGGCCACCGAACTGGGGGGCATGGACCGCAACCAGCGCATCGGCAAGGGCGGCCTGGTGGTCGACTACGATTCACGCGACAACATCTTCTATCCCAGCCGCGGCAGCTATGCCGAGCTGGAAGCGCAGTTCGCGCGCGGCGGCTTCGGCAGCACGCAGAACTTCAATATGTACAACGCGCGCGGCTTCACCTGGCAGCCGCTGGCGCGCACATGGATCCTCGGGCTGCGCGCCGACGGGCGCTTCTCCACCGGCGATATTCCCTTCTACGCGCAGCCCTTCGTCGATCTGCGCGGCGTATCCAAGGGCCGCTACCAGGACCGCAACGCCGTCGTCACCGAACTGGAGTTGCGCTGGGAAGCGACGCCGCGCTGGTCGTTGCTGGGCTTTACCGGCGCGGGCAAGGCCTATGGCAGATGGCACAGCTTCTCCAACGCGGCCACCGTGTATAGCATCGGCGGGGGCTTTCGCTACCTGATCGCGCGCAAGCTGGGGGTGTCGATCGGCATCGACGTGGCCCATAGCAGAGACCAGAACGCCTTTTATGTCCAGGTGGGCAGCGCCTGGCATTAAGCCGCCGCTGTGCCATCCCGCCACCTTTCCACAGCACTGGAGCCGTCTTATGCAAAAGCCGATACCAACGCCCACGCAGACATCCGGGCCCGGCCGCCATCTCGCCGCGCCGCTGGGCCTGTTGCTGATCGCCGGATGCCTGGCGCTGGGCTTGCCCCAGGCACAGGCCGCCAACCCGCCGAAGGCCGTGGCGCCGCTGACCTGGCCGCGCGATTTCGATGCCGCTTCCCAGCATATCGAGATCTACCAGCCGCAGGTGGAGCAATGGGATGGCGATCGCCTGTCCGGCCGCGCCGCCGTTGCGGTGGGCGCCAAGGACGGCGCGCCTACCTACGGCGTGGCGCATTTTGCGGCGCGCGCCGATATCGACAAGGCCTCCGGCCTGGTGCAGATGCGCGACATCCAGATTACCAGCGTCGAGGTGCCGACCAATCCCGGTGGCGCCGACCAGGTGCGCGCGGCGCTGGTGGGGCGCCTGCCCAAGGCCGGCATGACGGTGCCGCTCGACGAACTGCAGGCCAGCTACGCCGTCTCGCAACTACAGGCCAAGGCGCCCGGCGTGGCGGTGAGGAACGATGCGCCGCGCATCGTGTTCGCATCGGTCCCGACCTTGCTGGTGCCGGTGGACGGCGAGCCGGCCTGGCGCGAGCTGAGCGGCACGCGCTTCCAGCACGCGCTCAACAGCCGCGCCCTGCTGCTGCGCGATAGCGGCAGCAAGCTCTACCTGCAGGCCGCGGGCTACTGGTACACCGCTGACGGGCTAAGCGGGCCGTGGGCGGTGTTGACCAGCCCGCCGCAAGCCCTGGCGACCGCCGCCGGGCGCGCACAGACCGGCGTCAAGGCCGACCTGATGCTGCCCGCCGACGGCAAGCGCTCCGCCAATCCGCCGGCGGTACTGGTGTCCACCGCACCCACGGAGCTGATCGTCATCGACGGCACGCCAAAGCTGTCGCCGGTGGCCGGCGTTGGCCTGCTGACGGTGACCAATACCGATCGCGCGGTATTCGTCGACCCCGCGTCCAACCGGTATTACGTGCTGCTTTCCGGCCGCTGGTTCCGCGCGCCGGGGTTCGATGGCCCTTGGGAGTTCGTGCCCGGACGCGATCTGCCGGCGGATTTTGCCAAGATCCCGCCGCAGGATCCCAAGGCCAACGTGCTGGTATCGGTGCCGGGCACGCCTCAGGCCCGCGAGGCGCAGATCGCCGCCACCATCCCGCAGACCGCATCGGTGTCGCGCGCCAAGGCCACGCTCGCGGTCGCCTTCGACGGCTCGCCGCGTTTCATGCCCATTACCGGCACCTCGCTGAGCTACGCGGTGAACGCCGCCACGCCGGTACTCCAGGTTGACGGCGAGCACTACTACGCGGTGTCCAACGGCGTGTGGTTCACCGCCGCCGCACCCACCGGCCCCTGGCGCGTCGCCACCGACGTGCCGGGCACGATCTACACCATCCCGGCCAGTTCGCCGCTGCACTACGTTACCTATGTGCGCATCTACTCCGTCAACCCGGACACGGTGGTGGTCGGCTATACGCCCGGCTATATGGGCGTGGTGGTGAACCCGGACGGCACCGTGGTCTACGGCACGGGCTATGTCTACCCGGCCTACGTGGGCTCGGTTTATTACGGCTATCCCCCCACCTATGGCTATGGCGCGGGCTTTGCGCTTGGCACCGCGGAGGGCTTCGCCTTCGGTTTCGCCGTGGGCGCGGTATGGGGCGCAGCCGCGCCCTACTGGGGCCCCTACTGGGGCGGCGGCTACTGGAACTACGTCAACGTCAACACGGCGAATTTCTACGGGCGCTGGGGACAAGGCACGGTGACGCATGCCGCCGGCTACAACGCCTGGACCGGCACGCAATGGCGCGGCGCCGCCGGCGCGGGGTACAACCCGGCAACCGGCGCGCGCTACCAGGGCAGCGCCGGCGCCGCCTTCAACCCCTACAGCGGCAATGCCGCGGCCGGACGGCAAGGCGCCTTCTCCAACCCGTCGACCGGGCGCAGCGGCGCCGGGCGTGGCGGCGTCGCCGGCAACGAGTACACCGGCAACTACGCCGCCGGGCGCCAGGTAGCGGGCTATAACGCGCAGACCGGGCGTGCGGGCGCGGCCGAG
This sequence comes from Cupriavidus sp. 05L310, assembly GCF_056398185.1. NCBI lineage: Bacteria > Pseudomonadati > Pseudomonadota > Betaproteobacteria > Burkholderiales > Burkholderiaceae > Cupriavidus > Cupriavidus sp. 05L310. The sequence goes on from NZ_JBFTOX010000004.1 coordinate 175,803, forward strand.
TTCGGCGTGGCGGGCAACACGCAGACCGGCCAGCATGAAGCGGCCAGCAAGGGCGTGATGGTCAACCGGGACAAGGGCAATGCGGTGGCCTGGAACAACGGCGATGTGTACGCCGGGCACGACGGCAACGTCTACCAGCACACCCAGGATGGCGGCTGGCAGAAGCACACGTCGGGCGGCTGGCAGCCGGTGCAGCCCAACCCGGATGTCGCCGGCCAACTGGACCAGCAGCGGCAGGCGCGCAATGTGGGACAGCAGCGCTTCGGGCAGACAGCGCACCAATGGGGCGGCGGCGGCCGGCGCATGGGCGGCTTCCACGGCTTTCACCGCTAGCGCGTAAACGCAAGCATCCCGCGGCCATACAGCGCCGCGGGATGCCGCGCGATCTTGCCAGGGTCAGGACTTCGCCGGGCCGGTGACTACGATCGAGACCACCTCGCGATAGACGATCTTGGCGAGCCGGCCCGCCTTGATCTTGCTAAGGTCGATATTCGGGTCCCGTACCTTGACCGTGCGCAGCGTCTCACGCGGGGTGCGGAAGGTCACGGTGCGGTTCTTGGTATCGACCTTGGTAATCTGCGCCGTGACCGTGGTCGTGATCTCACGCGCGAAGCCGGGCTTGGCGCCGTCCCCCGCGCGCGCGGTGCGCTCCACCGATTCCGTGATTGGCGTGTCCTTGGTGTCTACCGGATCCAGCGTGGTGACCACGGCGTCGTCCCGGGTCAGCGTCACCATGTCGCCCTTGTTGATCTGCTTGAAGTTCTTCACTTCATCGCCACCGATCAGTTCGACGACGTTGCCGCGCGGGCCCTGCACCAGCACCGCCTTCGAATCCGGATCGATGGCGACGATGCGGCCGGAAACCACCAGTTCCTCGGCAATGCCGACGACGGGAGTGCCCGCAGCCTGGCTCAGAGGTGTGAAGAGCACGGCCGCGGCAAGGCAGACTGCGTGCAGGGAATGGGAGAGCAAATTACGGTTTGGCATGGAAATCCTGGCAAGTAGTCAGCGAAAGGATGAACAAACACCTGAATCAAGGACAGGCAAAAGCCCTGACTAAGCAGCGTGGCCAAGCGTGCTGCGGTAAGTCTGGCTTGAAGATAGCTTGCCTCGGCCCGGTGCGGAGTGCCGGTTGAAAGATTTCATATCGGACCAGGCGCATTTTCCAATGAAGTGCTGCGCAATGGTGCAGTTCGCCACACTATTCAGATCGCGGCACAAAAACTTTCACTTCAACTGGCCGTGCGCGTCCCATAACGTCGGCACCCCGCTCCCCAAAAATGCGAACCCGTGCCAGCAACATGCCAATGCCGAACCACTGGCTTTTTTTAGCCTCTACCGCTTACGCGTTTCTCCCCTCGGCGCCGACACCTGCACGATACCTTCGACGGCCTGTTCAGTATCACGCCGTGAGTCCGGGCAGCCGTGGCGATCCGGGCTATTCATGTGCCTTAACTCGCTGCGCAAACAGACTGTATTGCCTTTTGCTGCCAGAGTGGACTAAGTTTGCGGCAGGGATACTGGCTGGCGCCCTCTTCCATGGGCGACGAAATGCGCCGTTTTCGGTACATCAAATAGCGCGGCAGAGTCTCCGCCTCCGTGCCGGTTCCCCAAGCCGTTTCCAATGTCCACCAAGGACCCTTGCCATGACACCGCGCCTGCTGCTCCGTACCACGCTACTCAGCGCTGCCCTGCTCGCCCCGGCCGCACCAGCGTTCGCCTACCTCGACACCTTTATCCACGGCACGGTCGTCGGCACCATGAGCCAGAAGGAATCGAACGCGTTCGCCCTGAACGTGCGCGACGTGCTGAACAAAGGCGCCGACGGGACGATGGTCTCCTGGACCGCCCCCCCGGAAGGCAAGCGCAAGCCGATCGAAGGCCAGCTGACGCCGCTGCGCAGCAAGACCGACAAGGGCCAGCCCTGCCGGCAACTGAAGGCACAGCTCAAGCGCGGGGATCAGGAAGACAACTGGACCGGCTGGTTCTGCAAGCAAAGCGACGGCCGCTGGCGCTCGCGCCCGGTCGCGGACGACTGAGTCCGGGCCGGCAGCAGAAAAAGACAAACAACTAATCAAAGGGAGAGTTGCAATGGCCAGATTGCCGGCATTTGCGATCGGGTTCGCGTTGGCCGGCTTCATTGCCGGCGCCGGGCCAGCCGTGGCGCAGTCCGCTGCCACGCAGGACGAAACCCGCGCCATCGCCAGGGATGCCTATATCTATGCATTCCCGATGATCGAAAACTACAACACGATGTATAAGCAGCTCGCCAATCCGGCCAGCCCGGAATACGTTGGCGGCTTCGGCAAGTACCGCCATTACTCCACGCTCTACACGCCCGACAACCACGACGTGGTCACGCCCAATAACGACACGCCGTATTCCTGGGCATGGCTGGACCTGCGCGCCGAACCCTGGGTGATCACCGTGCCCGAGGTGCCGGCCAAGCGCTACTACGTGCAGCAGTGGGTCGATCTTTTCACCTATAACTTCGCCTACGTGGGCACGCGGGCCACGGGCAACGGCGCTGGCAACTACATGATCGCCGGTCCGGAATGGAAGGGCCCGACGCCGCCTGGCATCAAGGAGGTGTTCCGCTCCGAGACCGAGATCGTGATGACCCTGACGCGCAGCGCGCTGGACGGGCCCGACGACCTGCCCAACGTGAAGGCGATCCAGGCGGGCATGCAACTGCGCCCCTTGAGCGCCTTCCTGAACGCCGCGCCGCCCCCTGCCATGCCGGCCGTGGCCTTCCCGCCCTACGACCCGGCAAAGGCGCGCACGCATGACTTCATCGGCTACCTGAACTTCCTGCTGCAGTTCACGCAGCCGCCGGTCTCCAGCGAAGTGGCGCTGATGCAGCGCTTTGGCAAGATCGGCATCGGCCCTGGCCGGCCCTTCGACGCCGGCAAGCTGCCACCCGCCAGGCTGGCGGCGATCGACGCGGGCGTGAAGGATGCCCAGGCCGCGCTGGCCGAGAAGGCCAGGACCACGCTGTCGTCCAACGGACTGTTCGGCACGCGGGAATTCATGAAGAACGACTACCTCACCCGCGCCATCGCGGCGGAAATGGGCCTGTACGGCAACTCGCTAGCGGAGGCCTGGTATGGCGGCTATGTGGGCGACGGCCGCAAGGCGTCGAAGATCCGTTTCGGGCCGGGCCAGTTACCCCCCGCCAGGTTTTTCTGGTCGATCACGCTTTACACGCTGCCGGATCGTTTCCTGTATGCCAATCCCCTCCAGCGCTATTCGATCGGCGACCGCACCAAGGGCCTGAAATACGATGCCGACGGCGGACTCACGCTCTACGTGGGCCATGTCTCCCCGGGCAAGGACAAGGAGTCCAACTGGCTGCCCGCACCCGAAGGCATGTATAGCGCCGTGGGCCGGCTGTACGGGCCGAGCGAGGCGGCGATGAATGGCAGCTGGAAATTGCCGCCATTGACGCCCGCTACCGACTGACAGCGTGCGGCGCCGCACGCCCCGCTGTTTCACTGGTTTGCATCCCCGGTATCCTCAAGAACGACTATGCGGCTCGCGCGGTGGGGGCCTCGGCACTGCTGGAGGGAAAATGGAAGTCGCCAGTCGTTGAGAGGGTGAAGCAAGGAACGGGGAACGAACGGGGAACCCGTTACTTCGATCCCCTCGCATCCACGGCCTGCTCGCCCAGCCGCCGCTCCAGCATGTCCCGCGCACCAGCCAGGATCTCCCGCGCCACATCCTGGCTGGCCACCGTGCGTGCCAGCATCAATGCGCCCACGCACTGCGACATCACGCCCCAGGCCGCCTCGCCGCTTCCGAGCCGCCCGGCGATATCCCGCTGCATGGCAACCAGGCCGTCCTCGCAGGCAGTGCGTGTCTGAGCATCGGCCCGCGCAATCTCCGCCGCAAGGCTCGGCAACGGACATCCTGTCTCCGGATGCCGTACGTGCCCCATGGTGAGATAGCGGTCCAGCATCCCCGCCAGCCACGCGCCATCGCCCCCCTCCCCGTCGAGCAGCAGCAGCTCGCGGCTGCGCTGCAGCTCCCGCGCGATCACCTCGCGCAGCAGCGCCTGTTTGGAATCGAAATGGCTGTAGAAGGCGCCGCCGGTCAGGCCGGCCGCGCCCATCAGCTGGTCAACGCCGGTGGCGGCAAACCCCTCGCGCTTGACCAGCGCGCCGCTGGCCTCCAGGACCCGCTGGCGAGTGGCGGCTTTATGACTTGCGGAATAACGCATTGCTCTTCCAGGGCTCGGGACAGGGATAGAAACAGGAATACGGATAAGGACGGGACTTGACGCGACCCGCATTCATACCATAACGTTCGTTTACTAAACGAACGTTTAGCTTACGCCGGATCCGCGCCCGTTGGAAGCGGGTGGCGTCGGCCAGAGCGCAAACAGCCCGTCCGCGTCCCTGCCCGGGCTGACAATCCAAGACCGGAGACAAACATGTCCGACAAGAAAGCCATCCTCGTGGTGGGTGCTGGCGACGCCACCGGCGGCGCCATTGCGCGCCGGTTTGCGCGCGAAGGCTATATCGCGTGCGTGACGCGCCGCAGCGCCGACAAGCTGGCCCCACTGGTCGAGCAGATCCGCGCCGAGGGTGGCGAGGCTTATGGTTTTGCCTGCGACGCCCGCAAGGAAGACGAGACCGTGGCGCTGATCGAGCGCATCGAGCGCGAGATCGCGCCGCTGGAGGTGGCGATATTCAACATCGGCGCCAATGTGCGGTTCTCCGTGCTGGAAACCACGTCGCGCGTCTACTTCAAGGTCTGGGAGATGGCCTGCTTCGGCGGCTTCCTGATGGGGCGCGAGGCAGCCCGCGTGATGCTGCCGCGCGGGCGCGGTTCGATCTTCTTCACCGGCGCCACCGCCAGCCTGCGCGGGCGCGATGGCATGAGCGCCTTCGCGGGTGCCAAGCACGCGCTGCGCGCGCTGGCCCAGAGCATGGCGCGTGAGCTGGGCCCGAAGAATATCCATGTGGCGCACCTGGTCGTGGATGCCGCCATCGATACCGACTTCATCCGCTCGAACTTCCCCGACCGCTACGCCACCAAGCAGGACGACGGCATTGTCAATCCCGAGCACATTGCGGATACCTACTGGATGCTGCACCAGCAACCGCGCGACGCGTGGACGCATGAACTCGACATCCGGCCGTGGATCGAGCCGTGGTAAGGCGCGGCCAGCGCGGCAGTGAAGCGATCAACGACAAGACACGACAACGAGCGGAGACGACGGCATGAGCAGGCAAGTAGCGTTTTATTTCGACTTCGGCAGCCCCTATTCCTATCTGGCTTACAAGGAACTGCCTCGCGTGGCGCAGCGCACCGGCGCCGAGATCATATGGCGGCCGATCCTGCTGGGCGGCGTCTTCAAGGCCACCGGCAACCATAGCCCCGCGGAGATTCCGGCCAAGGGTCTCTGGTCGAAGACCGACACGCAGCGCTGGTCGCGGCGCTACGGCGCAAACCTCAGGCAAAATCCGCACTTCCCGGTCAACACGCTGGCGCTGATGCGCGCCGCGACAGGCTTCCAGATGCGGGACGAGGCGGCGTTCCACCGCTATGTGGCGGCGATCTTCACCGCCATGTGGGAAGAGCAGCGCAACCTGAACGACCCGGCCGAGATTGGCGCCGTGCTCACGGCGGCCGGGTTCGATGCGCGCGAGGTGCTGGCCATGATCGACGACCCCGTGGTCAAGGATGCCCTGAAACAGGCCACCGAAGCGGCCGTGGCACGCGGGTTGTTCGGCGTGCCCAGTTTCATCGTCGGCGACGAATTGTTCTGGGGCAACGATCGCTTGCTGTTCGTCGAGGAAGCACTGGCCGCGTAGCCGCATCGCCGGCGCGCAGGCTGGCCACTGTTATCAAGGGGCGACCGGCACTTGCGGCGCCGGCTCGCTTGCAGCGATGTCGGCACCCCGTCCCCAGGGCATGGAGTGAAGGTGTTCGGCTATCGATATGCGCCGTTTGCGCATGTGGGAGGCACGGGTAGAATCGCGCATCCCAGGGATGCTGCCGCGATGCCGGCACGCCCGCTTTCCAGCCAGCCATGACACAAACCCCGGCCACGCCCGCCTACGAGATCCTCTTTGCTTTTACCGGCCACGCCGGCACGGTGCTGGAAATCAAGCGCCTCGGCCTGCCCGCCGATGCCCCGCGCTCGCGCAAGTACCAGTGGCTGTGGCTGGACACCGGCAACAACCCGGCGCAAGTGGTGCCGCTGCGGTTTGTCTCGATGAACCAGGGGATGCGCCAGGAACGCGTGTTTGCCGAAGGCACGCTGCGCTTCGACGAACGCGAGGCGGAACTGGCCTGGCATACGGCAGGCACCCTGCACCTGCAAGCGTGCCTGCCGTATGCGGTGCCGGCCGCCGTTGCGAAACTGGTGGCGCGTTTCGTCGCACAGCAGTGAGCATCAGCGGGCCGTCCCCGCAACGGCCTTCACTCGCCCAGGAACTCCGCGAGCACTTCCAGCCCCTCCACATGATCCGCCACAACCTTGGCGATCACGGCGATGGGAATGGCCAACAGCACACCCCAGGTGCCCCATAGCCAGGTGAACAGCAGCAGCACGATGAACACGGCGACGGCATTCATCTTGGCCATGCGCCCGGTCATCCAGGTGGTGACCAGCGCGCCGATCAGGGTGGCGACCAGCAGCGAGCCGCCCGCCGCCATCGCCGCCGTGCCGAAGTCGCCGGACTGCATGAAGGCGGCAAGCCCGATGCACACGGCGATCAGGACCGCGCCGAAATAAGGCACCAGATGCAAGGCGGCGGCGGCCAGCGCCCAGGTGCCGGCGTTGTCCACGTGCAGCCATTTCAGCAGGAACCAGGTCAGCGCGCCAACCATGGCATTGGTCACCACCAGCATCACCATGTAGCGCTGGATCTGCCGGTTGATCTCGTCGAGCATGTGCACGCTGATCTTCTTTTGCGACAGCGTGGTCCCGGCCATCTTGACGAACTTGCGCTTGAACATGTCGCCGGACACCAGCATGAAGAAACTCAGGAACAACACCACCGATGCCTGGCCGACGAGCGCGAAGACGCCAACCGAGCCAGCCAGCAGGATATTGTTGAGCGAGTCCCCGGCGCGTTCCACGATGACCCGCGAGCCACGCACGGGCGGCCCTTGCCCGGTGCCGCCCAGCACCGTGGCCGCCCGCCGGATCTTCTGCAGCATCGAGTCGTCGCCGCTGAGCAAGGCGCCCACCGAGCGGGACAGCTTGGTAGCCACTTCCGGCAAGCGGTCCACCAGCCCCGATACCTGGTCCTGCAGCAAGTAGGCGCAACAGACCACGCCGGCCAGCAGCGCAAGCAGAACTAGCGAGGCACCAAGCACGCGCGGTATGCGGCGGCCGCACAGCACGGTCACCAGCGGATCCAGCATGTAGGCAATGACCACCGCCAGCACCACGGGAATCACAAACTCGCGGGCCAGGTGCAACGTATAGAGCGAGGCCAGCACCGCGAGGACGGTCAGCGCCCGTGCGCTGCGTCCCGCAGGTACAGAGTCGGGAGCGGCCTCCGGCGCCACGCTTGCCAGGGCGGCGGCCGCCGCCTGCCCGGTTGCGGATTCAGGCGCGGGTGCGTGGCTGTCCGCCCCGGCGCCAGGGCCGGCATCCGCGTCAGGAGGAATGGACGATTGGCTCGCCGCAGCGGGCCCGGCGTTCAGATCGGCCATGGGTTACAGATTGCTCGCATGAAAGACAGCATGAAAGGTGGCTTGGGGGCGCCATACCAGCGCGGCTGACGGTGGCGGTGGACTCTTCCCGGACACAAGCCGGGGTATCGGGCCCAGGGCACGGGGGACGAATGCAATGCGCAAGGCACACGCAGGCGCAGGCGCCCGCCTCGCATCAATCAAGCATAGCCTTGCCGGGACGGGATTCTGTCGGCGAAAGCCGCTAGCCGGTGTAGGACAAGCACGCCTTGCCGCGCCGCACGCGATGCGCCACATTGAGAGGAGCGACGCAAGCGGCGCGAAAACGGCCGGGCAACCGCCAGGCTCGGTCGCCGGCGCTTCGTACCGCCGCCCTGCCGATGACGGACCCTATGCCATGCCGATACTCGACGCACGCGCCCGCCTGGTGCTGAAACATCCCGGCCGCTTCGTGCTGCGCACGCTCAGGCATTTCCGCGCCAACCAGGGGCTGTTGCTGGCCGGGGCCGTGGCGTACTACGCGCTGCTGTCGATCGTGCCAATGCTGATCCTGATGGTGATCGCGCTGTCGCATGTGATCGAACCGGAGTCGTTGCTTGCGACATTGTCCCGTTATCTGGAATGGCTGCTGCCAGGACAATCGCGCGCGCTGGTCGGCGAGTTGGGCAATTTCCTGGCGAACCGCGGGGTAATCGGCTGGGTGCTGCTGGTGAGCATGATCTTTTTCAGCTCGCTGGCGTTCACGGTGCTGGAGAACGCCATGTCGGTGATCTTCGTGCACCGGGTGGCGATCCGCCGCCGCCACTTCCTGGTGTCGGCGGTGCTGCCGTATTGCTACATCGTCGTGCTGAGCGCGGGCTTGCTGCTGGTGACCGTGGTGTCGGGCAGCCTGCAGGCCATCGGCGAGCACCATGTGGAATTGCTGGGCCACGACTGGTCGCTGGACCGGCTCTCTCGCGCCCTGCTCTACCTGTTCGGGCTGGCGGGCGAAATCCTGCTGCTGATGTCCATCTACCTGGTGATGCCGGTGGGGCGCCTGTCGCTGCGGCATGCCCTGATCGGTGCGGTCACCGCCGCGCTGCTATGGGAAGTCTCGCGTCGCGTGCTGGTGTGGTACTTCGCCACGCTGTCGCAGGTCAGCGTGGTGTACGGCTCGCTGACCACCGCCATCGTGGTCCTGCTCAGCCTGGAGATTGCCGCCACCCTGCTGCTGCTCGGGGCACAGGTGATCGCGGAGTTCGAGCGCAGCGGCGCGGAGGCGACGCCGCAAGCCGAAGCTGAGCGCTTTCATACCTGAACCCCGGCGCGCCCTGGCGCAAAGCCGCGCCAGGGCATTGAGGGCATTAGTGCAACGGCTGCAGCAACGCCGGCAGCGAAGCGGCCAGCAAGGCCACCCCGGAGGCCGTCAGCAGGCTCAGCACGATCCTGCGGAAAGCGATTTCACTGATACCGATGTACAGGCGCGCGCCCAGGATGCTGGGCACCAGCATGGCCGGCCCCACCACCAGGAACATGGGCAGCATGTCGCGCGTGACGATGCCGGTGCCGACATAGGTGGCCATGGTCACGGCCAGCGTGGCCAGGTTGAAGTTCTGGATGATCGCGCGCTGCTCGTCCTTGGCAAGTCCGCGCAAGGTGCACCACAGGGTCGGGATGACGCCGGTGAATCCGCCGATGCCACCCATGATGCCGCCGGCCGCGCCGATCACGCCGTCGGCCACGCGGCCGCCGAAGCGGATTCTCGGCAGTTGCCCGGACATCAGCATCAGCGGGCACCAGATCGCCAGCAAGCCGCCCAGGCAGGTCTTGAATACCGCCGGATTGAGCGCCGGCAGGATGGCCACGCCGATGGGAATACCCAGGACGCCGCCGGCCACGAAGGGCAGCAGTTGCCGCGGCGAGAAGCTGCGCCGCACGGTCACGGCCGCCACCACCTGCCCGGTCAGGGAGCCGAACACGGCCATGGTCGCCGCCAGGCGCGGCTCCACCGTCCAGACCCAGAAGGACATGGCCACCATGCCGAAGGCAAAGCCGGACAAGCCCTGCACGAAGCCGGCCACAATGGCGCCCAGCGCCAGGATCAGGACAGGAAAATCCATCGGGAACTCGAATGCCCACAAGCCGTGCGAAGGCTGCGGGAAAGCCGGAAACGAAAGCCGCAAACTATGCCGTGGAATGGCTGGTTTGTCATCTCCCGGTGGCTTTCACGCCGCGTGCACGTATATCGAGCACCTTGGCGCGGGCGGCACCGAAACGCGCGCCCTCGGCCGCCAGCCAGTCCTCCACCATGGCGATATGCGGCGTCTGCCCATGCGCCGAAACAAAGAAGTAGGACGCCTGCGAGCGCGCATGGATGCCGAACAGGTCGACCAGGCGGCCAGCCTCGATATCTTCGAGCACCAGCGCCGAACGGCCCATCGCGATGCCCTGGCCGGCCAGCGCCGCGCCCACGGCGAGCTGGGACAGGTTGAAGCGCTGCCCGGCCTCCAGCCCGGCTGCCTCCATCTCCACGCCCGCCACCCGCAGCCAGTGGCGCCATTCCTCGAAGGCTTGCGCGCCGTCCCAGGGGCTCGCATCGTGCAGCAGCCAGGCGCCCTTCAGGTCCTGCGGGCCGCGCAGGTCCGGATGCGCCGCCAGGAAGCCGGGGCTGGCCACCGGCAGCAGCCATTCGTCCAGGAACAGCCGGGCCTTGAGGTCGTCATAGCCGCCCAGGTCGAAGCGCACCGCGGCGTCGATCCCGTCGCGCACCATCCGGGTGCGGTCGAGCGCGTGGAACTCGCCGTAGACACGCAAGCCCACCTCGGGATGATCGCGAAAGAAATCGCCCAGGCGCGGGGTCAGCCAGCGCATGGCGAACGATGGCGCGCAACTCAGCGCGATCGGGCCGGCCTCGCGCGGCTTGCGCAACTGGGTGAGCGTGCCTTCGATGGCCTGGAAGGATTCCCGCAGCACAAAACGCAGCCGCTCGCCCTCCGGTGTCAGCACCAGTGCGCGCGGTGTGCGCAGGAACAGCGGCCGGTCCAGCCATTGCTCAAGCTGCTTGACCTGCTGGCTGACCGCGCCCTGCGTCACGCACAGCTCCGTGGCCGCGTGGGTGAAGTTGCAGTGCCGCGCCGACGCCTCGAAACAGCGCAGCCAGCTCAGCAGCGAAGACGATAGCAAGGTGTTCATAAGTGGCTGCCGCTGCGCATCTCTTTCCGTAAATATCCATTAGTAAAACTAATACTTCGCCAAGTATAAATGGATTGCGGCACAGCCTGACCGGGCCAACAATGAAGTCATCCCGAACGCATGGCAGCCAATCCTTACCGATGAACCAGCCTATCCCCACAAACCCGACGCATGCGCTCCACGCCAGCCTGAGCGCGGGCGAGCCCTTGATGTGGTGCAATCCGGCCCGCCTCGACACGCCGCCCCCGGCCCAGGCCGCTGGCGAGCGGAGCATTAGTCTGGCTGATGTCGAGGCGGCACAAGCGCGCTTTGCGCGCTTCACCCCGCTGCTGCCGGCGCTGTTTCCGGAACTGGTGGAGACGGCAGGCGCCATCGAATCGCCCCTGCTGGCCGTGCCGGCGATGCAGGAAAGCCTGGGGCTGCCGCCGGGCCACGGGCGCCTTTGGGTGAAAGCCGACCACAGCTTGCCGGTGGCTGGCTCCATCAAGGCCCGTGGCGGCATTCACGAAGTCCTGGAGTTTGCCGAAAGCCTGGCCCTGCGGCACGGCCTGATCGGCCCCGGCCGCAGCGCGCCGGAGGATTACCTGGCGCTCGCGGGGCCTGCCGCGCGGGCCTTGTTCGCACGCTACCAGGTGGCGGTCGGCTCCACCGGCAACCTCGGCCTGAGCATTGGCGTGATGGCCTCGGCCCTGGGGTTTCGCGCGGCCGTGCATATGTCGTCGGACGCCAAGGCGTGGAAGAAGGCGCGACTGCGCAACCGAGGCGTGGAAGTGGTGGAGCACGCGGGCGACTATGAGGAAGCCGTCGCCGCCGGGCGCCGCCAGGCGCAGCAGGATCCGTTCACCTACTTTGTGGACGACGAGCGCTCGCTGTCGCTGCTGCTCGGCTATAGCGCGGCGGCGCTGCACCTGCGCGGGCAGTTGCAGGCGCACGAGATCCGCGCCGATGCCGACCATCCGCTGTTCGTCTATCTGCCCTGCGGCGTAGGCGGCGCGCCGGCCGGCATCACCTTCGGCATGCGGCATTGGCTTGGCCCGCATGTGCACTGCTTCTTTGCCGAGCCCACGCAGTCGCCCTGCTTCCTGGTGCAGATGATGGCGGACGGGGGCAATCCATCCGTCTATGACTTCGGCCTGAGCAACCGCACCGAGGCCGATGGCCTGGCCGTGCCGCGCGCCTCCGAACTGGCGGCGGCGGTGATGCGCCCGCTGCTGTCGGGCGTCTTCACCGTGGCGGACGACACCTTGTTCGCGCACCTTGAGCTTGCCTGGCGCACGCAAGGGCTGCGCATCGAACCCTCGGCCGCGGCCGGCTTCAGCGGCCCGCGCATGCTGTGCGAAAGCGCCGCCGGGCGCGCCTATCTGGCCCGGCACCAGCTGGAGACCGCGATGCCGCAAGCCACGCACCTGGTGTGGACCACGGGCGGCCTGTTCGTCCCGCCGGCGGAATACCAGGGGTTCCTGGACAAGGCGGCCGCGCTCGCAGCCTGACCAATGATCGTCGATCAACGATTAACCATTGCACGCCAGCCGGCCCCCTCAGCCGCCGGCCTCTGCCACGCAGGAGAGTCAGCATGAAAACCGTTCAAACCTTCAAGCTTGCGGGCCTGGCCGCCTGTTGCCTGGCGGTGCCTGCCGGCGGCGCGCTGGCCCAGGCCTACCCCACGCACCCGATCCAGATGGTGATCCCCTTCCCGCCCGGCGGCGCCACCGACGTGATCGGCCGCCTGCTGGCCAAGAAGCTCGGCGACCGCCTGGGCCAGACGGTGGTGATCGACAACCGGCCCGGCGCGGGCACCATCGTCGGCGCCGGCCTGGTGGCCAAGGCCGCGCCGGATGGCTACACGCTGCTGGTCAGCTCGGGCACCACCTTCACGGTCAATCCGGCCATCCATCCCAAGCTGCCTTATGATCCGCTCAAAAGCTTCGAACCGATCGGGCTGACCGGGCGCACCGGCCTGATCCTGCTGGCCAACCGCGATGTGCCGGTCAACAACCTCAAGCAGCTCGCGGCAGCGGTCAAGGCCGCGCCCGGCAAATACTCCTACGGCTCCTTCGGCACCGGCACCACCGCGCAGTTCGCCGGCGAAATGCTGCTCAACGATCTCGGCATCAAGATGCTGCATGTGCCATACCGCGGCAGCTCGCCCGCCATGACCGACCTGATCGGCGGCCAGATCCCGTTCTCGGTGGACACGGTCTCGGCCGCCGTGCCCCAGATCCGCGCCGGCAAGGTCAAGGCCATCGCCGTGACCACCGCCAAGCGCTCGTCCTTGCTGCCCGACGTGCCCACGGTGGCGGAAAGCGGCTATCCGGCTACCGATATGGATACCTGGCTGGCCGTGGTAGCGCCGCGCGGCTTGCCGCCCGAGGTCAAGGCCAGACTGGAAAAGGCGCTGGCCGAGACCATGGCCGATCCGGACACGCGCAAGAAGCTGCTCGACAATGGCTTCGAGCCGTCCTACGGCACCGCGGCCGACGTGACCGCGCTGATCACCAGGGAGCTGCCGCGCATGCGCGCCATCGCGCAGCGCGCCAACATTCAGGCTGACTGAACGCAGGCGCCGGGAAGCGGGCTCGGTTTGACAGTGCCCGCCCCTGCCCACATCATCGCAAGCACAGCCGCCCCGGAGGCGGCGTCACGCCATCCAGAACGACCCGAGACAAGCCAGCCAATGACGCTCCCCGATTCCGACGCAACGATCTTGCACCTTGCACCGCCCGCCGCCGGGCAGCCCGCGGCCACCATCGACACGCCCGCCCTGGTGCTTGACCTCGACGCCTTCGAGCGCAACCTGGCGCAAATGCAGCAGGCCGCCGACAAGGCGGGCGTGCAACTGCGCCCGCATGCCAAGGCGCACAAATGCCCCGATATCGCGCTGGCGCAGATCGCGCGCGGCGCGGCCGGCATCTGCTGCCAGAAGGTCAGCGAGGCGCTGCCGTTCGTGCAGGCCGGCGTCAGCGACATCCACATCAGCAATGAGATCGCGGGGCAGGCCAAGGCCGCGCTGCTGGCGCGCATGGCGCTGGACGCCCGCGTCAGCGTTTGTGTCGACGATGCACGGCAGGTCACGACGCTGGCTACCGCCGCCGCGCAAGCCGGCAGCCACATCGGCGTGTTCGTGGAGATCGACGTGGGCCAGGGCCGCTGCGGCGTGGCCGACGCGCCAGCCGCGCTGCGCCTGGTCGAAGCGATCCGTGCGCACACGCAGCTCGAATTCCGCGGCTTGCAGGCGTATCACGGCGGCATCCAGCATGTGCGCGACTACGCGGCGCGCCGGCAGGCGGCGGCGGATGCAGCGGCGCGTACCGCCGCCATCGTTGCCGGGCTGGCCGAGGCCGGCGTGGCTTGCGCGACCGTGACCGGCGGCGGCAGCGGAAGCGTGGAGTTCGACCTGGCCAGTGGCGTCTATACGGAGATCCAGCCCGGCTCTTATATCTTCATGGACGCCGATTATGGCCGCAACGATTACAGCGGCACGCTGCGCTTCGAGCACAGCCTGTTTATTGCCACCGCGGTGATGAGCGTGGCGGCGGCAATGCGCCCCGCGCCCCGTGTGGTGCTCGACGCCGGCCTTAAGTCGATGGCGGTGGACTCCGGCTTGCCTCTGGTGTGGGATGGCCATGGCCCCAGCCGGACCGTGGCTTATGTGGCGGCCAACGACGAGCATGGCATCCTCGAACCGCTTCCCGGCGGCAACGGCGCCGATCTGCCCGGCCTCGGCACCCAGGTACTGCTGGTACCCGGGCACTGCGACCCCACCCTCAACCTGTACGACGAAATCGTCGGCGTGCGCAAAGGCCTCGTGTCACTTGTCTGGCCGGTGGCGGCGCGCGGCCTGAGCCGGTAGCGTGGCCAACGCATCGGAACGCCCTGCCTGCAACAACCCACGCAAGAGAATGCCATCATGATCCAGAACGACAACCTGCTCGCCCAATCCGCCGTGGCGCTGCGCCGCATGATCGGCAGCAAGGAGATCTCACCGGTTGAGCTGCTGGAGGCGTGCATCGCCCGCATCGAGGCGGTCAATCCCTTCGTCAACGCCATCACCGCAACCTGCTATGAGCGCGCGCGCGCGGAAGCCCTGGCTGCCGAGCGCGCGGTGCTCGACGGCGCCCCGCTGGGCCTGCTGCACGGCCTGCCGCTGGGCGTGAAGGACCTGGAGGCCACCGCCGGCCTGCTCACCACCTATGGCTCGCCGCTGTACCGCGACAACGTGCCCGGCGCCGACAACGTGCTGGTGGCACGCCTGCGCGCGGCCGGCGCCATCGTCACCGGCAAGACCAATATTCCGGAGATGGGCGCGGGCGCCAACTCGCGCAACGCCGTTTGGGGCGCCACCGGCAATCCGTTCAACCCAAACCTCAACGCGGGCGGCTCCTCGGGCGGCTCGGCCGCGGCGCTGGCATGCGACATGCTGCCGGTCTGCACGGGCTCGGATACCGGCGGGTCGCTGCGCATTCCCGCCGCCAAATGCGGCGTGGTGGGCTTCCGCCCGTCGCCGGGCGTGGTGCCCAGCTCGCGCAAGCTGCTGGGCTGGACGCCGATCTCCGTGGTGGGCCCGATGGGCCGCACCGTGGCCGATGCCTGCCTGCAACTGGCGGCCTCCGCCGGCGTCTCGGCCAGCGACCCGCTCACCTACGCGCTCGACCCGATGTCCTTCCTGGCGCCGGCCAATATCGACCTGGGCTCGTTGCGGGTGGGCTGGACCGAGGACTTCGGCGTCTGTGCGGTGGACAACCAGATCCGCCAGGTGTTCCGCGACAAGATCGCAGCGATGCGGCACCTGTTCCGCAGTTGCGACGAAGTCCGTTTTGACCTGGGCGAGGCACACCGCTGCTTCGACGTGCTGCGCGCCGAAAGCTTCGTGGCCGGCATGCACGAGGCCTACCAGCGCGACCCGCAAAGCCTGGGCCCGAACACGCGCGCCAACTATGAAATGGGCGCAGCCATGTCGCTGGGCGACAGCGCCTGGGCGCAGGCGGAACAGACCCGCATCCTGGGCCGCTTCCAGGCCGCGTTTGAAGACTACGACGTGATCCTGTCGCCGACCACGCCGGTCTCGCCGTTCCCGTGGACCAGCCTCTATGCCGAGACCATCAACGGTGAGAAGCAGGAGAACTATTACCGCTGGCTGGCGCCGACCTATGTGGTCACGCTGACCACCCACCCCGCCATCAGCCTGCCGTGCGGCGTCGACCATGCCGGCATGCCTTTCGGCCTGCAGGTGGTGGGACGCTTCCGTGCCGATCACCACACGCTGGGCGTGGCGCATGCGATGGAGCAGGCCTTTGCCGGCTCGGAAGCGCTGCGCCGCCCACTGCCGCGGCTGGACCAGTTGCGCGAAGCGGTGCCCGGCCTGAAATCCATCGTGACCGCGCCACCGGTGCTGGACGGCCCGGCCGGGCAGGCGTCTTCGGTGTCGGCCGTGTAGCACCCGGCGGCCGGTAGCTGTCGGACTTGGCCGTCGGGATTAATTGTCGTGCAGCAGGCCAAGGAGTTGGGCCCTGCGCACGATCTGCTTGCGCGTGCCCGCATCCAGCTTGGCGGAGAGGTTCTTCAAGTGCCATTTGACGGTCTCCTGGCCGATACCCATGGCAAGCGCGATTTCCTTGTTGGCGAGATGCCGGGCCAGCAACTCCAGCACCCTGCGCTCCTTCGGCGTCAGTACCATGCTGGGGGCCGCGCGTGGCCCGCCACCACCTGTCCCGGCTGGCGGGCGCGCCGTTGGCGCGGGTTCCAGGCGCCGCATGGCTGCGCTTTCGGAGCCCGCATCGCGCGCCCAGTCCGCCAGCGCGGGGTGGACGTCGCGCAGGCCGCGCTTGATCCCGTACGCCTGCAACAGGTTCATGGCTTCGCGTAACAACGCAAGTCCCTTCTCGCCGCAGCGGTCCAGTGCCAGGGCACGCAGCGCCATCATTTCGATGCGCACGCCCCCTTGCTTCATCGCATCCGCTCCCGCCTCGGCCCGCGCCAGCCACTGTTGCGCCGCGCGCCAGTCCTGCTCCGCAAAGCTGGCGTAGGCATGCGCCATGTCCTGGAGCAACACCAGCCTGTGCTGCCTGAGCGGAAACTCAGGGGCGGCGCTCTGCGCGGCGATCTCGTCGATACGGCGCAACAGGGCCTGGCATGTCTCGGAGCGGAAACGCCCGCAATGCAGCCGCAACTGCTCGGTCAGGCTCGCCACGCACAGCCGCGGCAGATTGCGGGCAGTACCGACGGCGTCCATGGTCTCCAGCAGGTCGAGGGCGCGGTGCTCCAGGCCCGTGGCGGCCGCGATGCGGGCCGCCGTACGGTAGGCAAGCAGCACGGTGTCGGGCGTGCCACCGCGCTCCAGGATGTCGAGCCGGTTGGCCAGCAGCGCCGCCGCTTCGTCCAGCTCGTCCTGCTCATAGGCGGCAGTGGCCAGCAGCGCGGCGATCATGCAGGAGAACGGGTGGCGCCGGCCCAGTTCTTCGTCGGCGCGGGCCAGCGCCGGCCGCAGCGTGCGATCCGCCAGCATCACCTGCCCCTCGGACAAATACCCTAGCCCGACGATGTAGTCGCGCCACCGGATCACATAGCGATATGCCAGGCTGTCATCGCCACGCGGCGCCTGCTGCTGGTAGCGGCGCGCCTTGGCATATTCCCCCGCCATCAACGCGCGGGCAGCCAGGCGATTGGCATGCGCCTGCACCAGCCACGCATCGCTCACGGGCGGTACCTCCCCCCAGCGATCGAACAGGGCGGCCATGCAATCCGGCTCGTCCGCGTAATAG
The DNA here is from genome assembly GCF_056398185.1 of Cupriavidus sp. 05L310. Taxonomy (NCBI): domain Bacteria; kingdom Pseudomonadati; phylum Pseudomonadota; class Betaproteobacteria; order Burkholderiales; family Burkholderiaceae; genus Cupriavidus; species Cupriavidus sp. 05L310. The sequence goes on from NZ_JBFTOX010000004.1 coordinate 193,385, forward strand.
GCGGCGGCGCTCAGGATCAGATCGATCTCGTAGCGCATGGCGTCGTCCGGTGTCGCGTGGTGGAGGATTTTGCGCACTTGCGCCTCGGCCTGCTGATGACGCTCGCTCAGCGCCAGCGCCCATGCCGCGGCAAGACGCAGGCGTGGATGCTTGTCCAGCTCGGACTCGGGCAGCCACTCGAGCCATTCGAGCACGGCTGACAAGTGGCCGCGGGTCGCCGCCTCGTGCAGGCAGCGTTGCGCCAGGCCATAGGCAGTCTCGCGCTGGCCGCTGGCAAAGGCGTGGCGCGCGGCAGCTTCGGTCATGCCATGATCGGCAAGCCAGTGCATGGCTCGATCGTGCAATCCGGCGAGCTCCTGCGCAGGCAGTTCCGTCAGCCGCGCGCGCAGCGCATCGCGTGCCATGGCGTGCATGCGGAACCACTCGCCCTTCTGGTCGGCGACGACGAACAGGGGCGTTTCCCGCATGAGGCGCTCCAGGCGATCCGGTGCATCCTCCATCGCCGTCACCGCGCGGCAAAGGTCGGCATGCAGCAGATCCGCGATCGAGATGCGCATGAGAAAGCCGGTATCCGCGTCGGTAAGCCGGGCGAGCAACTCGGTCACGAAGTGCTCGCGCATGCCGCCGGTGCTGTTTGCCAGGGCATCGATGGCGGCAACGGGATCGGGGGCGAGGGACATTGCCGAAAGCGCGAGCTGCAAGCCGAGCGGCCAGCCCTCGGTCACGTCATGCAGCCTCGCGCACGCGTCGGCTTCGACACTGGCGTCGAAGTGGCTGCCGATCAGTGCGATCGTCTCTTCCAGGCGGAAACGCAGCATCCCGGCATCGACCTTCACGCACTGGCCATAAGGGCCAAGGCGGTCGACGACCGTGTCGAACCCGCTGCGCGCCGCCACCACGATGCGCAGGTTGGGCGGCAGGTTGTTGAGCACATAGATCAACGCATCGCGGCTGGAATCCGGCAATCGCTCGGCTTCATCGAGTATCAGAACGATATCGAGCGCAACGTGCGCAATCTCCGCCAGCCACGCGGTGAAGCCTTCCAGCGACCCGCGGGACGATCCTTCCCCTTCCGGCAGGCTCTTGCCGAACGCCGGCCGCCCGCAGCCTGAGCGAATCGCGCTCGTCAGCCCCAGCAACAGGCGCCCGGGATCGTCGTGCTCATCCAGCGACACCCAGGCAACCGCGCTGCCGCGCATGATGTACTCGCGGTGCCACTGGATCAGCAGGGACGTCTTGCCGAAGCCGGCAGGCGCTTGCACGATGGTCACAGGCCGGTCGCGAAAGCGCTCGCCGTCCGAGCCCAGCCGGGAGCGCGCAAGAAGATGGCGCGGTGCGCGCGGTGGACTCGTCTTGAGCAGCAATTCCGATGCGGTCGCGCCAGCGCCGCTGGTTGGATTTGTCATCGAATGAAAGTAGACGCGGCAGTCTTCCCATGTTTGCATGCTGCGCGGCCGCGCGTGCCGTTGCATGTACATCCCGACGCACTGCGTGCCTGCGGCAGAACCGCATGTTTCCAGGCTGGCCGGATGGATTGAGGGGATCGGCAACCTAATGTCGCCGATTATAGACATGCCCGGCGCATTGCCAGCCCGCATCAGGGATTTCCCTGTATCCCACCCCCCCGCCACTGGGGGGAGCACCCCCAGGCCGCGCGCCTACTATTCCATCAACACAAGGACGCGCAAGCGGGGAATGCAATGCCGGCAATCAAGCGTGAAGCCGCGATGGCGCGGACGCGCCCGGACGCAAGTCTCGCACGGCTCCCGGCCGGGCTGGCATGGACCAGCGAAGCGAAGTAAACCGAATCAACGCCAAAACGATCAGAGACAGGAATCAACATGCCACATGCCATTCGAATCCATGAAACCGGCGGCCCCGAAGTGCTGCGCTGGGAAGAGGTCGCCGTGGGCGAACCCGGTCCCGGGCAGGTCCGCTTGCGCCATGAAGCGGTGGGCCTGAATTTCGCCGACACGTACTTTCGCTCGGGCCTGTACCCGATGCCCCTGCCGGCCGGCATGGGCGTCGAGGCCGCCGGCGTGGTCGAGGCCGTCGGCGCCGGCGTGACCCAGGTCGCGGTCGGCGATCGCGTCACCTATACCGGCTTTCTCAATACGCTGGGCGCGTACAGCACCGAGCGCCTGATCGCGGCCGCAGCACTGATCAAGCTGCCCGCCGGCATCGATTGCGCGACCGCCGCCGCCATGACCATGCGCGGCCTGACCTCCGCGTACCTGATGCGCCGCATCTACGCCTTCAAGCCCACCGACACCATCCTGCTGCACGCTGCCGCCGGTGGGGTCGGACTGATCGTCTCCCAGTGGGCAAAGCTGCTCGGTCTCACCGTGATCGGCACCGTGTCGAACGAGGCCAAGGCGGCCGTTGCCCGCGCCCACGGCTGTGACCACATCATTGACTACAGCCGCGAGGACGTGGCCGGGCGCGTGCGTGAACTGACCGACGGCGTCGGCGTGAATGTGGTGTTCGACAGCGTCGGCAAGGACACCTTCGACGCTTCGCTGGATTCGCTCAAGCGCCGCGGCCTGATGGTCTGCGTGGGCACGGCTTCCGGCCCGATCCCGCCCTTCAACCCGCAACTGCTGGCGATGAAGGGCTCGCTTTACCTGACCCGCCCCGCCCTGGCCGACTACATCGCCGACCCCGCCGAAAAGAACGAACTGGCCGGCGAACTGTTCGGCCATGTCGCGGCCGGGCGCATCCGGATCGAAATCAACCAGCGCTACGCCCTGCAGGACGCGGCGCAAGCCCACCGGGACCTGGAATCGCGCAAGACCACCGGCTCCTCGGTTTTCACGATCTAAGAGATCACCATGCGTATCGAACCACTCACCTGTGCCATCGGCGCCGAACTGGTTGGCATCAAGCTGGCCGACGCCATTCACGATGCCGGCCTGTTTGCGGAAATCCGTGCCGCGCTGCTCCGGCATCGCGTGCTGTTCCTGCGCGGCCAGGACATGACGCGCGCCGAACACGTTACCTTTGCCCGCCTTTTCGGCGAGCTGGAAGACCACCCGGTAGCCGGCAGCGACCCCGAACATCCGGGCCTGGTGCGGATCTACAAAAACCCGGACCAGCCGAACGACCGCTACGAAAACGCCTGGCACACCGACGCCACCTGGCGCGTGGCGCCGCCCTTCGGCTGCGTGCTGCGCTGCGTGGAGGGCCCGCCGGTAGGCGGCGATACCATGTGGGCAAACATGGTCCTGGCCTATGAGAACCTCCCCGAACACATCAAGAGCCAGATCGCGGACCTGCGTGCCCGCCACAGCATCGAGGCCAGCTTCGGCGCTGCCATGCCCCTCGAGAAACGCCTGGCATTGAAGGCACAGTATCCCGATGCCGAGCATCCGGTGGTGCGCACGCATCCCGAGACCGGCGAGAAGGTGCTGTTTGTCAACGCCTTCACGACGCACTTCACCAACTACCACACGCCGCAGCGCGTGCGCTTCGGCCAGGACGCCAATCCGGGCGCCGGCCTGCTGCTCAACTACCTGGTCAGCCAGGCCAATATCCCCGAGTACCAGGTGCGCTGGCGCTGGCAGCCAAACAGCGTGGCGATCTGGGACAACCGCTCGACCCAGCACTACGCCGTCATGGACTACCCCCCCTGCTATCGCAAGATGGAGCGCGCCGGGATCATTGGCGACATACCGTTTTAAGCGGCTAGAACAGACAGACCTGGCGCAATTGACTCTGCCCCAACCCGACAAGGACTAAACATGCAATTCCTCGACGATTCCCTGCACCCCGAAAACCAGGACAAAGTGGTCATCACCGTGGCGCCTTACGGCCCCGAGTGGATGCCGGCGGATTTCCCCGAAGACATTCCGGTGACGATGGAGGAACAGGTGCAAAAGGCCGTTGACTGCTACAACGCCGGTGCCACGGTGCTGCACCTCCA